>CAJUDC010000214.1 GCA_910584955.1 uncultured Paraprevotella sp. | reverse complement strand
CACCCCGGCCTCCACCGCTTCAGGGTTGATGTCGCCGAGGACAATGACTGCCTGCTGGTCGGGACGGTAAAAGTCGTGATAGTAGGCGCGCACTTCATCGGCGGTGAAGTGGTTCAGGACTTCCGGAGTGCCGATAACGTCGTGGGTGGCGTATTTGCTGTGGTTGTAGAGGTAAGCGTTGAGCCGGCTTTGCATCCGTTGTGAAAGGTCCATCCCTTGACGGCGTTCTTCAAGGATGACTTTGCGCTCGATTTCCATTTCGTCGGCTCGGAGTTGCAGGAAGCCCGACCAGTCGTGAAGAATGAGCAGGCAGGAATCTACCAGTCCGTTGTCGGCCGTGGGGACGCCGTTGATGTGGTAGACCGTTTCATCGGCCCCTGTGTAGGCATTTAAATCCTGGATGCCCCGGCGTTTCAGAAAGGCAGGTACGCCTTCCGGGAAATTTTCCGTGGCATGGAAAGCCATGTGTTCGAGCACATGGGCAAGCCCGTTTTGATGGTCTTCTTCCATCAGGGCCCCCACGTTCTGCACTAAATAGAAGTCGGCTTTCCCGGCGGATGCCCCCGTAGCACGGATATAATAGGTCAGTCCGTTTTCCAACCGTCCGTAGCGGAAGGGTGTTTCCGGCGTCGCCGACAGGCGAAGGGCACAGACGATCAGCAATGTCAGGAAAAAGATTCTCATAGGTTGTTCATTTTTTCACGAATCATATTCTGTAACTGCACTTTTACAGCTTCTTCCGGAATACCGGCGCAAACGATAAAGGCCTGGTTGAGGCTTTGTTTAGCTTTAGCCGAATCACCGGTTTTCTGCTGGTTTTCCGCCAGCAACATCAACAGACGGGCACGCAGTTGGGCGGTCATGTCGAATGTCAGGGCACGGTCTAACCATTGAATCAGCATGGGGCGGGCATTGTCCGGCGGATTACCTTGATAAAGACCGTAGAGGTCTTCGATGGGCTGAGTGTAGTCGTTAATACTCAACGCTTTTCCGGCTCCTGCGAAATACTTGTCCATATTTTCAAAAAAGAGGGGCAGGTTGCGACGGAACAGGTTAAAATAACTGTCGGCCAGCAGGGTCACCGCTTCAACCGCCGTCAGGTCGCCGAAGGGCATGTCGGCATAGATGGCCTGTAAGTCGTCACCGATGCGCCCGAGGGCTTGCTTGTAGTCGGTTTTGCCGGTGCTGCAAAGGCGCAGGATATGCGTGTTGTAAAGTCCGATGAGGTAGTTCTGTACCGTCTCTTTATCCACTGCCTGACAATAACGGTCGTAGTTTTTGACTACGAAATCGAATATTTCGTCTTGTTTTTCCATCTCGGGATGATAGAGGGAGAGGATGGCAAAGTCGGTGGGGTTGACCATGTTTTCCAGTTTCCTGGTTTTGAGGTATTCCGGGAACAGGGCATCGATGCGCACCTTCCATTTTTCCTGGTTGTAATCGTTTTGCGTACCGATAAAATAGGGTGCACGGATTAGCAATTTTTGTTGCAATTCAGTGTTTTTCTTCTCTTTGCGCGATTTTTCATACAGTTTCTCGAACGTGAGTTCTTC
>CAJUDC010000213.1 GCA_910584955.1 uncultured Paraprevotella sp. | reverse complement strand
AACCGCTTTATCCGGCAGATGCGCGACAGTATACGGGCTGTCAAGCCTTGGGCCAAATTCGGCGTGTCGCCGTTCGGCATCTATCGCAACAAGAAAAATGATCCGCAACGGGGGAGTGATACCCGGGGGCTTCAGAATTACGACGATCTGTATGCCGACGTATTGCGATGGGTGGATGAAGGTTGGGTGGACTATAATATTCCGCAAATTTATTGGGAGATAGGGCATCCGGCGGCCGACTATGATACGCTGATACGCTGGTGGAGCCGGTATGCCGGCAAACGTCCCTTGTTCATCGGACAGGATGTGGATCGGACCGTGGCAAAAAGTGATCCGCAGAATCCTGCCGTACACCAGCAAATGCGTAAGATGCACCTGCAGCGTACATTGCCGGGCATATACGGCAGCTGCCAGTGGTATGCCAAAGCAGTGGTGGACAATAAGGGAAACTATGCTACCATGCTGCAAAAGAATTATCATCGTTATCCGGCTCTTCAGCCGTTGATGCCTTGGATCGACCATAAAGCGCCCAAGCGGGTGAAGGGTTTGAAAGCCATTTGGACATCCGATGGATACATCTTGTTCTGGCAGGCGCCGAAAGCGCGCAAGGAGATGGACAAGGCCCGTCAGTATGTGGTGTATCGTTTCATGAAGGGGGAGAAAACGGATTTGGAACGGACCGACTGCATAGTGGCCCTTACCGGGAACACTTTTTATAAATTGCCCTACGAGGACGGCAGTCGTTCGTACACATACGTGGTTACGGCACTGGACCGGCTGCACAACGAGTCGAAAGCCCGTACAGAGAAAGTGAAGTTATAATGGAAAGGATAAACAGCCAGCGTGCAGTGCAACCGGAAGATACAGATAGGACATACGAACAGTTGGTATCGGTAATTATACCTTTATATAATAAGGAGCATACGATAAGGCGCGCTTTGGATTCGGTGAAGCGTCAGAGCCATGCGGCGTGGGAGGTCGTTGTGGTGGACGACGGTTCTACAGACGGCGGACCGGACCTTGTGGCACGGGAACAGGATGAGCGCGTTCGTTTGTTTCGGAAAGCAAACGGAGGTGTCTCCTCCGCGCGGAATTACGGTGTGGCGCAAGCTCGCGGTATGTATATCCTCTTTCTGGATGCGGATGATTATCTGCTTCCCGTATGTTTGTCGGAGCTGTTGCGGCTGGTTCGGGATTTCAATGTGCCGGTAGCGGCGGCTAATTTTACTTTGGATGACGGGCACGGTGAACGGGTGTTTTCCGTATATCCCAAGCGGGGGAAGGTGACGGACTCCGTGCGTGCTCTGTATCTGATGGATGTGGCATTGCGGTCCGGCTCCTATCTGCTTCGTGCCGATGTGGCCCGAGCCTGTCTTTTTGATGAGAAACTGTGGAGGTATGAGGATTATGAGCAGCAAATCAGAATGTTTCGCCGGTACGAAATCGCTTATTCACCGGTGCCGGTGATGGGGTATAAACTGGAGACCCGGGGGTTGAGTATGCGGACAGACGGTTTTGATACGGACTATGCGGGCAGTGCCGACAGTATTGTTATCCCATTC
>CAJUDC010000212.1 GCA_910584955.1 uncultured Paraprevotella sp. | reverse complement strand
GGCCAGATTCGATACGGTTATCATAGTTTGTTATACCTTAATAATATTAAAATGCGTGCAAAGGTAAGCATTTTTTTCGTACTAGAGCATCGTTTCTCCAACAAACTGTAACGGGAGGAGTGCTTTGACGCTGTCGGTTACATAAATTCCGTCTTCGCCGTAGAGCAGGATGCGGACGGGAGCCTTGTAGCGTTCCTCCACACCTAGAATCACCTGACGGCAGGCTCCGCACGGCGGGATGGGAGCTTTCAGAAAGGCCCCGTTGCTGAAGGCGGCGACGGCCAGTGTGGTGACCGCTTGCTCGGGATGGTGGGCATTGGCGTAGAAAAGGGCCGTGCGTTCCGCACACAGACTGGAAGGAAACGCTGCATTTTCCTGGTTGCTTCCGCACACAATCACGCCGTCTTCCAGACGGGCTGCCGCTCCTACACGGAAACGGGAGTAGGGAGCGTATGCCGTTTCGGTGGCTCGTTTGGCCGCATCGATTAGTTCGCGGTCGGGCTCTGTCAGTTCGTCGTAACTAAAAATCTGGAATTTGCTGGTGAGAATCAGTTCTTTCATGACCTTTGATTTATTATTGTTAAAACGCTCACAAATATAGGCAGGATTTTCCGTTTTATCGAATTATTCTCTATTTTTGTCGTCTTGAAATTGACAAAGAAATATTGTATGAGACCCGTTTCGCTTGCTTTTATCTGCCTGTTGTTCTTTCCGTTTCTGTCGTTGAATGCCCAAAACGGCAATACCGCTTATTGGGAGTATATAGGGACGTATAAGGACATGGCCATCAAACAGATGCTGCGTTACCGCATACCGGCCAGTATTACTCTGGCGCAGGGATTGCTTGAGAGCGGGGCAGGGAAGAGCCGGTTGGCGCGGGAGGCCAATAATCATTTCGGAATCAAGTGCAACGGACGGTGGAACGGCCCTTATATCCGTCAGGATGATGATGCGCCGGGAGAAAAGTTCAGGAAATATAAAAATGCGGAGGCTTCTTACGAAGATCATTCGCTTTTTCTGCAACAGCCCCGCTATGCCTCGTTGTTCAAATTGAAGATAGACGATTATAAAGGATGGGCCCACGGACTGAAACGGTGCGGCTATGCCACCAACCCCCGTTATGCTTATTCGCTTATCGACATTGTGGAGCGTTACAACCTGTCGCATTTCGATAAAGTGGCTTTGTCGTCCCGAGGAAAACGGTATCACGGAGAAAACGGGCGTAATGTGCTTTATATCAACGATCATGTAATATACCGTAACAACGATAATTACTATTTGATCGTGCAGAGCGGAGACAATCTGAAAGCCATTTCCGAAGAGACGGGGGTATCCGTCAGACGGATATTGAAATATAATGAATTGCCCAAAACTTACACTCCGAAGGTGGGCGATGTGCTTTATCTGGAAAAGAAAAAGCGGAAAGCCGATAAAATGTTTAAGCGGCGACCGCATGTGGTGCAACCGGGCGAATCCATGTACAGTATCGCCCAGCGGTACGCCATCCGGTTGGAATCTCTTTATGAAATGAACGATTTGCCGGTGGATTATGCCGCACGTGTGAACGACCGGTTGCGGGTTCGTT
>CAJUDC010000211.1 GCA_910584955.1 uncultured Paraprevotella sp. | reverse complement strand
AACCACCATATCAAAGCGCCGATGAAAACGGACACGTAACCCAGCGATTGCTGAAAAAGATGATCGGGTACGACAAAGGTGAAACGGGCAAAGAGGGCCACAAACAAGAATATAATCAACGGATTGGAGAATGTCACCAGGAACCCCGTCACCATATTGTGAATCAACGTGCCACGGTTCTTTGAAGCCGGACGCATCGCCTGTCCGGGATTGCTCCGATAGGTATAGACACCGAACAGAAACAGCAGGACGCTTCCCACCAGCTGCATATAGAACATGTTCGTCTTGTCTTCGATAAACTCCACCACGAAGCTCATGCCGAACCCCGTAATCAGCGCATAAACAATGTCACTGAAAGCGGCTCCTACCCCCGTAACAAAACCATACCATTTTCCTTTGTTCAGCGTACGTTGTATACACAGAACACCTACAGGACCCATCGGTGCGGAAGCCATAATACCGACGATAAGCCCTTTAACAACCAAATCCAGGGTATTAACAGGTTCAAACCACATACTAACCTGCAAAATTCGCATTTTTTCGCGAAAAACGAAAAAAAGCGCCCCTGTTTTTTATGATTTATACAATTTCTTGCTTTTTTCTTCGTAATACGATTGTAAATATATATCTTTGCTTTAACGTATCGAAGAAGATCTGAATCATTTTTAAACATAACAATCACATGGGAAAAGCAAAAAAGCCTTACGTAATAGGGCTGGATCTGGGGGGGACAAACTCGGTATTCGGCATCGTTGACGAGAAAGGGAACATCGTAGACTCCACCGCAATAAAGACCCGAGAGCAGGGAGACATCCAAACGTATGTGGAGAATTGCTGCGCCGCGCTGCAACCGCTGATCGAAAAAGCAGGAGGCATCGACAACATTCAGGCGATGGGAATCGGAGCGCCCAACGGGAACTTTTATACCGGTACCATCGAATTCGCGCCGAACCTGCCTTGGGGCGGCCAGATTCCGTTGGCCAAAATGTTTAAGGACAAACTGGGCATTCCCGTGGTATTGACAAACGACGCCAATGCGGCGGCCATCGGTGAAATGACCTACGGTGTGGCAAAAGGCATGAAAAACTTCATCATGATCACATTGGGCACCGGTGTGGGAAGCGGCATCGTTATTAACGGACAACTGGTTTACGGCAGCGACGGATTTGCCGGCGAGCTGGGGCATGTCATTATGGTGAAAGACGCCAAAGGCCGCGAATGCGGCTGCGGTCGCAAAGGCTGCCTGGAAACGTATTGCTCGGCCACCGGTGTGGCCCGCACAGCCAAGGAGGTGATTACGAGTTCCGACGTGCCCACCAGTCTGCGCAATATCCCCACGGAAAACATCACTTCGCGCGATGTTGCCATCGCAGCCGAAGGCGGTGACAAGGTGGCACAGGGCATTTTCGAATTCACCGGTCGCATGCTGGGTGAGGCTTGCGCCAACTTTGCCGCATTCTCCAGCCCCGAAGCCTTTATCTTCTTCGGCGGACTGACCAAAGCAGGCGACTTGCTGATGACCCCCATCCGCAAAGCATACGACGAAAATGTGCTTTGCATCTACAAGGGTAAGGCCAAAATGCTGGTTTCGCAGCTGGACGATGCCAAAGCCGCCGTATTGGGCGCCAGTGCGCTGGGATGGGAAATCGAATAGGGACCTATCATC
>CAJUDC010000210.1 GCA_910584955.1 uncultured Paraprevotella sp. | reverse complement strand
AATCCGCATCCCGACGACATACTGACCAACGAGCAACTGGCGGAAATCGGCAGGGAATACATGCAACGGCTCGGTTATGGCAACCAGCCCTATCTTGTTTTCAAGCACGAGGAGATCGACCGGCACCATATCCACATCGTTTCCCTGCGTGTCGATAGTGAAGGCAGGAAAGTTTCTGACAAGTTCGAGCATCGCCGTAGCAAAGAGATTACCGAATTTCTGGAGCAGAAATACGGCCTTCATCCGGCGGAAGGTCAAAAGAAAGGTGAAGAGTGGCAGCTGAAGCCGGTAGATGCAGCCAAAGGGGACATCAAAAGACAGATTGCCCGCACGGTCAAACCTCTGCTCAAACTTTACAGCTTCCACACAATGGGCGAGTTCCGTGCCTTGCTTTCCCTGTATAATATAGGTATGGAAGAAGTAAAGGGGGAAATGGGCGGACGCACCTATCACGGCATACTCTATACCGCTCTGGACAACAACGGCGAAACGGTAGCCACTCCCATCAAGTCCTCCTGGCTGGGCAAAATGACAGGAGCGGAGCAACTGGACAAGAAGATGCGGGAAGCCACCGCAAAAGCCAAGTCCGATCCGTGCCGTGAACGGATTCGACCGTTAGTGGTTGACGCTCTGCGCCGGTCCGTGGACGAACGGGATTTTCGTGACCGCTTGGCAAAAGAACAGATAGACTTGGTTCTCCGCCGCAACGAAACCGGCAGGATTTACGGCGTTACCTTTATAGATCATCGCAGCCGAACCGTGCTCAACGGCTCACGTCTGGGTAAGGAATTTTCGGCAAACATGCTCAACGGACGCTTTCAGGAACAGCCACAAAACCTCATGCCGCCACTTCAGTCACCCGTTCCTCCTGTTGTGGATCTCGAAAACGGGGAGAAAGTTTTGGGAGGGTTGCTTTCCGGCATGGAGCCGGAACTGAATTATGTACCCCGGCATCCCAAGCTCCTGAAACCCGACAAGAAGAAACGCCAGCATCGTTACGGTCGTCAGGACTGATCCCGTATTACAGAATCATTCATTCGATAACTTTTAAAAATTCAACATTATGTCACAAGAAGATGATCTTCGTGGACTGGCAAAAGTCATGGACTTTATGCGTGCCCTCAGCGTATTATTCGTAGTGGTCAATATCTATTGGTTCTGCTATCCCTCCATCCGGGAGTGGAACGTCAATATCGGAGTGGTGGACAGGATTCTGCTGAACTTCCAGCGCACGACCGGGTTGTTCGGCTCCATCCTTTGGACAAAACTCTTCTCCGTTACCTTCCTTGCTCTCTCGTGTCTGGGGACGAAAGGCGTAAAGGAGGAAAAAATCAAATGGGTGCATGTCTGGACAGCCCTTTTCGCTGGTTTCGTCCTCTTCTTTTTCAACTGGTGGTTGCTCGGACTGCCCATACCGTTAATGGCACGCACCGCCTTTTATATATTCACTCTTACCGTCGGTTACCTCTGCCTACTCGCTGCCGGTGTATGGATCTCCCGTCTGCTCAAACAGAATCTCATGGACGATGTATTCAATAACGAGAACGAAAGTTTCATGCAAGAAATCCGTTTGATTGAAAATGAATATTCTGTAAATCTGCCGACACGGTTCTATTATAACAAGAAATGGAATGACGGCTGGATCAATGTCGTGAACCCGTTCCGTGCCTCCATCGT
>CAJUDC010000209.1 GCA_910584955.1 uncultured Paraprevotella sp. | reverse complement strand
TTCAACCGGGAAATTTCGTTTTGTGCCTCCGTATTGAGAGCGTTCCAGCCTCCCGACTTGTATACATCGGTAAGTCCGTATTTGGATATGATGCGGGCAACATCTCCTTTGTTCTCCCGAAAGTCATAAGCCGAACGTAGCAAATCCAGTTCCAGGTCTACTTTCTCTGCGGCGTTCAACAGATTCAGCCGGTCGATGTTTGTCCGAGGGCTATATGTAAGTTTTGTTGAAAAACTGACTTTCGGCTTGCCGGCTTTTCCTTTCTTTGTCGTGATAACAATCACTCCATTGGCTGCCCTTGCACCGTAAATAGCGGTAGCGGCTGCATCTTTCAAAACAGTGATACTCTCTATGTCAGATGGATTTATACCGGCAATGGATGTCTGATAGATATTGTCAATGTCTTGCAAATCCTCCATGGAAGGAATATCGGTACCGTCCATAGGAATACCGTCCAATACCCATAGAGGATCCTGCGTTCCGTTGATGGAAGCGGTTCCACGAATGCGCAGTTTGAGAGGTGCGCCGGGCGCGCCGGTAGTTGCAACACTGGCCAATCCTGCAATTTGTCCGGCTAACGCTTGGTCGATATTGCGTACAGAACCTATGTTCTCGTCGGAGATCTTAACCGTGGTGACGGCTGCCGTCAGTTTGCGACGGTCTATTTGCTGGTAACCGGTGACGACGAATTCATTCAGTTCTTTCGATTCCGGCTCCATTTTTATTGTATAGTGGCTTTTTGCTTTTTGCAGAGGCAGATTCAATGTCTTGTATCCGATGAACCGGCATGTCAGTGTGGTGGCGTTTTCAGGGACCTGTAGCGAGAAGTTCCCTTCCAGGTCGGTTGTTACGCCGAGTGTTGCATGTTTTCCTTTTGTAGGTGTGGTCAACGTAGCACCGATAAGTGGTTCATTGTCATTCTTATCAAGAACCTGTCCGGTGATGGTGCGGGTTTGTGCGTATCCGCAGGTTGTTGAGATCAGAATGAGAAACAGATTATAAATAATTCTTTTCATGTTCAGCGGTGTTGTTTGTTTATTTTGTCATACCCAAAGCGGTGCAGATGCGTAAGATCATGTCGTTGTAGTGATAGCGTGTGGCCAGATCACCGGTATTTTTTTTGCTTCTCAATAGATTCAAAACCCGAATAAGCTCTCCTCTTTTTACGCTCAAGGCATCGCTTACACGATTTACCTGAGTGCTGGACAAGTCGATGATGCGGGCAGCACCACTACGTTCGTCATTGTCGGTTGCGCATCTCGAGCAGGCGGTCTGTTCGGCGGCATCCAATAAGAAGTGATGCTCGTACAGGTGCTTGTTTATTTTCACCCCTTCCTGTTCGGCGGCAGCTGTGATCAGCAGGTCGATGAAAGATTTTTGCAGATTACGCGTCATGACATCTGTTTTTTGTCCACTCAGCGTGGTGGCGAAGATGCGTTGATGAATCATATCCATCATTTCAACGGCAGTGAAGGCTTTCGATCCGTTTTTAAATTCATTCTCAAACATGCGCATCATGCGTTCGTTATTCAGCAAGTCCCATAGCAAATAGTTCAGCGCATTTTTATACAACAGATTCGGGCTTTGCTCAAACACACCCAAAGGAGTGTCTTTAAGAATATAAGTATACTCGTTGGTTGAATTAAAGTTTTAAATATCTACAAATGAAAAAGTTGCACAA
>CAJUDC010000208.1 GCA_910584955.1 uncultured Paraprevotella sp. | reverse complement strand
GTCGTTTACAGGGGATTTTGTCTGTTTCGGAAATCAGCTTACCTGCTACGGTAATGTTTCTCGTCATCTTCTTCCATCCGTTTGAGCAGCACTTCACGCAGGCGGTCAATGAAGTAGGTTCGTTCGTCCGCCTTTCGCCTGCGTATCCGTGCGTAGTAGCTCGAGGCGTTCTTCACGTCTATGCCCAGCAGCCCACACACGTGTTCCACTACACGTTTCAGCGTGACATCGCCGTCGTTGAACAGCTTCAGTTCATGGCAGGCGTACAGTAACTCTATCAGGTTGATAACGTCTGAAGTCCAGATAACCGGCGGGGCACCCGTCGGTGCGGCTGTTTTCACCAGACCGACCGGGTGTATCTCATAGGCGAACTTGCAGTAGGCTTGCATCCCTTCCAGATAGGTCAGCGTGCCGATAATATAGGAGTAACAGATCAAATGTTCCTTCTGTGTCGTGCGGTAATGTTCACGCAGGATGACCAGCCTGCAACTCAGGTATTGCAGCTGGAAAAGGACAATACTGATGTCGCTCTCCGCACGTTGCAGCTCATACACTTCCTTTACAAACTCTGTATTGGCTTTCGAGAGTGTTTCCTCGTTGCTGTTCTCTTGTCCCAGCAACAGGAGATAAGGGGTAACATTGAATAATCTCATAATGTTTTTCGTTTAAGTATGAAAATGGCTTCAATGTAGGGGCTTTACCTGACATGCTTGTTCCGCTTTTCGCCGAAAATACCGATGGCTATTCGCCCAGATAGAACTAACGGCGTTCCTTGCACAATTCATCGTACAAGTCTTTATGCAGCTCGCTCGGACTTTGCTTCATCTGCTCCATGCAGAACTCCCAGAAACGGTTGGCAGATACGAACCCGTTCTTCTCGGCTATCTCCATCAGCGGACGGTCGTAATAATACTTCAAGTCCCTCCGTATCTGTTCAATGCGTTGCTCTTTGAGCCACTTGTTGGCGGAGCGATGATAAATCTTGCGGAACCTCTCACGGAAAGTCGAAACACTCATGCAGAACATTCCGGCAAGTTCCTCTACGCTGTGCGTTCGGTAACTGTAGCGGTTCACCTTCATTCGGAAGACGGCGGTAAACAATGGCTTCAACCGTTTCTCGGCAAACTGGAAGTCCAGCTCGGTGAGGGGCGTGTACTGTCGGCTGATCTGTTTGCGCCGTTCCACAAAGAAATAGTCACACACCTCGTTGCACATATTGTACAGGGGTTGCGGCGTACCGGTACGATACAGCACCTCACATAGATAAAGCATCTCCGGCGTGCGGTACGCTTTCCGGTAAGGCTCGACGAAATGGTGCAGCAGGTCGTTCTGTATCTCCACCTCTTTGGAGAGGGAGAGCAACATCAACAGTGGCTGATACTCCCTGCATGATACCGAAGGCAGTTCGGGCAGTTGTTCCATCTGCCGCAGGATATGGCGGCACAGCTCCGTGTTATGGGAGTAAGGTTCCAGCACAAGGAATTTTTTTGTACTTTTCGCCTTTAACAGTGCCTCCACATCCACACGGAGCGTATGGGTTATTTCTCTCAGTGATTCCGGTGCGGTTGTCACCAGTTGTTCGATAAATTTTGTTTCCATAATAATGTGTTTATTATAAATCCATGATGTATCCCATCTGAAATTTCACAAAGATAACCGCCATGATATGGTAACGACTTCCGCTTTTCGCCGGAAATGTTTCCGTGTCTGGAAATAGAATTAAATTTTTACCTTATCCTTTATAAAGGAATAATATACCAGATAGTATGTGTTTTGAAGTATCTATTCATGGACGTCTACGGCTGTCTAATTTATTTTTATAGACTC
>CAJUDC010000207.1 GCA_910584955.1 uncultured Paraprevotella sp. | reverse complement strand
GGGGCGGTGGACTTTGTGCAGGATAACGAATCCCGTTCTTCCTACGGTGTACTGCGCGGTTTGCATTATCAGAAAGGCGATAGCAGCCAAGCTAAGTTAGTGCGCGTAATCAAAGGGACGGTAGTGGACGTGGCTGTAGACCTGCGTCGGAGTTCGCCTACCTTCGGGCAGCATGTAATGGTGGAATTGAGCGAGGACAACAAGCGTCAGCTTTTCATCCCGCGCGGTTTTGCCCACGGTTTTCTTGTACTCAGCGACGACGCCGTGTTTACGTATAAAGTGGACAATGCCTACGCGCCGCAGTCGGAATGCTCCATCCGTTTCGACGACCCGGAGCTGGCCATTCAATGGCCCATCGCAGCCGAAGACATGAAACTGTCGGACAAAGATGTCAAGGGGGTAGGCTTCAGCGATGCCGTTCTGTTCGATTAAACCAATAAAAGCAAGATAATAAGATGAAGATTGCAATAGTCGGCACCGGATACGTAGGGCTGGTGACAGGTACGTGCTTTGCCGAAATGGGGGTAGACGTGACATGTGTGGACGTAGACCCCGATAAGATAGACAAACTTCGCCAAGGCATTATACCTATTTATGAGCCGGGACTGAAGGATATGGTGTTGCGCAACTGTAGTGCGGAACGCTTGCATTTCACTACGGATCTGTGCAGTTGCCTGAATGACGTGGAGGTGGTGTTCAGCGCTGTCGGCACGCCGCCGGACGAAGACGGGAGCGCCGATCTTACTTATGTGCTCCAAGTGGCGCGTACGATCGGCGAGCACATGACGGGATATAAATTGGTGGTTACCAAGAGTACGGTTCCTGTAGGTACGGCCGAGAAGGTGAAAGCGGTGATTCAGGCAGAACTGGACCGGCGCGGATTACAATTGCCGTTCGATGTGGCTTCTAATCCCGAATTCCTGAAAGAGGGGAGTGCCATTCCTGATTTTATGAGCCCGGACCGCGTGGTGGTCGGTGTGGAAAGTGAAAAGGCAAAAGCGCTGATGACCAGGCTCTACAAACCTTTTCTCATTAATAATTTCCGTGTGATATTCATGGACATTCCTTCGGCCGAGATGACCAAATATGCCGCTAACTCAATGCTGGCCACCCGTATCAGTTTCATGAATGATATAGCCAATCTGTGTGAGCGGGTAGGGGCAGACATAAATATGGTTCGTAGCGGAATCGGGTCGGACACCCGAATCGGACGCAGATTTCTGTATGCCGGTTGCGGATACGGCGGCTCCTGTTTTCCGAAGGATGTAAAGGCTTTGATCAAAACAGCGGCAGACAACGGATATGAAATGAAAGTGCTAAGAGCCGTAGAGGAGGTCAACGAGAGACAAAAGTCCGTTCTGTTTGAGAAATTGAGCAAGGCTCTGAACGGTGAACTGGCCGGGTGCACGATTGCTTTATGGGGACTGGCATTCAAACCGGAGACGGACGATATGCGGGAAGCTCCGGCACTGATTCTGATTGACAAGCTGAAAGCGGCGGGATGTCATATTCGTGTATACGATCCGGAAGCTATGGCTGAATGCAAGCGCCGTCTGGGGGATGATGTTTATTATGCCCGGGATCGGTATGATGCTCTTCTGGATGCAGATGCTTTGTTATTGGTAACGGAGTGGAAAGAATTCCGCTTACCGGCGTGGGGCGTCATGCGAAAAACCATGAAACGCTCTTTGATCATCGACGGGCGCAATCTGTATGACGGAGCGGAAATGGCTGAGCAGGGATTTGAATACCATTGTATAGGTAGATAATACATTATATAAAGCATCCCGAAAAAAGAACGAATGTTTATCGGCATTCGTTCTTTTTTCGGGATGCTTTTTTAATAAGAATTTCTTCCCGGGAGGCCCTTCTAATCGTTTTGAGGGGCATGGGCGGAAGGAGTTGTGGAGCTTCCTTTCTTTTTCGGACGGTAATGA
>CAJUDC010000206.1 GCA_910584955.1 uncultured Paraprevotella sp. | reverse complement strand
TAAAATACGGCTTCATCGCTTCGAAAACTTCCGGCTTCATCGCCGTAGTCGCCGCATTGTCCAAATATATCATCTCATCACTCATCGTGAATCCTCCATTTCTATTAAACCCTAGTTTCCTGATAGGATTTTAACCTTACTTTCTTATTATAGCAATTTTGCCTGTAATGTCAAGCCAAATACCGTTATCCATTTCCCTCTCTGACAATGCTTGTTACATACACAATTCCATTTTCCACCCGAAATTTCACCTCATATCCGGCAAACTTCATGCCATAAACCCGCTTGTCTTCGTCGTGATACGCCGGACGCGGGTCATTTGCCAGAACTTCCAGCAGAGCCTCCTGTTTCTCCTGCGGCAGCTCTGCTAATATATGTTGCGGACATTCCACCTGCAAGCGGTATTCTTTTACTTCCGCGGCAAATCCTCCTGCCGCCTGCGGATGGCTGTCAATATGCGGTAAATACGGTTTGATGTCATATATCGGCGTGCCATCGAGCAAATCGGCCCCCGCCACCCGAAGAACAACTCCCCACTGATTGTGTCTCTCAATTCCGAGAAGACGAACCGCCGAGAGTCCAATGGGATTCGGCCGAAAGGGAGAACGCGTAGCAAAAACGCCCACACGTTCATTTCCTCCCAAACGCGGAGGACGCACGGTCGGCGACCAGTTCCTGCCGATATTTTCAGAAAATTCCCACAAAAGCCAGATATGGGAATATCCCTCCAAACCGCGAAGCGCATCCGCATTTCGATACGGCGGAGCAAATACGACAACCGCTTCCAACTTATCTACCAGCCCACTCTGTCTGGGAATCCCAAACTTTTCAGGAAAATCACTTCTAATATGGGCAATTGCTTCCATTTTAACCGAACTCATGTCTTTCTCCCCCGTCAAAACTCCATATGCTTTAAAGGGGACCTCGCAAACGAAGTCCCCCAATATATTTTTACATTAACAGTTTTTAGTTTGTGTGCCACTCCCAGTCGCGGATTTCCGGTAAATCCTGACCGTACTCGGCAATATACTGCTTATGTTCTACAAGCTTATCATTCATCTGCTGGATGAGATAAGAACCTTTGTTGCCAAGCTGTGGTAAATGCATAATGGCATCTTTTACTAAATTGAAGCGGTCAATCTGATTCTGCACACGCATATCGAACGGCGTGGTAATCGTACCTTCTTCCAGATAACCATGAACGGAAACATTCTTGTTCGCACGCTCGTATGTCAACTCATGAATCAGCGTCGGATAGCCGTGGAACGCAAAGACTACCGGCGTATCTTTCGTAAACAGGGCGTCGTACTCGCGGTCGGAAAGACCGTGCGGATGTTTGCTGTCTGATTCCAGTTTAAACAAATCAACGACATTGATAACGCGAATCTTCAAATCCGGCATCGCATCGCGCAGAATAGTGACAGCGGCGAGCGTCTCCAGTGTCGGCGTATCGCCACAGCAGGCCATAACCAAATCCGGCTCTTCGTTCTGGTCGTTGGAAGCCCACTCCCATACGCTAATTCCCTGCGTACAATGTTTTACCGCCTGCTCCATCGTCAGCCACTGCTTGCTCGGATGTTTCGAGGCAACAATGGCATTGACATAATTTTTACTCTTCACACAGTGGTCAAAGCAGGATAACAGACAGTTGGCGTCCGGCGGCAGATACATGCGTACCACATCAGCCTTTTTATTTGCCAGATGGTCAAGGAAGCCAGGGTCCTGATGTGTAAATCCGTTGTGGTCCTGCTGCCATACATTTGAAGTCAGAATGAAGTTCAGTGACGCAATCGGCTGTCTCCATGAGAGCTGGTTAGTAACCTTCAACCATTTTGCATGCTGTGCCGCCATCGAATCGACAACGCGGATAAACGCTTCATAAGAAGCGAAGAAACCGTGGCGTCCGGTCAGAAGATAAGCCTCCAGCCAAGCCTCGCACATATGCTCTGACAGCATACCGTCCATGATTCGTCCGTCC
>CAJUDC010000205.1 GCA_910584955.1 uncultured Paraprevotella sp. | reverse complement strand
AAAATATATTGGTGGTTACTCAATGGAAAAATTGCGTTTCGACTTTGACTTTAGGTATTTTTTTATTACTTTTGTTGCATACAAATAGCGGAAAATACAAGAGATTGATATAAATATGACTCGAAAGCGAAAAGAACTTCCTGTTTTGGAGAATGTTGAGATAACCGATGTGGCGGCCGAAGGCAAGGCGCTGGCACGCGTAGATGATATGGTTATTTTTGTACCTTACGTAGTGCCGGGCGACATTGTAGATTTGCAGATACAGCGGAAAAAGCACCGCTATGGTGAGGCGGTGGCGATAAAATTCCACGCATATTCTCAGCGGAGGGCAACTCCGTTTTGTCCGCATTTCGGCGTATGCGGAGGCTGCAAATGGCAATGCCTTCCTTACGAAGACCAGATAAAGTACAAACAGCAACAAGTAACAGACAACCTGACACGCATCGGCAAGGTGGAGCTACCGGAAATAAGTCCGATCATAGGCTCTGCACAAACCATCCGTTACCGCAACAAACTGGAATTCGGATGCTGTAATAAAAGATGGCTCACCAAAGAGGAAATAGCCGAAGGAAAGGTATATGAACAGACAAATGCCGTAGGATTCCATACGTCCGGCTCATTCGACAAGATACTGCCCATTGAAGAATGCTGGCTGATGGATGACCTTCACAACCGGATTCGTAATGCAATAAGAGATTATGCGTATGACAACGGCATTTCTTTCTACGATCAACGAGAGCATTCCGGCTTATTACGCAACATGATGATCCGCAATTCCAATACCGGCGAATGGATGCTTCTGGTACAGTTCTGCATCGTTACGGAAGAAGAAAAGCGTCAGGCACTCGCTCTGTTGCAGCATATAGGGGACCGATTCCCGGAAATCACCTCTTTATTATATGTAAACAATCAAAAATACAACGATACATTCGGTGATCTGGAAGTTATTGTATTCAAAGGAAACGATCATATTTTCTTGGAGATGGAAGGACTACGATTCAAGGTAGGACCGAAAAGTTTCTACCAGACCAATACCGAACAGGCTTATGAATTGTATAAGGTAACCCGCGAATTTGCCGGCCTGACAGGCAACGAATTGGTATACGATTTATACACCGGTACGGGAACCATTGCCAATTTTGTAGCACGCAGGGCGCGTCGTGTCATCGGTATCGAATATGTGCCCGACGCCATTGAGGACGCCAAAGTAAACTCTACATTGAACGGTATCGAAAATACGCTGTTTTTTGCAGGCGATATGAAAGATATTCTGAACAAGGAGTTTATCGAAACGTATGGCCGCCCGGATGTGATTATCACCGATCCTCCCCGTGCCGGTATGCACAAGGATGTTATCGATACCATTCTGTTTGCAGCGCCGCAAAAGATTGTTTACGTCAGCTGCAACCCGGCCACACAAGCACGCGATTTAGAACTTCTGAACGCCAAATATCGGGTAACAGCCGTACAGCCGGTTGATATGTTCCCGCATACCCAACATGTAGAAAATGTAGTATTACTCCAGCAACGAGAAGCATAAAAACAACTTATGAAAAAACTTTTGATTATAGTAGGAACCCTTCTTTGGGGGGCGCTATATCCGGCATCGGTCTGCGCCCAAAAAGCCAAGCATGTTATTCTGATCGGAATCGACGGATGGGGAGCTTACAGCGTACCCAAAGCACAAATTCCGGCCATCCGGAGTTTGATGGACACCGGATGTTACACATTGAAAAAGCGTTCTGTCCTGCCCTCTTCCTCGGCCATTAACTGGGCTTCCATGTTCAATGGAGCCGGAACGGAGATACACGGGTATACGGAATGGGGATCACGCACACCGGAAATCCCCTCCATGACTGTCAATGCACACGGTATCTTTCCTACCATATATTCTCTTTTACAGGAACAACGGCCCAAAGCCGAAACCGGTTGTATGTATGAATGGGACGGAATCAAGTATCTGGTAGACACCTTAGCCATCAGCCATCACGCGCAAGCATTCAATTACGAAAAGGAACCGGACGAGTTATGCCGTATGGCCGAAGCATATATTCAAGACAAAAAACCGACATTTTTGGCCGTATGTTTCGATCAGTTAGACCATACCGG
>CAJUDC010000204.1 GCA_910584955.1 uncultured Paraprevotella sp. | reverse complement strand
CTAATTTTCATACTCTCCTAATTTAATTGATTATAAAAAAGTTATTATTGAATTGACTATTGGTTCTCTTCCTCCCACTCTTCGAGCTGCTTCAGCGATCCGACCGCTTCGGGCACACCCAAGCGTTGCGCCTCTTCAAAAAGTGCCTTTGCCTCTTTCACCCGCCCGGAAAGTAATTCGAAAACGCCCCGTGCATACACCGCCTGCGGCGAAGTGCCGGCTTTGGCCAAATAAGCTTCGGCGGCTTTCAGGTTGCGCCGGCTCATGGCCGTATTGGCCGCATTGAGATTGGCCACGGCATTATCGGGATACATACGGACAGCGATCTCGAACACCTCGTTATACTCGTCGCTCCCGGGCTTCATGCTCTGCGCAGCCAGGTAGAACTCGCTCATGCTCAGCTTCTGCGGTTTCTCCTTCATGATACGCTTGATTTCCTCCACATCCGTATACTTGCGAACGTTATAGTTGATCTTGTAGTCCGAATGGCGGAGTGCGGGATAACAATGCTGCAAAAGGAACTGATATTCGCCGGGGAAAGCTTTCTTTATACGGGCTTCCTTATCGTCCAGATGCAGATCGGCATCGATAAGCGCCAAAATGTCGTCGCGATGCTCCAGATTGGACTTTTCAACGTAAGCCCGCAGACCGGCCCAGTCTTCCGCCACAAAAGAAGTCTGTATGAAAGAAGACGGGAAGTGATAAAGCTTCATCACATACGCCTTCAAGGCCTCGGTACGTCCGGCTGCCAGCCGTTCGTTGTTCGCCAACGGACTCTCCGGCGAAGCAAAGCCCTGGATGGAAAGCGAAGTGATACGTATATCGGGATCGCTCTTGACAGAATCGATGGTATTCTGAATCTTATTCAGCTCGGCATAGTTGCCCCGATAATCGGGATAAATGACCGTTTTGTTGACCGGGAAGTCGATGAAAGCCGATTTCTTAAGTGAATAATTCTTTTCGGGACTTTCCACCGGGCATACGTAAGCCAGCGCCGGCATATAACCCTCCAGCTCCGACGGAGCAACGAATTTCCTTATCAACATACCTTCCTGTTCGTCCACCAGCGTATGACAACATCCGTAATCCTCCCTGCGGAGCACCAGGCGCGAACCGTTCATCCACTTGCGGTAAGGCACCACCGTCTGATAAGACAGCGTATCGGGTTTCTCGGCAGCCTTAAATGTCATCTCATCATCGCCGGTAAGCATATTCTCGCCGTTACGCACATAATAATAGTAACGCCGACGACCGTAAATACCGATGGAAGACAAATCCAACGAGTCTTTTCCTTTCACAATACGGGGGGTGAGCAACACGGCCCGATTGCCATCCACCCGAAGCTCGTCCAAGGAGAATTTCATTTCCACCGCCATAAACTCGCCGTTACGGGTCATCTGCGGTCGCTCCACAGCCACTTCTTTCACAATCCGCACGGCTCCGTCGCCGGCTTCCTGCGCCTCAACCTGAAAACTCAACGCTCCGGTTATCAACCCGTATCCTATTAAAATATATCGTTTCATCTGCTTCATCCCCATTGTTAGAATACATAAATCAGATTCACAGCCGCTTTTGTGGGTCCCACATAATGGTGTGTTTTATCTTTCTCTGCTTTCTTACCACAGCCGGCACACTCAAAACGGTCGTATCTCGTATAAGAATATCCCACACCGATTTCAGCCTCAACGCCCCAATGCCGGCTCAGGATCCAGCTATACCCGTAGCCGAGACCGGCACCGGCAAACCACCCTTGAAAACGACTGTCGGAAAGACGGGACACATCCGTGCCTAAAAAGGAAATGCTATTCTTCAAACCGCCCCAGTTAAACTGTCCGCCGTGGGCATGAAAACCGAGAAAATGTCCGGAAAACCGATCGCAGAACCAATAACGGGCTTCGGGCTGCACCATCCAATGTTTCCACCGGCGCTGATGCGACATCGTCCAGCCGTTATAGTTGCCCGACACATCCAACGTCCACTTAGGAGCCAGTGCCAACTCCGCGCCTAGATTGACCGTGGCCATCGCGTCGTAAAGCAAATTACTCTTAACGGCTATATACTGGCTCTTTGCCTTCACAGAAAAAAGCAGGCCTAAAAGCAAAACAACATAAAATTTCGACTTCATATTTCCTTAAATTCGCAGCTTAATTACTTGTTATAAATGCAAGTCCTTGACAAACA
>CAJUDC010000203.1 GCA_910584955.1 uncultured Paraprevotella sp. | reverse complement strand
GTTGTGGTATGTGTGGATAAATCTGTGGCTTGGGTGCGTAAATCTGACAATAAGAATCATGCAGATGTCGATGCTTCCATTGCTGCTGAACATATCTGCTTGGCTGCGGCTGAAGTCGGACTGGGGAGTTGCTGGGTGTGTAATTTCAATCCGGACTTGTTTGCCGAACTATTTCATATGTCTGCCGAGGTATTTCCCGTTGCTATTATCCCGCTTGGTTATGTCAACGAAACTCCAAAACATCTTTCTGAAAGAAAATCGATGGAAGAAATCGTCACCGTCTTATAGGTATTTGTGTCGTAGGAGATAAGTGACTGAGAAAGCCGTTTCAGACTTTTTCTTGCAGATGGTCTGGTCAATGAATGAAATATGATAATGTCTTTATCTCAAGAAAACAAGCGGGTTATCCGATCAGATAACCCGCTTGCTTTCTTGAGACGAGAATGTATTTTCTTAAGATAGAAAAGGGAAATTAAGTATATTATCGTGTGGGGAGTGACACGTGTGTGCGTGACATCACCGTAATGGCCCGTAATTGTTCCGGATTGGCTACGCGTATGGGGGTGCCATTGTAGCGAGGTGAGTGATAGGTTGGGGTTGACCCATCTGTAGTGTAGTGTATGGCAGCGTCTGCAACAGGAGTGGCGAGTGTCAGGCTGTAGGTTCCATCAGTATTTTTCTCACTCTTCTCCACTACAGGCTCCGGCAGGCGATAGTGTATGCCGGCAACAGTGAGGCGCGGATAGTGCGTTGCCATGCGGCGTTCGTAGTCGGTGAAATTCCTGTCAGCTTTGCGCGTCCATCCCAATTCCGATAATGCAGTGAGGCGTGGAAACATAAGATATTCCGCATAGCGTTCGGAGCGGTTTTCATCGAGTTGCGGCAGTTCTTGTAATACTGTGCCGTGTATAAACTGATCGCTCCAGTAGCAGCCTTGTACGCCAAGTACTGAAGACGTGGCAAGACTGTAGTCGAGCAATGGTGTTTCGTAAGTCTTCTTCAAGGGTACAGCCGGCATCCATGTTGCTGCCTTTATCTCGCGCTTGTCCTTGCGCTCAGGAAAGTCAAAGTAAAGGTGCGTCACCGGAGCAATGATTGACCGGTGTCCTTCGACACGGGCTTTCAGCGTGTCGTCCACGTTGTGCCACATCACGCCGACGATGGGGGTGCTGACCTTTCCGCGCATAAACACTTCCTCCCAGCCCACGACCGTGCGGCCTTTTTCCTTCATCCATCCGGCTACGATGTTGGTGAGCCATCCTTGTAGCTGTGACACTTCACTGAGTCCTTCGCGTTTCATGAGTGCCTGGCATCGGGGACATGTTTTCCAACGGTCGTAAATGGCTTCATCGCCGCCGATGTTGATATATTTTGACGGGAAAAGTGCGATGGTTTCGTCGAGTACATCGTGGAGAAAGTTCATTACGGAGTCTTTGCTTACGCAGAGCAGTTCGGGACTTATAGACTGTTGTGTCTGCACCTCATGCTGTTTGCCTTGGCATGAAAGCCAGGGATAGGCTACTATGGCCGAAAGAACATGTGCAGGAAACTCTATTTCGGGAATGATTTCTACGCCGCGTGCTTCAGCGTAAGCCAGCAGTTCGCGTATGTCCTCCTGAGTGTAGAAACCTCCCAGACGTTTTTCTTCCGGACCGGCCCAGGCTCCCACTTCGGTAAGGCGCGGGTATTTCTTGATTTCAAGGCGCCAGCCTGAATCGTCAATAAGATGGAACTGCAGTTTGTTGAGTTTGTACATCGCCATCATGTCGATGAATTTCTTTATGAAATCAACGTGGTAGAAATAGCGTGCCACATCAATCATCATGCCTCGCCACGGATAGTTGGGGGCATCGTTCACCTCCACAGGCCTGATGCGCCATTCTACGCCGCGTTGCCGGCGGTCTGCCACTATTTCTTTAGGCAGCAATTGGAGGAACGTTTGAATACCATAGAATACGCCGGCAGCATCGTGGCCTGTGATACTCACCCCGCGTTGTCCGGCCACCAGTCGGTAACCTTCGGAGGATGTTACGGCAGTACTGTCAATTTTCAGGGTAATGTCACCCTTCTTACCGGCGCGCAGAGGGAAGTCCCAGCCGGTCGGCCCTGACAGGGCGGCCTGCAGGAGCTCAGCCTGTCGTGCAGCGCCGTTGTCAAAACCTATTGTCGTTTTCTCTGTAAGTA
>CAJUDC010000202.1 GCA_910584955.1 uncultured Paraprevotella sp. | reverse complement strand
CATCCGTGATCATTTTGCGGGGGGTCGTGTTGATGGCGGGACCTCCGACTTCCAGCCCTAATCCGGGCAGAGTGACTGTGCCTACTCCCGGACCAGCGACGAAACGGACAAGTGCATCGTTGGAGGCTGTCGAAAAAGCCACGTTGGCAACGATCATAGAACCGTTGGTGACATCCGGGTCATCGCCGGCATCTTTGATGACCGAACAGGTTGCACTGTCACTGTCCCATTCGGTTGCGGTAACCGGCAAGGTGATTATTTCGCCCGAAGGCAGGGTGATGGATGCGGCTGTTTGTTCCTCTTTACTTAACAGGGCGGTCAGGGCCGCTTTGGCCGCTGCCGTGGCACAGGCTCCGGTCGTATAGCCGTGATGCAGGGGGAAGAACTCCGGCAGCAGGTGTTCGATCTGTTTGCGCAATCCGTCCTCTCCGTAAACAATGTAGAATGTTTCGGGCAATGCCGGCCGTTTGACAACGAATATAGGGATGGAGCGTTTGCGGGCAGCCGCCACTTTCTCGTTGAAATAGCCAGACCGGCCACTTTCCTTGGTGATAACGGCATCCGGTTGCAACCGGTCCATCAGTGCTCCGGCATCGTCTTCATCCTGATAGAAGCACAGATAGTCCGCAGGAAATCCCTGACGGGTGGCGGTTGTGAGCGACTCTTCGCGTTCAAGAATGCGGAACCATGCCGGATGCTTTTTCCACCAGGGGCGTAGCGGGGCGATGGTGTTTACCCCAGTGAGGGCAAGCAGGTGCCGGATACCGTGTTCTTCCAGTTTACGAATGGCGTCATCGTAATTATCGCACCAGACCAGATCGGGGTCGCGGGGCGGATAACGCCGTTCGTAACGGATCACCGGCAACCCGAGGGAGGAGGATACTTCTGCAACCGTGCGGTGCAGGGCCGAGGCGAAGGGATGGGCGGCATCGACCAGCAACCGGATGTTTTTCTCCCGGCAGCATGTTTCCATCGCTGCCGTATCCATGCCGCCGGTCAGGCGGATGCCATGCGCACACTCTATTTCCTGGAGCGCGCCTTTGGTCGAATAATAATAAGGCGCACTTCCTTCGTCTGCGATGCGGACGCTGGCCCGTCCCTCCGTTGTTCCTCCCAATATCAGTATCATAGCCTTTTCTGAAACAGGTTATTTACGAAACAGGTGTTTGAACTCGTCGGCATAAAGGCGCGAAAGGCCTTCGCGGTTGTCAATCGCGTCGCCTACCACCAGCAGGGTGGTCAACGTCAGATGGTTCTCTTTGACGATCTTCGCCAGGTCTTTCAACTCTCCGCGGTAGATGCGTTCGTCCTTCCAGGTCAGTTTATAGCAGGCGGCTACCGGTGTGGTAGGGGCGTAATGTTCAAGAAGTTCTTCCTGCACCTTGTCCGCTATGCCTGCACTGAGGTAGATGCACATCGTGCTTTGGCTGGCGGCCAATTTGTGCAGCTGTTCTTTTTCGGGCATCGGCGTACGGCCTTCACCACGGGTGAGAATGATGGTCTGTACCTTTTCCGGGATGGTGAACTGTGAGCGCAAAGCGGCAGCGGCAGCCTGAAAAGAGGATATCCCCGGGGTGATATGATAACTCATATGGAACTGGTCAAAGAAAGCCATCTGCTCCTGTATCGCCCCGTAGATGCAGGGGTCGCCGGTATGCAGGCGCACAACGAACTTGCCCCTGTCGTAGAACTCTTTCATCAGGATGAACTGCTCTTCCAGGTTCATATCTGCCGAACTGCGTACGGTGGCTCCCGGTTTCGCACAATAGGTCAGTTCTTTTGGGACGAGGCTGCCGGCGTACAGGATCAGGTCTGCCTTTTCGAGCATCCTCCTGCCACGTATCGAGATCAGCTCCGGATCGCCCGGACCGGCACCGACTATTTCGATATGGCCTTGCCGCTGTACGGATTTATCCATTGCCACGGCAAATGTATAATCGTTGCTTTCTCCCAGCTGCCCCTTTTGTTTCTCCAGCAACAGGAATCCGCCTCCGGCACTTTGTATCGCCGCGGCTTCCGCCACGCTCGATGACTGGGTGACTTCCTTTACCTTGGCGGAAGGGTTGGGGACGGCAAGTTTGTTCAGAACGTCTGCCGGGTAGGTCTTGAACGGACAGTCCATAATGCCGTAGGCCAGCAGGGCCAGGAGCGCTTCGTCCTTTTTCAGGTCGATGGAGGATATGTCGGCAATGGATTCGGGACAG
>CAJUDC010000201.1 GCA_910584955.1 uncultured Paraprevotella sp. | reverse complement strand
ATGCACTCTGCATAATCGTTTTGGTACGATTTCCCAATCCCAGTTCCTGGCCGATTTTCGTACCATTAATGATATAGAAGTTGATTTCGTTTTCAGCCAGGTATTTTTTCATGTGATTGGGCAGGTGCTTAGCCGTTTCTTCTGCATCCCACAGGGAGTTCAACAGGAAGGAACCGCCTTTTTTCAACCCTTTCAATACATCATACTGGTGAATGTAGGCCGGCACGTGGCAAGCCACAAAGTCGGGCGTCGTCACCAGATAGGTGGAACGAATCGGTTCGTCACCGAAACGCAGGTGAGAAGCCGTGAATCCGCCTGATTTCTTGGAGTCGTAGGCAAAATAAGCCTGACAATATTTATCGGTAGCCCCGCCGATGATTTTGATGGAGTTCTTGTTTGCACCCACCGTACCGTCGGAACCCAGACCGTAGAACTTAGCTTCATACGTACCGTCGGAAGTTACTTTCACTTCCTGCTCCAAAGGCAGGGATTTGAACGTCACGTCATCCACGATACCTACCGTAAACTGGTTTTTCGGTTCGTTCATTGCCATGTTTTTGTAAATGGCGATAATCTGTGCCGGGGTTACGTCTTTGGAACCCATTCCGTAACGGCCTCCGACAATCAACGGCGCATTGGATTTGCCATAGAAAATGTCTTTTACATCCAGATACAAGGGGTCTCCGTTGGCTCCCGGTTCTTTGGTACGGTCCAATACGGTGATGCGTTTTACGGATGCCGGCACAGCTTCCATGAAATATTTGGCTGAGAAGGGACGATACAAGTGAACAGCAATCAAGCCCACTTTTTCTCCCTGACTCATTTTATAATCGATAACTTCGCGGATGGTGTCGGTCACGGAACCCATTGCAATGATGATGTTTTCGGCATCAGGTGCTCCGTAATAGTCGAACGGACGGTATTTTCTTCCCGTCAGTTTGGAGATTTCATCCATGTAAGCGGCTACGATGTCGGGCACACTTTCATAGAATTTATTGGAGGCTTCACGTCCCTGGAAATAGATGTCAGGGTTCTGAGCCGTTCCGCGGGTTACCGGAGTCTCAGAGTTCAATGAACGGTCACGGAAAGCCTGCAATGCTTCCATATCCACCAAGCCGCGCAAATCTTCCGTATCAAGGGCTTCGATTTTCTGTATCTCGTGAGAAGTACGGAAACCGTCAAAGAAGTTTACAAACGGTACGCGGGATTTAATTGCCGTCAGGTGAGACACTGCCGACAAGTCCATCACTTCCTGTACGGAACCGGAAGCCAACATGGCAAAGCCGGTCTGACGGGCCGCATAGACGTCAGCATGGTCGCCGAAAATGTTCAAGGCGTGAGCCGCCAAGGCACGTGCACTTACGTGGAACACACAAGGCAATAACTCACCTGCTATCTTGTACATGTTCGGAATCATCAGCAATAATCCCTGTGAAGCGGTATAGGTCGTTGTCAGTGCTCCGGCCTGCATGGAACCGTGAACCGCACCGGCAGCACCGGCCTCCGACTGCATCTCAATCACACGTACGGTTTCACCGAACATATTTTTTCTTCCTTTTGCCGCCCATTCGTCAACGTTCTCTGCCATCGGCGATGACGGGGTGATGGGATAAATACACGATACTTCACTGAACATATATGCAATATGAGCAGCAGCAGCGTTACCATCACAAGTCATGAATTGTTTTTCTTTTGCCATCTTTTAAATTATTGAATGTTGGAATCCGAATGGGGAACAATGTCCCTCTCTTCGAATTTTTACTGTTTTTTCTATTCGGACAAAAATAATATATTCCACGATAAATTACAAAGCCGACAGGCAAAATCGCCAATTCGCCCCACTCTTTTCTCCGTGCGTCACACAAAAGAAATCTCCTGCTGCAAAGCAACAGGAGATTTAGGCAACCCGCTTATGCGGAGGGTTATTTCACCGGTTCCAGCTCTACCGTAAAATGGCGCATAATCGGGAATTCCTTGGTAATACGATAGCCGTGGGTAATCTGCTCCCTCCGGTCGTACACATTTTTCAAAGCCACGGCAATAACGTCCATGTGGTTGTTGGTATACGTGCGGCGCGGGATAGCCAAACGCAATAATTCCAGTTTCGGATAACGGTTTTCACGGGTCACGGGGTCACGGTCGGCCAAAATGGAACCGATTTCCACCCCCCGGATTCCGGCTTCCAGATACAACTCCACTCCCAGGGTCTGGGCAATAAATTCTTCTTTGGGGACATGGGTCAATATCTTCTTCGCATCCACGAAAATGGCATGTCCGCCCGCCGGACGCTGGTAAGGAATACCGTATTCATCCA
>CAJUDC010000200.1 GCA_910584955.1 uncultured Paraprevotella sp. | reverse complement strand
CCCCGTTCTCTTCATTCCCAAACCGGCGTGCAGTTCCGGTTCATGCTCTTTCAAATATTGCCTGAAACACTCCGGGTGCAGACCGAACTCTGCCGCGACCTTTGCCGTAGTAAGTCCGCCCTCTTTCAACCGTACTATGGCATCTGCATATTTGGCTGCCGTAGCGGGGTTATATTTTCGAGCGGATGACCAGTCTACAGGCTTGCCCTCCTCGTAAGGAATACCTTTCCGCTCGCAAACCAAGTCCTTGTGCCAGGTTTGCAAGTATTCGTAAAACCCTTTTGTCGACACTCCCGTCTGCTTGGCTATCTTTCTGGCAGACAACGGTGTAGTGCGGTATAGATGCAGTGCTTCCGCGTATTTCCCGATGGTTTCGGGGGTCGGGACATGGAGCGTTCCGCGCCCCGTTATCTTGCCTTTACGTTGCTGTCTTATAGCTTGTTCGCGTATCTTGATGCGATGTCCGACCAGCTCCTTGTGATAGAATATCAGGTGTTGCTTCAATCCGGTGTAGGAGACCTGGCAACGCTCAGCGGCCTCCTGCGCCGTGATGTAGCGGTCGGCACGCAAGAGTTCCACCGCCTCTGCATACTGTTCCTTGCACCACGGACGTGTGCCACGGGGCAAGCCGTCGTCCAGCCCCAAACGTTGCCGTGCCCGCTCCCGAAACTCCAGCACTTCGGGATAATGGGTACGTAGCTGCCTGCCGAGGTTCGTACCGTTCAATCCGAACTCACGGGCAATCTGAGATACATTGTACGCTATGTAGTCCATGCTGTCGCATGCCGCGACAGCCTCCTTGTATCTGGCATGGGTTTCGGGACGCTGCCCGCGCCGCTGGCTCATCTTGATGCCGCCGGCTTCCTCCGGACGGCATTTGATGCCGTTGCGTTCCAGCATCAAATGGCGATGGTAGATACGGATATATCGGGTGAACCCGCCGGGAGAGATCCCGCACTGCCGGCATATCTCGGCACAGGGGAGATCGGTGGCTGCATACAACTCCAGTGCGGAGCGGTATTTCGCTTCTGTCTCCGGCTTGCACCCTCTTGTACGGTTACATTCGTTCTCTTTCAAGGCTATTAGTCTTTCACACAACGCACGAAGCAGGCATCTGATGATGTCCCATCGAATACGTTGTTCGTAAAGATCGGATTGAAATCGAGAGTAAAATAATTGATATCCCAGCCTATTTGATCATTTTCTCCTTTATTTTCAGACCAATAGACTGCCCCGGGACGCCGGAACAAATCATAGAACAGAGGAGCCTTCGTCGGAGAAGCATGATAATTCGTTTGCCCGGCCGAATATCTCAATATTCCATTTTCCTTAGTTTTCCGTTTTCCATAACCGGACGCACCTATGGGGAAGAAAAGGCTCTTGCCCGTGGTTTTATTATACGCAAAACACCCCCTCATGCCTCGTCCTTCAGTGGTATTCTCATAGTCATAGCCGTAGGCGTCGTTGATATGGTCTGCGGTTTCAACAGCATCGTCCCCGTATAATATTCCATATCCTTGCTCTAAATCGTCTTTTTGCAATGCCAAATAATCTTGCAGTCTGGCTACCCGCATACCTGTTGAAGGATTGGCAAACGTTCCTGTAGCAGGTTGATTCGTAATTCCCGTCCATGTTTTTCTTGTGTTTGAGGTTCCGGCAATGAGAAATCCATCTTCCGGTTCTACCTTGAAATCACCAGGGATTACATTTATCCAAGGGTTTTTCTGGTACTTGTTGCTAGACGCATCAATCGGATCGTCCCAATTTCCGAATCTGAACAATGAGCCCTCTTCCAGAGGAGAAGCAGTCCGTTCTGTCTTGGTTTTCATGTTCTCGGCATACCATAACGCTTCCCCATCGATTAAATAGTCCGGTTCGTTCCCTTGTCTTACAAAAATCAAGTGATGGCAGGTATAGTTGTGATACTCCACCCGGATAATGGCATAGCGGTTTCCCGCGGAAGAACCGTTGAAGTTCACCCTGAAATCAATCAGGCTACCCGTCTTGCCATAGATGGTACCATCTTTGAGTTCTGACTCTCCCGAAGCCGAAAGAACGATACCCTTTCCATTCGTTTCCGCCGCAATATAGGCTTTCCAGGGACCTTCCGATTGGAATGGTTCAAAGGACACTGCATCTTCTTCCGGCAATCGTTTCAGTATCACGTGGAAAGATTTGTTGTTGCCGGAACTGCGATAAATCCCCTTGGGATTTACGACGCGGCGCACCTGGTATATTGGCACGTCGTTTGTAAATTCCTTATCAACCCCTTGCAGCTTGGTGGTAATTCTGACAACCGCTTTCCTTTGGTATGCTACGTAAGGATTATTCCCTGTGTATC
>CAJUDC010000199.1 GCA_910584955.1 uncultured Paraprevotella sp. | reverse complement strand
TGCATTCCAAAGCAATTTACCAAATAGGAGTTCCAATTTGGTGCCTTTACCCTTATTTGCTGCCATATTTTTATGGCGTTGTTCTTTCGTCAGATAATCCATTGGTGTTGTTTGTGGAAACAGTATATACCAAATCCAATTTACAAAGGTACTCATTTTAATTCAAACGAAGTTTAAGGTTGGCGGATAATAATAGAAAAGAATGCAACTTTACTCATTTTAATATGTTGGTAATGCAAAAACTGCTCTTTACACAAAGAAATAATACGGATAACAAAGCTTTTTAAAGCGCTTGTTATCCGCAAAAGTGAGAATTATATCTTAATACCCCGATTTTGTTTCTTTGTCGGCATTCCTAATGCTTCCATGAACTCGTTTTTCTTTCGTCTAAACCAACTGATGTGCGAAACACCGTCTATATTGAGGTCAAATCTCTCCTCCGCATTCTGTTTGAGAGAACAAACCGCACTGTCAACCTTGAAATGTTGGTTGAACTCACGGGAATATAGTTCACCTCTAATGGAAACATCCTTGAACGTGCATAGTTTTCTAATGACTGCATCGCCAAAGTTCAAAGTTTCACGCAGGAACTTTATTGTCGGCATCAGCTTCTCCACATACGGGAAGTAACGTTTGACGAAATCCACGAACTCAGACAGTTTGCGGTTCTGTTGTTCGTATGCGTTTTTCACCTCCTGTATCTGTTTGGCTTGCCGTTCCTCACGTTGTTGGGCTTCATTTTCAAGTTCAGAAATACGGTTTTGCAAGACGGCATTCTCCCTCTCCAATGTCTTAACCTTGTTACTTCCGAAAAAAGAACCGACACTTTCCGCTATGTTGGTGGCTGCGGTCGTGGCTGCACCTTTCAGCTTCTCGGTCTGTACTTCTTTCTTGGCTCGCCTGAGTTCTTCCTGTACCGTTTCTTTGCGGTCTCGAAGTTGCCCTATGTCCGTTCGTAACTGCTCCGTCTGTTGCACCAAATCACGGTAATACTGCCGTGTGGTGATATGCTTCGCTTCCGAGCCGTCAATGCCACGCTGCAACCCATAACCGCTCATGGCTTGTGCGTAGGTGTCCTGATAGGATTTGAGTTTGGCACGTGTCATAATCTCATCGGCACACAGTCGGGCTATATCTGTCGGCTTCTTGCGGTATCGCTTCTTAACCTGTTCCTCTTTCTTCTTGCGCTTGCGCTCTCCCTTGACTATCGGTACAAGGGTGGCGTGTATGTGCGGTGTCTGCTCGTCCATGTGCAGGATTGCCGACACGATATTCTCCCTGCCGAATGTATCGGTAAGGTATTTCAGATTGTCGTTGCACCATTCATCCAGCCTGCCCTCGCTGGTAATGCGTTCCATATCCTCATGCGTTCCCGTGAGCAGGACACGGATAGCCCTCACTTGGTTGTTACCGATTTTGCGTGTCAGTCCTGCGGTGTCCAGTCGGTGCTGTATGGCTTGTGTCCTGTTCTCCACCCCGTCAGGAAACCTTATCAGTTCCCGATTTAGGTGCGTCCTGCTCTCATCGGCATTCTTCGGTTTGATGATGCGCTCTATGTGCGCTGACATGGCGGCATCCGTTCCGCTTGTCTTCTCCATGTGTAATACTGCATAACCCATATAATAATCCTTTCTTTTTAGTTTGTGAAACAATGGTTGGTGGTTTACTCTTGTACGGCTTTTGCCGTTGGCTGGGAGTGTCCAGAGAGGTGCAACCTCTTTGGCTTATTGGGGAATTTTCAGCGTTGCTTGCAATGCGGCTCGGAAAATTCCCTAATAAGCTACGGTATTTTCCATCGGTAAATACCCGTGCCGCTGCAAGCATCCCCTTACATCTTCAGCCCTTTCTTTTTCGGTGGCTGTATCATCCGTCTTGTGGATTGGACTTGCTTCTTCTCCTTTATCGGCTCTGCCGATTGGGACATGGGCTTCCCGCACAGGTAATCGTTCAGGTCTTTATGCCCGTTGTAGTTGTCGGAGAAGTCCCGGATACGACCGCTGAACTCTCTTGCCAATTCCAAGTAGGCATTTCTTCCTGCCTCGTCATTGTCAAGCAGGCAGTGGATGCGCTCGTAGCCGTGCAGCACGTCTATGGCTTTGGAAACATTGGCAACCGAATTGAGGATGACATAATCCTGCCTGTCAAGGTTGGGCATGGCTGGGCAATTCTTCATCCGCAAGGTGAGGAATGACAGGTAGTCCATCATACCCTCGAACACGAGACATTTCTCTCTCGGTTCTCCCTGCTGGCGTATATGGCTGATGTCTTTGGGTGCGATGCAGCCCTTGAAGAAACGGTTGCGCAGCTTATCCAAACGTTTGGATAAACTGCGTTATCCAAACAAGAATAA
>CAJUDC010000198.1 GCA_910584955.1 uncultured Paraprevotella sp. | reverse complement strand
AAAAATGTGGTCTAGAAAACAATAAAACGCGGCGAGCAACACATTTAATTTTGTTGCTCGCCGCGTTTCGCTGTTCTGCGCGCCCCGTTTCAAAAAGACGAGCGCGCCCGATCAAAGCTGATTACCAAGCATTTACAAAACGCCCTGATTTAACCGTTCAGATGAGCTTATACATTCTCATTTTTTTACAGGGAAAGGGATATTTGCGGGCTTACCGTCCGATCCATGCCTCGGGATTCAATTTGACCTTTTCTTTGCGAAGCTGGAAGTGAAGCACACAATTACCGGAACCGTCGTCGGCCACCGCCCCCAGCAGATCGCGGGCCTGCACGCGCTGACCGCGCGACACAATGACAGAGGAGAGGTTACAATACACGGAAATATAACTACCGTGGCGGACAATCACATTTTTCGTTCCGCCAAACTGAAATACGGCAGTCACCTCGCCATCGAAGATAGCCCGGGCACGCGCGCCCGACCGACCGATGTAATTGGTTCCTTTATTATCCAGCTGCACATTCTTCAGACCGGGCACATTATACACACCAAAGCGTCCGCCCACCCTGTAAGCGCCTGTAACCGGAACCGGAAGCCGGCCTTTGTTCCGCTCAAAACTACCGTTGAGACGATGGTCTTCCGACGTGATCCATCGCTGAGCGTCCTCCTTGGCGGCAGCAGGGGACTTTGCTCCTCCTTTCGGCTTTGTCCCCCGACTACCGGCTGCTTTGCGTTCGGCCTTCTTCCGGGCCGCCTCTTTTCGGGCCGCTTCGGCTTGTGCCCGTTTGCGGGCCTGCTCAATCTCATAGGCCACCAAGCGGTCGATTTCCTTATCCAGCGCTGCCAACTGCTTACGCTGTTCTTCCAGCTGCCCCATCAGACCCTTTTGCTTCTTCTGCAAACCGGCCATAATCTTTTTCTGACGGGCATGCTGTGTATACAGTTCCATACGCTGCGACATCACTTCGCGCATCAGCTTGCTCATCTCGCTCTTGGCTTCGAGCAAGCGGCTTTGCCTTTCGAGCAACTCGCCCTGTTTCTTTACCACCTGCTCCGCCAGCACACGCTGGTGGGCGGCATACTCGCGGGCATAACGGGCACGACGGTACATCTGCGGAAAAGAAGAAGCGGAAAAAGCAAACAGCAGGGGGCTGACCACTGTGCGGTTGACCCGCGCCATACGCAGCGAACGAGCGTATTTCCTTTTCTTCTCCTGCAAATCTTTCTCCACAGCCTGAACTTGTTTCTGCATCTCCTCCACCTGTTTTTCCAGTCGTGCGATGTCGTCTTCCAGTTTCTCAATGTACTGCAAGCGTGCCTCCAGCTGATCTTCCAGGAAAGAGATGTTCTTCTGTTTGCTGTCTACGTCTTTCTCCGTTTTGTCGAGTTCGCGGGCCGAACGGGCCATACCCTGTTTGATGGCTTTCTTCCGAGCCTGCAAGGCTTTTATCTCACGACTGTTCTGCGCCTCTGCCGAACACAGGGACACCATCACAAGAATAACCGACAAAACGATGCTTTTCATCATAAATTCATCAGACGACTTAAGATGGACGATAGGGACACTTTTTTGTAACGCTGTGTATTGATCTCGGTGCGGGTTTCCCACTTGGCGTCTTCCCGTAAGTTGGACAAGGTTAGTGTCACACTGTATTTGTCTTTCAACCCGTCGACCGAAATCTGCATCTTATCCGGGAACTCCCGCTTGTTCGCACGACCGAAACTGAGATATTTCCAGTTCAACTGGGGACCGGTCACTTTTCCGGCTTCGGTGATATTGACCTGCTTCACCAGGCCGCTCACCAGACCGGCCACAAACTTAAGATTGAGCAAACGGGTGTCTTTGGCTTCCAATACCATGTTCTGTCCGATCTCGGAAAATATAAAATCGGAGACCGCCACCTTGTCCTGCTTGCCCGGAACGAACAATTCGTTCCAGAACAAGGCCTGCAAAGCATAGAAGTCCACCTGTGTCTGTTGCAAAAAAGGAATATCGCGATAATCTTCCTTTATATATTGATGCCCGATACGGTCCACCACCATGACATACTCGGGAGTGATCTCTACACGACCGGCCTCCACAAACCCGAAAGCTACCAACGAAAGCTGTATGACCTCGTTGCGCTTCATCTTCAGATTACCGCCCACCGACAAATTGCGCCCGCCGGCTTCAATGGCCACATTCATCTTGCCCACAAGCGTTTCCTGATCCAGGCGATTGGCATGTACTTTTTCCATCCACCGCCCCGTCTGTATGTCGCCACTACCGGTATCAACCCCTTTACGCCCGGTGACGCAACCCACCAATAACAATGTCAGCAGACAAACCGCAACGGCTTGCAGGTTCTTCAACGGATTCTTCATTCCACGTATTTTTTTAGTTCGATCTTACGTTCTATCAAAGAAGACGCCTCCCCCGT
>CAJUDC010000197.1 GCA_910584955.1 uncultured Paraprevotella sp. | reverse complement strand
GCCTGCTTTCCGTAAAAGGAGAAAAAATAAAGTTGGATAAAATTGGGTCTCTTGTACGATATAATGTATTTTTGCTCTTGATGTGTCGGCCCGGCGGGGTGGGACATCAATTTTATGGGTAAGGACGTTTACGGACGTTATCTTCTTCATTCAAACTTCGCAACTTTGGAATCTATCAAGAAGAAACGGCAATCGGAACGTTCGCGTCAGGCGTATTATTTCCGCTCTCTCATCTTGTGGGGATGAGAGAGTGTATAATATTCCATAGGCGTGGGCTGACTGCATTGCTTATCTTTGGTAGAGGGCAATGCGAAGGCCTGAATGAGAGATGAGCGGAAGTACAGATTCCCACGTCTCTTTTTTTATATGAATTGCCGAATCTTGGGAGGTCTATAAGTAGAAATGGGGTATAATAATGAATAAGAAAGTGAACGTATGTTTGGCAGGTGTGTTGTTTAGTTGTGTAGGGGGAGTAAGCACTTCGTGTGATGGTCCTGCGGAGCAGGTTCAGAGTGTGGTCTTGGAAATAGGCAAGAATGAAGTCCGGGGTGTTGATCTGGGCCTAAGTGTGAAATGGGATACCTGCAATGTAGGCACTCTTTTTGCAACGGAAACGGGTCGTTGTTTCAGTGCCTTGCCTGTTGTTATTTCCGTTATAGATAATCTGCATGATGGCAAAGGAAAAATACCTACGTTAGGAGAGTTTGAGGAACTCAGGCAAAGGTGTGTGTGGAACTGGACTATGCGTAAAGGTGTGCCGGGGATGCAGATAACAGGAACAACAGGAAAAAGCATTTTCCTGCCGGCGACCGGTTGGGTGCTTGGGAATAAGCCGCAGGGGAGCGGTACGGGCATGTATTGGACGAGTACGCCTGTATCGGATACGGCTGACGGCTATGAAGCTCCGTGTTTCAATGAAAGTGGTTTTATACGTTCTACCGTGGTTGGCCAAGAGGCTTTGGATTTGGGGATTTCTGTGCCTGTACGGCTTGTTTTTCCCTAATATAGGTATAAAGAATCATTCGCACATGATTAACTCATGTGCGAATGATTCTTTATTTTCTTTTTGGCGAGATGGGTAAGACTGTGACAGTCTTTCCGATTGCCGCTCTCCTTTACCGTTTCTTTTTAGGCAGCCGTTTCCACTGTTTCAGCAAGTGGCGGAACACGGGGTCGAAGCGGTACAGGTAATCCTGTCCGTAAACCTCCCCGGAGAAATTGTGTATCATGTTGATGCGGGCTTTTATCGGAACGGATACTTCTTCCTCCACATCTTGCCGGTAGATGCTCCTGGCGTCGGTGCCGGCTGTGATTTCCACACATAACGGGAACCGGAAATGAATCCGGCTGTTGGGTAGGCTTACAGGCATGGGGTTCACACCTATGCCGGCCAGATAGCCGGAGGGACTGCCTACACTGACCAGGCGGTCGGTGGATTGGCATACGGAGAGCAGCGAAAGGGTAGAGGAGAAGCAATCCTCATCGAAGAGCACATGGATGGGACCTTGGAAGCGCAGGGAGGTTTCGGCGGGTGTGATGCGGCTCGTGTTCGTGAGTATGAAACAGCTGTCCGGGCCTATTTTCTCGCGGGTGTATTCGCGAGTGAAGTAATTGATGTTCTCCTCGTTGGGAAAGGCCAGGCGGACGGGATAGCTTAGCGGACGGTCGAGCAGATTTTGCAGCAACGTGCGCCATACGGCGTCCGAGCCTCCGCCGTTGCCGCGCACGTCGATTACCACATGAGCTACGGGGGCTTCCCGGTGTTTCTGAAGTTCTTCGTTTATCCAGGCTATGCGGTCGTGGTCCATTCGGGGCAGGCGGATGTAAAGGATGGAATCTTCGTCCCAGTAATATATCTTGAAGTCCCCGGAGCCGGTGCGTTGTCCGCCCGGCCAACTGCGTTTCACCATGTCCATGCGTACGGTCTTGTGCCGCCGTTGTTTTAGGGTCAGCGTGAAGTCGTCGGCCAGTCCCAGCGTGCGCGGATCGTTCAGGTCGGTCGACCAGAACTTGTTGTATTTGAAATCCCATCGCGTGTTTCTTTGCATCCGTCGGTTGCCGGTGTCCATGTAGCGGTCGATGGGGATACCGCTCACATGGGTCACTCGTGTGCCGGGTTGTATCAAGGTGTGCCCCAAGCTGTCCGTATACGCGAAGAGAGTGTAGTATTTGCCGTCTGTGTAGATGAGCGGGAATTTCTGGTTGTAGCCGTAACGATAGCCGCTGTACAGGTGCTTCAGGGCCGCTTCGGCCGTGGAGTCGCCTCCGAGAAAGCTGCAATGCGGGTCGTTGTACAGGAACTGGGCCCGCATCAGCACGTCGTGGAATCCGGCATCGCAGGTCACCGTGTCCATTTCGGCCCGCAGCGCCTGTGTTTCGGCCGGGATGTCTACGCCGGTGGCCATGCGCCGGATGGCGGGATGGGGCATTTCGGTGTTGAGCAGATTCGTCAGGAAATCGAAGTCGGCAT
>CAJUDC010000196.1 GCA_910584955.1 uncultured Paraprevotella sp. | reverse complement strand
CGGCACGCGGCATCCTATTTTCCGCTGCTGGCACATTTCGGGTGCCTATTTCCTGCTCCAGCTCTATTCCGAGGGCGTGGAGGGAATGATGAAGGGCACGGAAGCCGTCGTCAATGAACTGGCGATCTTCGATGCCGAAAATAAAAAGATAGTTCCTGTTACGGGGTTGCCGTCCGATTTGGCGGGTTTCGGGGGCGAACCTTACGGTGAAAAAGGTTCCATGTATATCGCCGTGACCGTGACCGGCGGTGACAAACCTGCATTCTATAAAATCGATGCCGTAACGGGACGCGCTAGCAAGGGGCTCGTCATTGATGCTGAATCCGTTGCCACGGCAGGAAAGCTGGCCATCCAAAAGTAAAAAATACAGCAGACAAGGAAACAGCCCGCTATTTATGGGGCTGTTTCCTTGTCCGTTCCAAATACCCGACTCATGAGAAAGTTCATCTTCAAAATACACCTGTGGCTCTCCGTTCCACTCGGACTTATTGTCACCGTCATCTGTTTGTCCGGTGCCGTGCTCGTCTTCGAGGAAGAGATTACCCGCGCGCTTCGCCCGAAACTCTACCATGCGGAAGCTCCCGTCGAAGTACAGCCACTTCCACCATCGCAGCTTGTGGCTCGCATCGGCGATCAGATGCCCGATTCGCTCCATCTGGCCTCGCTGCAACTCTCCAGTCAGCGCAACGAACCCTGTATGGTTGCCTTTCGCGAAACGGGACGCAAACGCTTGAGCGTTGATCCCTATACAGGTCACGTGAACGGCTGGGTCGAAAATTCTGCTTTCTTCGGCACCATGCGCAAGCTCCACCGCTGGTTACTCGATCCGCCGGTATCGAAAGGAGAGACATCTGTCGGAAAAATCATCGTCGGAGTTTCAACGATGTGTCTGGCAGTGATTCTGGTTAGCGGGTTGATTCTTTGGATTCCCCGTAACCGCAAAGCGTTGCTCAACAGGTTGAAAGTTTCCTTTTCCGGCGGTTGCCGCCGTTTCTGGCACGACTGCCACACCTCGTTGGGGTTCTACACGACCCTATTGTTACTGGTCATGACGTTGACAGGTCTCACGTGGTCGTTCGGTTGGTATCGCACGATAGCCTATGCGCTCTTTGGCGGCGGACAACAAAACATTGCCGTGCAAGAAAACACCATGCAAAAGAGCGATTCTGGTAATCGCAATGGACGTGAAAGAACTGGCAAGGGGACCGCAGATCTGGAACTTAGAGAAGTACGAACCGAGACTGAAGCACCTAAATTCGATTATGCCGTGTGGGACGAGATGCTCACGCAACTCACCATACATTATCCCGTGTACAAAACAATCGTACTGACACAAACCGAAGCGCAGGTCGCACGGCAATCCACAATACGACGTACCGACCGTATAACGTTCGACCCGCGTAGCGCCCGTCTCGGTGACATTACCCATTATGAAGACATGCCCCGACAGCAACGTCTCCGAGCGTGGTTCTACGCTTTCCATACCGGTTCCTGGGGCGGCATCTGGACGAAACTACTCTATTTCCTTGCCGCGTTCATCGGCGCTACACTACCTCTGACTGGTTATTACCTGTGGTGGAAGCGAAAATCCGACTGGAGGAAAACGAAATAACTTTTATGCCATTCTCTATTAAATAATTCAATACATACTGAAACGGTAAGTGGCAAGAATATAAACGAAATATTGACTAACGTCGGAAAATTTATTTTTCCGCTAAATATTAGGAAGATACAATGAAGATTTTCTTTTCGGCTGCATTTTTGTAAAATTGCAGCCGAAAATTCGTACTTTCGGAAAAAGATATTATATTTGCAAAAGAAAGAGTTATTTGACAGCATAGCAACGCAAAAGGCTGAAATTCTCACGGTTGCTAAATCGTTACCTCTATTCCTTAAATAATTCGCTAAAAGTTTATTCCTCAATCGATTAAGTCAAGCCGAGAAAAAAATCTAAAATAATATTGCGGAACCGCCTATGACAGGCACCCCCGCTCCACAGTCCGCTTCATACAACGGACGGCACTTTCCGAAACACCGTGAAGCATTCCTCTTTCATAACCACCCTGCTATGCGCCGCAGGCATCCTGCTGCTTTCCGCCTGTTCTACGAAAAAGAACACGGCGGGCACACGTTTCTGGCACTCCTTTACGACCCGTTACAACGTCTACTACAACGGGCATGAAGCCTTTAAGGCAGGTAATTTAAGCAAAGAGGAAGGCAACAAAGACAACTACACGGAAATATTGCCGCTCTTCATGGCCGGCAATGAAAAATCGCGAGAACTGGGCAGCAGCAACTATGAAACGGCCATCACCAAATGCGAAAAAGCCATCCAGCTCCATTCCATCAAACGCAAACCGGTCGTAACAGCCGGGAAACGGCAGTCGCCCAAGATGAAAGCTTATCTCAAACGACAGGAATTCAATCCGTTCCTGAAAAACGCCTGGCTGCTCATGGGGAAAGCACAATTCCAAAAAGGAGAATTTCTTGAAGCGGCCTCCACCTTCTCCTACA
>CAJUDC010000195.1 GCA_910584955.1 uncultured Paraprevotella sp. | reverse complement strand
GACATACACCATATATCCGAAAAAACTTTTCCTATGCCCTAAAAAATATTTGATTTTATTCTGACTCCCCCTCTATTTGGCCCGGCTGAAAACAGCAAGCGCATTGGCCGAGGTCACATCCGCTATTTCGTCCGAAGTCACTTTATAAACCGAAGCCAGCGCTTCACACACATAGCGAAGTCGGGCGCTTTCGTTCCGCTTCCCCCGAAAAGGCACCGGCGAAAGATAAGGGGCATCGGTTTCCAGTACGATACGGCTGAGCGGCACCGACTTCAACACTTCCGGCAACAGGGATTTCTTGTAAGTAAGCACTCCGCCGATACCCAACATAAAGCCGTCGAAAGACAGCAATTCCTCCGCTTCTTCCCTCGTCCCCGTAAAACAATGGAACACACCGCGAAGTCTATGGCCGGCACTTGTCCGCATCGTCTCCACCAACTCCGTATGAGCGGCTCTGGAATGAATCATCAAAGGCAGGCCGTAATGTTCCGCCCATTCGATTTGCCGGCAAAAAGCTTCCTTCTGCTCCTCATAATAGGCTTTCGACCAATAATAATCAAGGCCTACCTCTCCTATGCCGACATACGGATGTACCGTCTGCAAACGGCGCTCCATCGCATCCAGCACATCCCGAAAATCCGGTGTCAGATCGGTGGGATGCAGCCCGATCATCGGATACAGAAAACCCGGATACCGGCAACAGAGTTGCAGCATGGGTTCCACGGTATCCGCATGGATATTGGGCAGAAAAATCTTATCAACCCCGCCCGCTTTAGCCCGCTCTACGACAGCATCTGCGTCTTCGGCAAACTCTTCGGCATACAAATGCGCATGCGTATCGATGTACCTCACCTTGTTCAAGAATTACGGTTGAGAAGAGCCTGTGCCAGATCGCGCAGAGGCTGTTTGCGTTCCGTCGGTATATCCACTTGTTCCAAGCACTCCAACGCCTGACGGAAATAGTCGTTTATTTTCTCATTGCACAGCTCGCCTACCCCTATCCGGCTATACAAATCCGTCACTGCCGCGATCTTTTCCTCCGACCGCTCGGGCGTCTGCTTCAACCAGCTCTCCAATTCGGCCCGTTGCTGCCCATCGGCCCGCTGCAAGGCATTGATCAGCATATATGTTTTCTTATTGCACAAGATGTCGCCGCCGAGTTTCTTCCCGAACACGGCGGGATCACCGTACACATCCAGATAGTCGTCCTGCAACTGGAAAGCCAAGCCCATCTTTTCTCCGAAAGCATACAGGCTATCGGCATCACCGCAAGGAGCATCGGCCAGGATGGCCCCGATTTTCAGCGCACAAGCCAGCAACACGGATGTTTTAAGACGTATCATCTCTATATATTCGTTCTCCTGCACGTCGTCCCGTGTCTCAAACTCCATGTCATACTGCTGCCCCTCGCCGATCTCCAATGCCGTCTCCGTAAACAGTTTCAGCACTTGTTCCAACTTCTCCGGCGGACATGCAGCCATCATCTTGTATGCCAACACCAACATGGCATCACCGCTCAGTATGGCCGCATTCTCATCCCACATCTTATGCACGGTGGGACGCCCCCGGCGCATTTCCGCCCGATCCATCAGATCGTCATGCAGCAGGGTGTAATTATGATAGGTTTCTATGGCCAGGGCCTGTGTAAGGATGTCGGCCGGTTTTTCCCGATACAGATTGTAGGCCATAAGCATGAGCACGGGGCGGATACGCTTGCCGCCCAACGAAAGCACGTACTTGACCGGAGCATACAGTCCCTGCGGAGTACGCTCGTATTTCATGGCGGCAATCCCGTCATTCACCATTTGCAAAATTTGTTCCGAAGTGTACATACGTCTGGAGATTGGTTTATGATGCAAAAGAGGCTGCACACCCGGCAGCCTCTTCCTTATTGTCTTGTCATTTCTCTTATTGCAGTCTGAACAATACCGGCAACACGAATTTCACACGTACCGGCTTGTTACGTTGACGTCCCGGTTTCCAACGAGGCATCATCTTTACAACGCGCTCGGCTTCTTTCGTCAGATAAGGATCCGGCGAACGAACCGTCTTCACATCTACGATGGAACCGTCTTTATTTACCACGAAAGACACCATTACACGGCCTTGAATACCCTGTTCCTGACAAATGCTGGGATACTTGATGTGTTCGCCCAACCATTTCATGCAGGCATCCATACCACCGGGGAATTCGGGGTTATCCTCTACAATGTCGAAAATACGGTCTTCGTCAACTTCTTCCACCACCGGGCCGACAGGTCCCGATACAACAGCCGTAGGAGCACCCGTGCCCTGCACCGTCGTTATGGCCTGATTGACTTCCTCGGTCGTTTCAACCTCTTCTTCGGTCAGTTCGGTCTCATCGTCCACGATATTCAGAATCTCGGCCACTTTCGGAGCGGCAGCCGGAGGCGGCGCCACCAACTCTTTCTGCTGGGTGATAGGAATCATATCTTCCTCGAAAGTAGATGTAAATACCGGCTCCATCTCTACTATCTTGCGGTCGCGCTGTGTCCATTCGAACGCAACGAAGATGGCAGCCAAAATCAACACATAGCCGATAAGCAT
>CAJUDC010000194.1 GCA_910584955.1 uncultured Paraprevotella sp. | reverse complement strand
GCCGTTTGGGAAGAAGATATGATAGCGGAAGAACCTATCGTCTTCAACGGACTGACGGCCGATTTCGTGGAACTGATCGGCCCTTTGCTGATGAGCCGCAAATGGACGGTGAACGGACGGCACGATGTGCAACCCTTCCTCCGTTCGCTTGACTCGGTCTTTCATATACGCTATGATCCGGAGAAAGACTACCTGGCGTTGGGCAGACTGACGAATGTCGTACAGGAATATCTCGACAATCACCGGGATGACGATCTCCCCGGATAAGAGCTTGAATTTACAGGGCCCGTGTTTATCATAATAAAAGAGAAAATAACGGGCCCCTTTGTAAAGAATTGCCGACCTTGAAAGCAGTAATAATAACCTCAATTTTAAACGAACTGGTATGATAAAAGTAACTGTGTTTGCCCGGTTTAAAACCTGTATGGGCGACGTCAACCTGATAGACGTCCTTTCTGATATCCGGAATGGCAAATATGCCACGTCTATTAACCGTATCCGTGCCTGTATGGACAAGGGTGATCTCGAAGCGGCCGATATGCAGAAAAAAGCATTGCCGGCTATAACAATTTCCGCGACCTATCGCGGGCAACGCCTTGTAGAATATATGACAGCCTACAATCCATTGATTATCCTCGATTTTGATGACTTGAAAAAAGAGGATTTACCCCACCTGCTCGCTCTGGTGCGTGAGGCTGTCTATACGGTGGCCTGCTGGATCAGTCCGCGCGGGCATGGCATCAAAGTCATTGTCTACCCGGTGGTCGGGCTTGAACTGGTGCCTCAGAGTCATCCGGCTATCTACAAGCGGGTGAAAGACTGGTATCAACGCCTGCTGGGTACTAAAGCCGATACTTCGGGAAGCGATGCCGGTCGTCTCTGCATTGTTTCGTACGATCCGCAACTTTATCTTTCCCCCCGTTTCGAACCCTGGCTGAGAGGAGAGGGCACTTGGCCCGGCGATCTGCCGCCGATAGAAGCCGTTATCGGAAAAGATGTCATGCAACTGATTTCTTCTGCCCGTAAGCAGACAACCCGAAAGTATGCTTATGCCGAGGGCAACCGCAACAATTACGTCCATCTCTTTGCCGCCAACTGCAACCGTCTGGGAGTGGCCAAAGAAGAAGTTGTGAAGTATGCCTGTAAAACCTTTACCGACCTGCCGGCCGAAGAGTGTCTGCAAGCTGTGGATAGCGCTTATATGCATACGGAGGAGCATGGTGCGGGGAAAACGGCGCTTCGTTCGCATCGTGGGGATAGTTTTGTCGTTCAGATACAGGAGTTTCTGAACAGAAGTTTCAAGCTTCGCCGCAATATCGTCCGGCGTATAGTGGAGTATCGGAGCCTGACGAAACACGATGCTTATCAGCCTGTCACCGATTATTGGGAAAACTCTGTCTGGTGTGCCTTGCAGAAAGCGGATGTGTTTTGTCGTGTGTCTGACCTGCGTTCGGTGATCCATTCCGATTTCAGTCCCGAATACAATCCATTCCGGTCTTATTTTGAAAATCTGCCTGCCTGGGACGGGAAGACGGACGCTATCGGGCAGTTGGCCGCCACTGTCGACACCACCTGCCCCGAATATTGGGGGAAGTGCCTGAAGAAATGGCTGGTGGCCGTTGTGGCCTGTGCCATCAACGAGCAGAAGGCAAACCATACGGTCTTGTTGCTGAGCGGAGCGCAGGGATTGGGCAAGACTACCTGGTTGCGTAACCTGGTGCCTCCCGCACTTAGAAACTATGTCTATTCGGGCAATCTCGATCCTACGGCAAAAGATTCGTCGTTGCTGATGAGCGATTGTTTCCTGATCATCCTCGATGAACTGTCGGGACAGAGCCGCGTGGAGTTGAACCAGTTGAAGGCGTTGATTACGAAAGACTCTATCCTTGAACGTCGTCCGTATGCCCGCAATGCGGAGACGTTCGTGCGCCGTGCTTCGTTTGCCGCCACGGTGAACGACAGCCAGATTCTGACCGACCGTACCGGTTCGCGCCGTTTCCTTTGTTTTGAAACGCTCCGCATCGATTATACCTCCGGGATAGATCATACCGCCATTTATGCTCAGGCGCTGGCGCTTTATAAACAGGGGTTCCGTTATTGGTTTGCCGACCAGGATATTACAGAGATAAACGAGAACAACGAACCTTTCCAGCAATCGAGTCCCGAAGCGGAATTGCTTTTCACGTATTTTCGCAAACCGGTGCGTTTCGAGGCGTATATTTTGCTCTCCACCAGCGAAATCATGTCCCAAATAGCGGAACGAACACGCTATTCCGTGACCACAATGAGCGTAAACCAACTGGGAAAAGTGTTAAAAGGTGCCGGTTTTGAGTCGCAAAAGAGACATGGGAAGCGTCTTTTTGCCGTCATTGAACTGACGAATGACCAGATAGAAGCCCGCCGTAAGGGATTCGGGTATGATCCGGTAGATGGAGAGGAACAGTCTGACGGAGAGGATAATAACGGGGAAGAACCTCCTGAGCCAACACTTCCGTTTTAAGGATCGGGGGCGGATGGGGGCGGCAAAAAGGCATTTTGGGAAACTTCTGTATAGTGTGTTCCTTGTTCCTTCTACG
>CAJUDC010000193.1 GCA_910584955.1 uncultured Paraprevotella sp. | reverse complement strand
CCCCGACATGTTCCTCGAACTCCGCCTTTTTAAAGGCTTCCATAAAATAGCCACGGGCGTCCTTGAAAACCTTGGGCTCAATCACCCAAACGTCCTTTACGGCTGTCTCTATATATTCCATAATCTTGTATTAGTTTATCTGCAAAGATAAGCAAAATAACTGTAATTAAAGGCAGAACGCAACGAGATAATTGTGGACTGTCCGCTGCCGTGCGCCGACTCAAAAAAAAGATCTCCCCGTCGCGCACAAACATCGCAACGGGGAGATCGGTGTGTTTGATCAATCAAATGCTGTCTTTATTCACTCGGCCACGATCTCGAACACACGGCTATTCATCTTGGAATGTGTGAATACGGATAATCCCACATTCATCAGAAAATCGCCGGAATAAGTACCTACCACGCGATCTTTCTGCCCCATGCGGTTCACTTCCTTCACCACATAGCGGCGCTGTGCATCGAGGCCACGCAGGCATACGTTATAGGTCTTGTCGCTCGGACGCGGGAAAATATCGAAACTGAACAGGACGGCTTTATCCCCCGACTTTGCGGCATACATCGTAGCCGTGTGGTTACCGGAATAAGGCGATACCAGACCGTAGCGGTCGCCGTCGAGAATAACACTTTTCAGGCGGTTGTACTCACGAATAGCCTGTTTGCAGAATGCCTGTTCGTTGCTTTTCATATCCTCGAACTTGATGTCGAAGCCGAGTTTACCCATCATGGCCACATCGGTACGGAACTTGATGCTGGCCGAGCGGTTCCAGGTCGTCACATGCGCACACTGAGCCTTGGCCGGAAACACCTGCGAAAATCCCCACTGAATGAACAAACGTTCTACAGGATCGGTATTGTCACTGGGCCAGAATTCCGTGAAGTATTCCAGCGCCTTGTAATCGGAGCGACCGCCACCGCCTGAGCAGAGCATCATGGGCAAGTCGGGGTATTTCGCACGGATACGCTCAAGCACGTTGTACAGACCGTGCACATAATCTATATACAGATGGCTTTGGTGCTCCTTACCCTCATATTTGGAGTAGATATTCGTAATGGGGCTGTTGCAATCCCATTTGAAAAAGGCTATGTCGGGATACTTCGTCATCAAGCCATCCACCACCGAATAGACATAGTCCTGCACCTTGGGATTGCTCAAATCGAGCACCAGCTGATTACGATAATAGTATTCCTTACGGTTGGGCAACGTGATCACCCAGTCCTTATGCTTCTCGTAGAGTTCACTCTTGGGATTCACCATTTCCGGCTCTATCCACAAACCGAACTTCACACCCTGTTTCCTGGCTTCTTCGGTGAGACGACCGATGCCATTAGGCAGTTTGTCTTTTGTCTCTTCCCAGTCGCCCAGTCCCTGGCGGTCGCTGCTGCGGGGATACTTGTTGGCAAACCAGCCGTCGTCCAGCAAGAACATATCTACCCCCAATTCCTTGGCTTCGGCGATAAGGCCGATGAGTTTCTCTTCGTTGAAACCGAAATAGGTGGATTCCCAGTTGTTGAGCAGGGTCATGCGTGTGCCCTGTCCGTCTTTCAACTGATGAAGACGTGCCCAATCATGCAGGTTTCTGCCAGCCTGCCCCGTACCGGCATAACTGAGCGTAAAGATAAATTCCGGGGTCACGAAAGAAGCTCCTTTTGCCAAGGTATATTGCGAAGCATAAGGGTTAATACCGCTGATGACACGCAGACTGCCGCTATGGGTCTCCTCGAACGTGAAACGGAAGTTGCCCGTCCAGCCCAACGTTCCGGTAAGCACCGTGCCGCTTTCTTCCTGTGCCGGCGCATTGAAAGCCAGTTGGAAGAACGGCGATACGAACATGTTGGCCCGCGTGCCTAATTTCGTATCCAATATCTTCTTGCCGAACGAAAGGCGTTGTTCGCTTAAGTTCACCTCATCGGCCCAGTCACCGTTAAATTGTGACAGATAATACTCGCCATAATTGAAATGGAGCATCGACGAAGCATATTTCTCCAGAACCACCGGTTTCGATTCGCGGTTCGTAATTTTCGTCCAGGCCTTGAACACGTTCTCCCTGGCATAAGCCACGTAATGCAATTCTACCTCGGTCTTGTAAACCGTATCGGTCAGCATGATCACCGTCTCCGTCACTCCGTTGGCAAGCGTTGCCGTCCGGTGCGACACATACGTCAGCAGCGTCGAGGGATTGCCGTCGGCATGATTCACATGCAACGCCGGTTCGTAATAATCCTCCATGCCATGTGTCAGATACACTTCCGCTCCCTGCGGTACAGCATTATAGTCGGCTTCGTTCAGCAGCTTACGCCCCAAATATCGTTGCCGAAGCCGCCCGTCACCGGATACCGTCAGTACCAGACTTGTCTCGTCCGTAGCCACAATAATGTTTTTCACTTGTGCGCGTAGATCCGTATGACAAACTACAGCGATCATCAGCACCATCCAAAAAGTTTTCATATACATCATATATTTTTATTAATAAAGGATTCATATTCGACAGTTATCGGCATCATCCGTTTTCAGCGGCCGATGCCGGCGTGATAGTTCAGGCTACAGGTATCCGTCAGCGTCTTTTTGCCGATTCTCACCCGTGCCTCTAT
>CAJUDC010000192.1 GCA_910584955.1 uncultured Paraprevotella sp. | reverse complement strand
GTCCCCTTGGGCTCCCTCTCGGTCAGCCCGTCGGTACGTCTCACTTCTTCCAGCGGATTCTCGATATACTGCCATTCCTCTTTCAGCTGTGTGCTGGGCCCCTCGTTCCACGGTCCACGGGCATCCTCGCCCTGCGAAAGGCTGAAATACAGATTGCTGTACTTAGGCGATGTCTGCAAAGCTCCCGGCGGGAAGTTGGGCTGTATCGTTTCCAGGGCCGCTTCGAACTGCTGGTAGTGCGTCACCTCGCGGGTCATCAGGAACATCAGCGTCTCCCTTACCAACGGATCGTCGGTAAAGTGCATCAGGTTCTCGTAACCGATCTTGGCCCGGCTTTCGCCGGCCATGTTGGAACGCAGATCTACCGTCAGATCGGCATTTGCCGAAACATAAGTGGCACACCAAGGATTGCCGTTGCTGTCCGTCAGTGACGGGCTACCCGGAGCCACAACCAGGAAGTAGGGATTGGTAAAGGCCTGATGAATGAGTTCCTCTTTTGCGGCCTTCCCGCTCATCATGGCGTTCAACGGTGTCACCTCCACCGCATCTTTCATTTCCCCTCCCACCGGTCCGAGCAACATCTGTATGGTGGCTCCCACAATCTCCAGATGGCCCAACTCTTCGGTGGCAATATCCATCAGCATATCGTACTTGTCGGGATAAGGATTCCGGCAACTGAATGCCTGCACAAAATACTGCATGGCAGATTTCAACTCTCCGTTGGCACCACCGAATGCCTCAAGCATGATGCGTGCAAATCGCGGGTCGGGCTTGGATACCCGTGCATTAAACTGCAAATCTTTTACATGATAAAACATAATCTCTCAAATTTAGGTTGGTAATAAAAATTCCACTCTCTCTTCATTATCCCTCTGTCGAGGAAGGCGGCCCTCGCTGAAGGCCTTTTTCCGTAGGTATCATATCACTCTCTTTTTTCATAACTCCAACTTTTTTCATTCTTCCGGCGCCGTTCCGTCGGCGCCCTTCGTAAATGTCTGGAGCAAATATAGAGTGGAAAAAACCATATCCGAAAACAAAATATCATTTATTCAGTATCCTTAAAAGCCGTTATACTAAAAATAATATATATTGTGAGGATATAAATAAAATTGCTTTATCCGACCGGCTGAACGCTTTCCGAGGCAGGATGTTTCCGTGGGCGGCAGGTATACCCTCCCCTGGCGGTCGGCCCTGTTTTGCACACAGCATGACTATAAAACGACCGGCCCTGTCCTATAAACGGCACGAAGCCGGAGCCTCATTCAAACCAAGACCGGATATGTACAAATCAAGGCGTGATTTATACAAACCACGCCTTGAACGGTATACACCAAAGTTTGAAATCGACTTTATTTCTTCACGGATCCGTTTTGCCATGCCCCTGCCTGCAAACAGTCTCCGCCATCGCCCTATTTTATGACCTTGAAACGGGCGAAACGCAGCAACAACTGCTTTTTGCCTACATGGCGAAACTCGACCGTAGCCTTGGCATTGTCGCCGGAGCCCTCCACCTGCACCACCTGTCCCAGACCGAAACGCTCGTGCTCAATGGTCTGGCCGGCTTGCACCGGACTATCCGGGGAAGCGGCAGACTTGCCGGCAACCGGCGTTGCCGAGGGCCCGGAACCGGGAACCGACGATCCCATCGCCCGCAACCGGCGGGGAACCGCCACCGGCGACAAGGGTCTGTCCGCCTTTTGGCGCTGCGGCTGTCCTCCCTCTTCCCAGTCGTCGAGACGGGCAGACGATGCCGCCTCCCGCCGATACGGATGCGCGGCATACCCGCCGGCTCCGAACAGCCCGCCCGCCCGTGCGGAAGACAGAAAATCCTCATCGATCTCGCTCAAGAAGCGGCTGGGATTGCTGAACTCCATCTTTCCGAAACGATAACGGCTATGCGCATAGCTCAGAAAACAATACTCCTCCGCGCGGGTCAGTGCCACATAGAACAACCGCCGCTCTTCTTCCAGTTCCCGCACGGACAGTCCGGCCATCTCGTTGGGGAACAGGTTTTCCTCCAGCCCTACAATAAATACGGCCCGAAACTCCAGTCCCTTGGCGGCATGAATGGTCATCAGGGTCACCTTGTTGTCATCGTCTCCCTCGTCTTCATCCATGTCGCTCCACAAAGCCACCTCCTGTAGGAAATCGGGCAAATGCACAAACTCCTCCCCACTCTCTTCCTGACGACCGGCCACGAATTCCTGCACCCCGTTCATCAGTTCCTGTACGTTCTCCTGCCGACTGAGATTCTCGGGCGAATTGTCTTGATAAATATCGTTCAGAATGCCGCTTTCGCGCACGATACGCATCCCCAGCGTGGCGGCATCCGCCGTATCCGCTTCGGCCCGAAACCCGTTGATCAACGCCGCAAACGCTTCCAATCTGGCCTGCGTACCGCGATTGATCTTCAAGCCGAAATCCAGAGGCGCATTGACAACCTCCCACAAACTTCGACCGGCATCGGCTGCCGCCACGATGACTTTCTCCAAAGTCGTCTGCCCGATTCCCCGTGCCGGATAGTTGATAACCCGCTTCAAGGCCTCCTCGTCGTTCGGATTCACAGCCAGACGAAAATAAGCGATGGTGTCCTTGATCTCCTTACGCTGATAGAAGGACAGACCGCCGTAGATGCGAT
>CAJUDC010000191.1 GCA_910584955.1 uncultured Paraprevotella sp. | reverse complement strand
GAAATATATTACAATTCTAGGAAAGCTATCCCCACGATTTGGCTACTGAGCCGTACTTCCTGCCATTCATCAATTAAACGTGGCGTTTCCCCTTCAAGTAAAAAGCTAATATTTGTTTGCGCCATCTGTTTGTATTGCTGCTGTTTAGTAGGGTCATCCATATAAATAATGCTCTTAGCCTGTTGCTCTGCTGTAGTTGTTTTGCCACAAGCTTTGGGTCCTTCTATCAAGACAGCACCCATTGCCTCTAATTTATCACGTAACAGCTGATCTGCTATTCGATTCTTATATTTCATAGCATTGTATTTTGATACAAAGGTAGTGCATTTCTTTGTATTTCAATTGGGTTTCGAGTGTTATTTGGAGAAATGGAGGAATTATATTTGGAAAAATGGCGTTTACTCATTTGGAAATTTGGCAGAACGCTTTTCTAATATAGCGATTCTTTTTCCCTCCACATCCGTGTGTATCAACCTTTGTATAAAGACTGAAGACTTGCACTTCGGCGCAGGTGTTTCTGTTTGTGTTGAATGGAGCCAAACGCTTTTGCCTGTTTCTTATTCAACCGGAAACTTTTAAGAACCGATGGCAAAATTAAAAAATTATTTTATAAGTTTATCATAAACGTCTTCTTTTTTATGCCATAACTTCCAATCAACCGGGTTATGAACGGGAGGATATGTTTTATTCCGGTGCTCACTGCGTTTGATTGGGATCTAGGAAACGTTGGAGCGTTATGTACGCCGCAGGATGATGGGTTGAGCATACCGTGAATAAAGTGTATCGTGCTTGTTGGGGTGGACCGGTGTTTATGAAAGATGGTTCTGCTTTGAACTCTGTTTCTCTCTCCCGGAGTTTATGAAAAATAGCCTTCACCCTTTCACTGTGCATACAACCGTATGTTCATCAACCGGTTACGTGTGAAGGATGGGTTCACAGCCCCTTCACAGGGAATAGTCGGGTATGGAATCCTTTTGGACGGGCGGAGGATGACGGTTTTGTCTGTGAGGCGGATAACTTTGGTTGAGGCTTTTTAAATCTCTTTCGGACCTCCGGGTTCGTTTCCTTTGTCGTTGCTTTTCTTTTTGTTAGTGATATGCGGCTTTCCCGACGTGAAAGAGTTTTTATGCAGATGTGCTGTTAACAAATGTATTTCAAGCACTTGCATTTACGTCTTTTAAGAGCGCCATTAAGATTGTTTAGGCAGAAAGGCATTGTGGGCGTGAATGTCATTGCTTAGTTTTGCCGTCGAAAAAATGATCCGCCGGGTTCGGAGGGATTGAAGTTTTAGAACGAAAAGGTTGTTAGTTATGAAAAGATGGTTTACAGTGTTGGTTGGTGTGGTGAGCAGTTCGTTGCCGGGGTTGGCATGTACGGGTATCTCCTTTACGGCGAAAGACGGAAGTTATGTGCAGGCACGTACGATAGAATGGGCCAAGGGGCCGTTGGAGAGTAGTTATGTGGTGATTCCCCGTGGTCAGCAACTGGTATCGGACACTCCCGAGAGTGAGGGCGGTGGAATGACGTTTACGACGCGTTACGGCATGGTAGGGCTGTCGGTGGTGAAGATGGAATACATTGCCGAAGGCATCAACGAGGCCGGTTTGTCGGCAGGGCTGTTCTTCTTCCCGGGTTACGGGGCCTATCAGGCGTACGACCGTGCTCAAAAGGCTACGACGTTGGCCGATTTACAGGTGGTGCAGTGGATGCTCAGCCGGTTTGCTACGGTGGAAGAGGTCATGGCCGGTATCGGCGAGGCACGTATTGTCGGGCTGGTGCCCGAGGCCGTGGTACACTGGCGTATCGGGGATACCTCCGGGCGGCAGGTGGTATTGGAAATCGTGGACGGAAAGCCCTATTTCTATGAAAATACGGTAGGAGTGCTCACCAATGCGCCGGGTTTTGAATGGCATTTGACGAATTTGAAGAACTACGTCAATTTGTTTCCCGGAGATGCGCCCGAACATCAGTTGAGTGAGCTTACTTTACGGCCGCTCGGAGGAGGCTCCGGTTTTCTCGGTCTGCCGGGTGATCCCACACCGCCTTCGCGCTTTGTACGGGCCGCTTTCTATCGGGCTACGGCACCGCAGCAACCCACGGCTTTCCGGGCTATCAAACAATGTTTCCAGATACTGAGTAACTTCGATATTCCGCTCGGTATCGAGCATCCCCAAGGACAAAGCCCGGACATGCCGAGTGCTACGCAGTGGACCGTAGCCGTCGATCTGACGCACCGCAAGGTATATTACCGTACGGCCTACAACACCACCATCCGTTGCATCAGTCTCGACGGGATTGACTTTGCAAAGGTAAAGTATCAGTCGCATCCGTTGGATAAAGTGCAGGAGCAGCCTGTCGAAGACATCACCGTGGGGTGATTGCAGGGCCATGACGCGCCTTTGAAAGGATCCTCATCGGACGGTGAGAACCTGAAAACCGGTCCGATTCTATTATATGATACAGACATTCCGGCATGCCGTCAACTCGGTGTGCTTGGGATGCTGTCCCCTCAAAACTTTAATTTGCTCTATATATTTCCTCCACGGAGAAAACTTTTGTTGAAAGGTTCTCCGTGGATTTATTTTGCGGCGGTATTTTCAGGCGTCGGGCAGGTATAAGGCGGCCTGCTTTCCGTAAAA
>CAJUDC010000190.1 GCA_910584955.1 uncultured Paraprevotella sp. | reverse complement strand
AATCCGGTATTGCCAACCTTCTGGGCAAAGGAAAGTACGCAGCCATCGAAAAGGAGAATGCCAACTTGAAAGCCGACAACGAGCGCATCAAGAAAGCCTTTCCCGATGCTGTCAAAAAGGAGGTCGGGAAAAAGACAAAGGCATTGACCGAAGAGAAGCAGAAAGCGGAAGCCGAGCGTGACAGGGCTTTGGCGCAGAACCGTTCGCTTGGCATGGAGCGTGACAAGGCTCTCCGGCAACTTCAGGAGCAGAAGACCGGGGAACAGCACCGCATCAACATGGCGGTGAGCCGGGCAACATCGGAGAAGGACAAGACCATACGGATGTTGCAGGGTGCGCTGAAAGCGAGCCGGGATATTCTGAATGTCATTGCGGACATTCTTTACAAGGCAAGCGAGGTGTTCAGGCGAGCCGTTGATGCGATTATCCATTTCGGTACGGAACAACACAAATCAATCTTCGCCCCGTCCGAAGCCGCTGACATTAAGAGTATAATGCTGGAGTACGGAGAAACCACCGAACAGCAGAAAGCGGTCGGCGCATGGCTCTGTGATTATGCGGAAAGCCGACAGCCGTTTGACGAAATAAAACATCGCCATACACTCAATGAGGTCGGTGATGTTGCAGAAGGTAAGTATGATTGGAAGATTGAAAAAGAGGAAAGAGGCATGCAAAGATAGCCGAACCATAATCAGTCGTGTCTGTCTATGTAAGTCTTTGAGATAACATGAAGATAGAGATTGTAAAATTGTTTTTTAATTTCATCTCGTACCCTGCGAAACTCTTTTTCAACAAAAACCGAATTTCCTACCGCCTCGGAAGGGTCGTCAAAACCGATATGTAAACGCTGTTTTACTTGTCCTATGAATATTGGGCAGGTTTCATTGGCATTATCACATACGGTTATTACATAGTCCCATTCTTGGTCAAGAAATTCTATCACATTGTGAGGCACATAGGAAGAAATATCAATTCCAATTTCTTGCATCACTGCAATGGCTTTAGTATTTACATGTTCGGCAGGCTGTGTACCTGCCGAACAAATTTCAAGAGTGTTGTCAAATGATTGCAAGAAACCGTGAGCCATTTGGCTACGACAACTGTTCCCAGTGCAAAGTATCAGTATTCTCATGCCCTAAAATAAATTACCAAAAATAAAACCTGAAACCGTTGCCATGACGATAACGAGAGCTACATAGACAACCGTTTTCTTTGTTCCCAACACGCCACGGATAACTAACATGTTCGGTAAGGACAATGACGGACCTGCCAACAACAAGGCTAAAGCCGGGCCTTTACCCATACCCGAAGCCAACAAACCTTGAATAATCGGAACTTCGGTCAGAGTGGCGAAATACATGAATGCCCCGGTAAAGCTGGCAAAGAAATTGGATAACAATGAATTGCCGCCGACAGCCCATTCTATCCAACTGTTCGGAATAATGCCCGCAATAGCCGTATTGTCATGCGTTGAACCGAGCAGGAAGCCCGCCGTTACCACACCGATAGCCAGCAACGGCATAATCTGTTTGGCAAAGCTCCATGAGGCAAATGCCCATTCCTTGTTTTCTTCATCCTGTTTGTCAAACAAGAGAATGACGGAAAGGGCGGTAATCGCCACAATCATCGGCACAAGCGGAACCAGTTTCGCATTGTCGATAAACAGGTTGGCAAGAAGTGCGGAAGCGGCTGTCGCTACCGCACCGAGTACCACCCACAGAATACGAAGTTTCAATATTCGGACGAGCGACCAGCACAGCAGAAGCGACAATGCTCCGACGATATACCATTTATAAGTGAAGATACCGTACCACAGTCCTGTGTCGGAAGCAGCGGGTGCACCCCAGTTGACAAATACAAGGATGAGTACCAACGTGAAGAAATGGAACGAGGTCTGCCACATCGGGCGTTTTTCAGGAGGTGGAACGATATTCATCTGTTCCTCTTTCTTGGCTTTCTCTTCCTTGCTGAAAATGAAAGACATAGCCAACCCGATAACAACAGAGAACAGTACCGCCCCGATAACCCGTGCCACGCCCATTTCAAAACCCAGAATCCGGGCTGTCAGGATAATCGACAGAATACTGATAGCCGGACCCGAATAGAGAAATGCGATAGCCGGACCCAGTCCAGCCCCCCGTTTGTATATGCTGGTGAAGAGCGGCAGAATGGTACATGAACATACGGCAAGAATACCACCCGAAACCGCTGCAACCGTATAGGAAAGCCATTTCTTGGCATTTGCGCCGAAGTATTTCAGTACCGACCCCTGACTGACGAATACGGCGATAACTCCTGCGATGAAGAAAGCAGGCAGCAGGCACAACACGACGTGTTCTTGCGCATACCATTTCGCAAGGTCAAGTGTAGCATCTACGGCAGTCATAAACCGTTCGCTTCCGAGCGGCAGGAAGAATACCGCCGTGAATACTGCGATAATCCAAAACAGGATTTTCAATTCCTTTTTCGTGTCCATAGGCGTGCCTTAAATACCAAGAATCTGTTTTATCTCACTCTCGGAGGGGACATGACCTTTTATTTTCACCGCCCCGTCCACTACGACTGCGGGTGTCCCCATGATGTTATAGCTCATGATTTCTGTAATATCCTCAATCTTCGTGAGTTTCACATCGAGATTGTTCTCGTTGATTACTTTCT
>CAJUDC010000189.1 GCA_910584955.1 uncultured Paraprevotella sp. | reverse complement strand
TTCGTGCGGTTTGGGGACTACGGTGATGTCTAGGTCGTCGCGGCGGTGGAAATCCATAGCGTCTACGGCCAGATCGGTATGGAGCTCGCGGCTGTTGCCATCCTTGTCTGTACGGTTCCAGTCGAATACGCGGTAAGTTATGTCGGAGGTCTGCTGTATCTCTGCGATAAAGCATCCGGCACCGATGGCGTGAACGCGACCCGCAGGCAGGAAGAACACATCGCCCGGCGACACTTCATAACGCTGGAGAACGTCCATGATAGTGTTATCGCCTACCCGTTTCACATACTCCTCTGCGTCAATTTGTTGGGAGAAACCGGAATAGAGGCCAGCTCCCTCCGCGGCGTTGATTACGTACCACATTTCGGTCTTGCCATACTGGTGCTCCTCGGCCAGAGTCTTGCCAAAAGAATTGTGGCGTTTCATAGCCAGCTCGTCGTTGGGATGCACCTGGATAGACAGGTCATCACGGGCGTCGATAAACTTAATCAGCAGCGGGAAAGTAGAGCCGAACTGGTCCATTACCTTCTCACCGAGCAACTGCTTGCCGTAAGTGCGAATCAGTTCGTCGAGCGACTTGCCTTCCAAGTCACCGTTATTGACGATGGAATAGTTACCCTCTACATGCGAAAGTTCCCAACTTTCACCGATACCTTCTTCAACCGGTGTGATGCCCTTAAATGGGCAGATGTCTGAGCCTCCCCAAATAATCTTCTTGAGGATAGGCTTAAAAGTCATTGGATATAACATACTGTGTGTTTTGTTGTTTGATTACTTCTTTATCTTTACTTTTCTCAGTACAACAGCACTGCGTGCCGGAATGTACAGTTTAAGCCATTCTTTTTTGTCTTTTTTAAATAATGGGTCGAATTGTGTGAAATGACGCACCGAATCGTCCGCCAGGCCGAAACCACCGAAACGGGGGGCATCTGTGTTGAGAATCACTTCATACTCGCCTTTAGGAACCAGGAAGCCGTAGTCGGTGTACGATTTCGTCGGACTGAAGTTGAACACAAATACCAGGTCTTTGCGCATGTAGGCCAGAATCTGGTCGCCATCGCTATCCCACACCTTCTGTATTGGGGTAGACTGGAAGTTTTTCACGCTACGGAGCAGTTCGATCATTTCGCGGTCGAAGTCGCCCAGATAGTGATATTTCAAATCCATATTATCTACCAGTTCCCACTGGCGGCGTGCATATTTGTGCGACCATCCGTTGCCTTCGCGCGGGAAGTCGATCCATTCGGGATGTCCGAACTCGTTGCCCATAAAGTTGAGGTATCCGCCGTTGATGGTCGAGGCGGTCACCAGACGGATCATCTTATGGAGCGCCACACCGCGTTCAACAACAGCGTTGTGGTCGTCCTTCTGCATGTGCCAGTACATGTCCGCATCTATCAACCGGAAGATGATGGTCTTATCTCCCACCAGTGCCTGATCGTGGCTTTCGGCGTAACTGATTGTCTTTTCGTCGGCACGGCGGTTGGTCGTTTCCCACCAGATGGACGAGGGATGCCAGTCTTCATCTTTCTTTTCCTTGATCGTCTTGATCCAGTAGTCGGGAATGTTCATTGCCATGCGATAGTCGAAACCATAGCCGCCGTCTTCATAGTTGGCAGCCAGTCCGGGCATGCCGCTCACTTCCTCGGCGATGGTGATGGCGTTCTTATTTACCTCGTGGATCAGTTTGTTGGCCAAGGTGAGATAAGCAATCGCGTCGCCGTCCTGATGTCCGTTGAAGTAGTCGCCGTAATTGCAGAAAGCCTCGCCCAATCCGTGACTGTAATAGAGCATGGAAGTGACACCGTCGAAACGGAAACCGTCGAACTTATACTCTTCAAGCCAGAATTTGCAGTTCGAGAGCAGGAAATGCAACACCTCGTTCTTGCCATAATCGAAGCAAAGCGAGTCCCAGGCGGGATGCTCGCGGCGTGTACCGCTCAGGAAATATTGATTATAGGAACCGTCGAAACGTCCGAGGCCCTCCACTTCATTCTTAACAGCATGGCTGTGTACAATATCCATGATGACAGCGATTCCCATGCCGTGGGCGTCGTCTATCAGCTGTTTCAGCTCTTCGGGCGTACCGAAACGGGACGAGGCGGCGAAGAAGCTGCTGACGTGATAACCGAACGAGCCGTAGTAAGGATGCTCCTGTATCGCCATGATCTGTATCGCGTTGTATCCTTCGCGGGCAATGCGGGGTAGCACGTTGCGGCGAAATTCATCGTATGAGCCGACTTTTTCCTCGTTCGTCGACATACCGATATGGCATTCGTAGATCAGCAGCGGGGCGGTGTCAGGCTTAAAGCGTTTGTTTTTAAACGCATATGGCTTGACTGGGTTCCACACCTGTGCACTAAATATTTTAGTTTGTTCGTCTTGCACGACACGGCGTATCCAGGCCGGGATGCGTTCACCGCTTCCTCCGTCCCACTCAACCAGCAGTTTGAAAAGGTCTTCGTGACGGAGCAGCTCTTCTTCGAGCGCAATCTCCCAGACACCGTATCCGAGGCGTCTCATTTTATATCGTTCGTCTTTCTTCCAGTCATTAAATGTACCGATAAGATAGATAGCTGTGGCATTCGGGGCCCATTCGCGGAACACCCACCCCTTGTTGGTTTTATGCAAACCGAAGTACAGATAGCCGGAAGCCATCTCGGCCAACGTCTGTTTCCCGTTGTTGGTCAGGCTCTTTT
>CAJUDC010000188.1 GCA_910584955.1 uncultured Paraprevotella sp. | reverse complement strand
ATTATTTAGGGGAAATTATTGTTTCTCTTTGATAATAATTATAGATGCGGTAAAATATGTACTGTTTTTTGTTTAACCTTTAAATAAGTAGACTATGAAGAATGTTATGAATTATGCAATTGTCGGACTGGCGGTTCTTGCTTTGTGTGGTGCTTGTAGCAGCGACGAAGATGCTCCTGTTGTAGTGAATCCGCCCAGTCAGTTGTCCTCTGTTTATATAGCTGTGGGCGAGAAAGAAAATACGGATGCGGATGTTTCCTTTATTAACGCTACGAAAGGGGATATGGTGATTGTGGATTTGGACGATTCCGGTTTATGTAAACAGATGGATTATCTTTCGGATGAAAAACAAACGATGCAGAGCATTTTGTTTAATGATGACGGATTGCCGGAAAGTGTTGTGACGGAGGTCGGTGTGATTTCATTTGCCAATTATAACGGTAAACAGGTCGACATAGCTGTTATAGACGGTGATAATATGGAGATTCACAAGGAAGTTGAGTGTCAGGTAGATTGGGATATATTGAAAGGTGACCTTAAAAAGGTTGCTGCACAGAAGCGATCTTGCGCTCCGACACGTGGGGCGATTACGGATGTTGTGCTGGCCATAGATAAATGGTTAAAAGATAACAATGAAGCTATATGCCTTACATTTGATGCCATTGACAATGCCATGATGGGAGCTGAAATATCGGAGCGTAAAGCCGTTATTTTAAAAGATGGGATAGATGGTGTTCAGAATTGGGTCCTCCCCGGGTTAGAGAAAGTGGTGAAAGGCGACGGCGAATCTACGAATTCCGATGTGCATCTGGCTACAACATCTGCAATGGTGGATTTGATGAAGGAAGTAGTGCAGAAAAGCACTTATGGTGTCTTGAAATGGGTATTGACGAATTATCCTATGATAGAAGAGAAGTTCGAAAACGGTTTTTATACATTGTTTACCGTATTGGATGGCAACAGCGAAAACATTGCTTTAGGACAGGGTGCTTTGAATTCAGGTTACGGAACGCTGAAAGTGACGATGGCCTGGGGCTTCTATGCTGATGTGGATGTGCATGCTTATGAACCTTCGGGAACGCATATCTATTACGGTAATATGCGGTCGCTCGTGACCGGTGGTTTTCTTGACGTTGATGATCGTCAAGGAGGACCGGGCGCGGTGGAAAATATCTACTGGGAAACGCCGGAGGACGGTGAATATGTGATAGATATTGATTATTACAGTAATTCGACTTTGAACGGGGAATATGGTACCGGTATGGTAAAGATTACAATTTTCCGAGATGGAAAAGGACGTGTATTCAATATCCCGTTAGGTGTGGATGAGACCAAACATGTGGCTGAAGTCAGTATGCCGGACGGGACGGTTATCGAAACACGCTCATCCGGTGCTATGAAGATCAAGATTCCCTATGAGAAGAAGAATTAGTTGAAGCCTGTACCGAAAACAGGTTATAGTGCGGAACATGCCGGGTGATGAGTGGTAAAGTCATGCGGCATGTTCTTTTTATTTGTGCGTCCGGTACTCGTTTTTTTAAGATAAATGCGCTACCTTTGTCTTCCGATTTCAAATCTAATACCTTTATATATGATGTGTTTCAGAAAGATTTTTCGAGCGGTGGGCTGGTGCTGCGCGCTGGCGACCGTAGGGATGTTGGGCGGCTGCTCGTCGGGACGCGACCTGACGATGTTGCAGTTCAATATCTGGCAGGAGGGTACAATGGTACCCGGAGGTTTTGAGGCCATTGCCGACGAGGTGGCGCGCCTGGAACCCGATTTCGTGACGTTGAGTGAACCTCGTAACTATCACGATACCCGTTTTTGCGATCGTATCGTCGAGGCACTAGCCCGACGGGGAAAGACCTACTATTCGTTCTATTCCTATGATTCGGGATTGCTGAGCCGGTATCCGATCAGCGACAGCGCCACCGTTTTTCCTCTTCAAGGGGATCATGGGACCGTTCATAAATTGCGTACCACAGTCCACGGCAAACCGATGGCGGTGTATACGGCCCATCTGGACTATCAGAACGATACGTACTACGAGGTGCGCGGATACGACGGTAACAACTGGCGCCGCATGGAAGCGCCGCTTCTGGATGTTCCTACCATCTTGAAGCGCAACGATGCTTCGTTGCGCGATGATGAAATCCGCGCTTTCCTGGCTGATGCCGCCAAAGAGGTGGAGCAGGGCAGTTATGTTTTCTTGGGCGGCGATTTTAACGAGCCGTCTCATCTGGATTGGACGGAAGCCACCCGGGACAGTGCCGACCATCACGGCATTGTAGTGCCTTGGACGTGTACCCGTCTGTTGGAAGAAGGCGGTTTCCGCGATGCGTATCGGGAGTGTTATCCCGATCCCGTGACGCATCCCGGCTATACCTATCCTTCGGACAACCCGGCTTTGCCGCCCCTTAAGATTACTTGGGCACCGCTTTCCGACGAGCGTGATCGGATCGATTATGTGTTCTTCTATCCCCGTCGCGGTTTGCGTGTGAAAGAAGCAGCCGTTGTTGGGCCTCGCGGATGTATCCGCTACGGCAAGAGGGCGATGGAGAGTAGTCAGGACCGCTTTGTGGAGCCGCAAGGCGTATGGCCCAGCGACCATAAGGGTGTGTGGGTGCGTTTCCGGTTAAAATGAACAAAAGGGGGCGGAAGCCTTTTATGTTGACAGCAATTTTTTAAATTGCTGTTTAGTAGTGATTTATGCTGCATTCGAA
>CAJUDC010000187.1 GCA_910584955.1 uncultured Paraprevotella sp. | reverse complement strand
AAAAACCACAATCCCCATTTTTTAAAACAATTCACCACAGGCAGATAAAAAGGCGTTATCGCATATCCAATATCTTATGTGTTTGCAGAGATAACTTCCATTGGGGATGATTCAGAATATATTGAATGGCAGCAGACAAGATTGCTTTATTACGTTCTTCGTCCTTACGGTCGCAAGGTTGCAGATAATAGCAAGCGGTATCGGTAATCCTCACACGGCTCACGTTGTCAATGTAATCCGTATCGGTATCAAATACAACCTTCAGCTCGTCGATGCGTTGCAAACGGGGGATAAAGCCATATTTGGGAGAACAGGTAATCCAATCTATTTTCTCCTCCAAACCGTCGGTCAGCGCCCGAGTGCCGTTGGTTTCCACCTGTACAAACTTGTGAGCCTCGTGCAACCGGTCAACAAGCGATGCGGTAAGCTGCAATGTAGGTTCGCCTCCCGTAACAACCACATGACTTGCCGGATATTTGGCGACTTCCCGCAGGATATCCTCTTCCGTAAGTTCCTCATAAGACTGATGTTCGGTATCGCAAAAGTCACACTGCAGATTACATCCCGAGAAACGAATAAAAACAGCCGGCGTACCGGTGAATCGTCCCTCGCCCTGTAAAGAATAAAAAAGTTCATTTACTCTCATAACTCATTTCCGCTATCTTCGGCATCAACAACATACACGGCAACATTCCCTTCCGACTCCTGCACACTGGCTTTATAACATTCCGGAATTTGTTCCGTTATCCAACGGGCTATGTTTTCGGCCGTAGGATTGAACGGCAATATGTCATTGAAATTACCGTGATCAAGTTTGGTATGAATCTTTTCCTTAATATGCGTAAAATCGCACACCATACCATCTGCATTAAGTCGGGACGCTTTACAGAATACCGTGATTATCCAATTATGACCGTGCAGATTCTCACATTTGCTTTCGTAACTGAGTTCCAGCCGATGAGAACCCGCTACCTCCAACTTTTTTGATACATAATACATAGCTTATTAATTATAAGGCATAGAACACATTATCATGCAGCCGGTCCTTTCTATAGAGCCTCCTCTTCAAGAAAGGCAGACTGCATGTAATTACGGCTCAGTGTTATTTAACAGCGATACACTCCACCTCTACCAAAGCCCCTTTGGGCAAATCTTTCACCGCCACTGCCGAACGTGCCGGAAAAGGCTGGCTGAAAAAAGTAGCATATACTTCGTTCATCGCCGCAAAATCGGTCATAGACGCCAAATAAACAGTTGTTTTCACAACATGTCCCAGGTCGGTTCCCGCCGTTTGCAAAATCCGACCCGCATTGGTCAGAGCCTGACGGGTCTGTTCACGAATGCCTCCTTCTACAAAAACACCTGTTGAAGGATCTACCGGGATTTGCCCCGATGCAAATACGATTCCATTGACTTCTATCGCTTGGCTATAAGGACCGATAGCAGCCGGAGCCTCTTGTGTCTTAATTTCTTTCATCATGAGTTTTACGCAATTAAATTAATATAAATCCTTTATCTGTCAACGCTTGACGTATCTCTTCAATATGACGTTCATTGCGGGTTTCCACCTTCAGACGCAACTGACAGGAAGTAACTTTAGCACTATCGTCATTCTTACCGTGATACACACTGATTACATTTCCGCCCAATGCCGCCACTACGGAACTTACTTCCAACAACTGGCCCGGTTTATCTTCCAATTCCACCACAAAATGATAAGTCCGACCGCTTTTTGCCAGACCTCGGTTAATCACTCTGCTTAATATGGTAACGTCTATGTTTCCACCGCTAACCAGACAAATCGTTTTCTTTCCTTCTACAGGCACTTTATTAAACATAGCCGCTGCGACGGAAACGGCACCTGCGCCCTCCGCTATAAGCTTATGCCGCTCTATCAAAGCCAATACAGCTGCACATATTTCATCCTCGGTCACCGTAACGATGCCGTCCAGATAACGACTGCAAATGTCATAAGTCAACCGACCCGGTTCTTTTACGGCTATGCCGTCGGCAATGGTCGAAACCGAACATAACTTTTCGATTCTTTTGTTTTCAATACTGTTGAACATACTGGGAGCGCCACATGCCTGTACGCCGTAAACTTTCACCTTAGGATTCAGCGATTTAATGGCGAAAGCCACACCGCTGGCCAATCCACCGCCTCCTATCGGAACAATGACCACCTCTGCGTCCGGCAATTGTTCCAACAATTCCAATCCGATGGTTCCTTGTCCGGCAATCACGTTTTCATCATCAAACGGATGTATGAAAGTATAACCATGTTCATCCCGCAATTGTATGGCATGCTGATAAGCATCGTCATACACACCGGGAACCAGACAGATGTCCGCTCCCAACCTGCGGGTTGCTTCCACTTTACTGATCGGAGCACCTTCGGGCAAACAAATCAACGACTTGATACCGTATTTCGTCGCCCCCAATGCAACTCCCTGTGCATGATTTCCGGCCGAACAAGCAATAACACCACGTGCTTTTTCCTCATCGCTCAACTGTGAGATCTTGTAACAAGCTCCACGTACTTTGAAAGAACCGGTAATCTGCAAATTTTCCGGTTTCAGATAAATATGACTGGCCGAATTCAATTCGGGGGCATGTATCAGATCCGTCCGACGGATAACAGAACCCAAAGTGTATCGGGCACGATAAAAGTTATTCAAGTTCAACATACCATTCTGCTTCAATACTGCTAAATACGTGCAAAATTGCAAAAAAAAAACGATAAAGTTTCGCACCAACCTACTTTTTT
>CAJUDC010000186.1:239-2793 GCA_910584955.1 uncultured Paraprevotella sp. | reverse complement strand
GTTTCATAATTTTTTTTATCGGGTTCTTATTTCATGTACGGTGAGTACGCCCTGTTCCTGACTGATGACATTCACCTGTACAATGAAAGGTGATAGACAGATGCGGCGTAGGAAGTCGGTCGGATTCTCATAGTCGACAACGGTTTCCATATCGCTGCCCACAGTCATTACTTTGCTGATGGAGTCGAAATGGCGGCTGGCGATGTCCGGAATCATGGAAAGGCGTTGTGTCTGGTCGGTCTTTTTGTTGACGATGTCGAGCAGAGCCTGGCTCAGCGGATTGGTGTCGCGTCGCGGGCGGTTGTCGGGACGTGGTCGATCATTGTCTGTGATGGAAACCTGCCCGCCCGTTACTTTGAAGTAGGGGTGCTGCTTGTGTCTGGTGCCTTCTTTGTCGATGATGACGCGTGCGGCGCACAAGTCATAGGCTTTTTGGAGTACTGTGTTCCAGTTGGGTGCGATTTTGCCTGCCCCCACCATTTCGAGCGCTTCTATGAGGTCGCACGTGTAGAGTCCGCCGGCGGCGGAGTTACACCAAGATGGTTCCGGAATTTTGCTGGAGGTGGCCATTACCAGACCCTTTGTGGCGAAAAGTTTCTTGTAGTTGTCCGCATTTACGCCGTTCAGGCTGGTGTAGTCTCCTCCCATGGCCCACAAGGGCTTGACGGTTGTCGCTCTTTGCACTACATTACAACAGTTAGAAAGGATGATGGCCAGGCGTGGCCTTTTGACCTGCACCCAATTGGCCAGGGCGGCCATAGGCACCCAGTTCTCCTGGTCTTCAAATCCTGTGTTCATGCAGTATTGTGGCCATGGGTCGTTTTCGTTGTTGGGAGCGTGGGAGCCGTGTCCGCCGTAAAAGGTGAGGATGACATCGTTTTCCTCTACATCCATCTCTTCCAGTACGGTTTTCAGGTTCTCTTTCGTGCAGAGCGTTCCGTCCAGGCAGTGGAAATCCTCATCATAGTCTATCAGGTTGCAGATGGTCTTTATCTTGTTTGTCACGTTTTTCATTTCCACCTGCATGCTTTGACCGATGCTCGGATCGATGGTGTTGCAGAATATTATGGAATGCAGAGTCTGGGCACATGCCGTGCCGCTCGCTATGGTAAGGGCTGTGGAGAGCAGCAGATTATTCAGTAGTTTCCTCATAGTCATTTGGTTCTTTTATTGTTGTTTTTCTTGCAGGAAATAATTGCAGAATCGTTTGACGAATGTGCCGTTGGCGTAGTTGTACTTGAAGAGTATCCTGTCATCGTATTTTACGGCCCATGTGAACGTGCTCGGTGAAATGATGATGTGCGCCACTTCCTTTTTCTTGGTACATTCGAATTCTATGATGGGATAATAGGGTGACATGGTGATGTAGGTGCTGTCATTATGGTAGTTCGCACCGTTCGACACCAGATTGTATTTCAGCACTACAGCTTGCTCCCGGGTGAGCGTGCCAAGAAGCGAGTCACGCACAAAGTGCGGTTCCACCTCATAGTCATCGGGCGTGATGGTTTCCTTGGGGGTGAGCGAGAATACTCTCACTTGCTTAGCGTTGATGAGTATGTCTGTCAGTTTCCGTCCCAATATCCTGTAAGCGGTTTTGTCTGGATGTATCCATTTGTTGCATACAGGTGCTTCTTTCGTGCTTTTGTTCTTGGTGTCGGTGTCTTTGGCTATGCCGCACGCCGTTGCGTAGTTCACACACAGTATGGTCATGGCTGTGAGGAACAGTACGTTTAATTTGTTTCTCATTGCTTTTATGTTTTTATAGTTCTATTTGGATTCTGAGACTTGTGCTGTGGTTTTTCGATCGGATGCCGGCATAAGGCTTCTGTCCGTCAGAAGTAATGAAATCTCTGTTGAAATAATCGTATTGCGGCATGTTGTAGACGGCACCTATTGACCATCTTTCCTTAAAGCGGACGCCGAGGCCGAAACTCGTGGAAAGCCCGTTACCGAATTGCTCTTTGGCGTTGTCGAATGGTCCCTTGCAACTGAATATCTTGTTGTATTTCGTACCCATTTCAAGAAAGATGATGTGTTCGTCATCATCGTTCAAGGGAATGCTTGCGCGCAGGATGGCTCCTGCTGACCAGCTGCTTGACTTGTACCGTTCCATGTAGTCCAGATTTCTGTTGGGCTGCATGCCGAATTGGCGGAAATTGTATTCTCCGTTGAGGAATATGCCGAGAATGGAGAATTTCGGTTGGTAGCCAATAGTGATGCCGTAGCCGAAGTTATTGAACACATCTCTGCTCTTAAAGCCGAAGTACTTGCCGTTATCTACCTTTATTTTTCCTTGCTGGTCCTTTACTCTGAGCCAGTCATAACTGAAGCCACCGTTGCCTAATCCCAATATCTGGTTGATTAATAATACAGGTGTCTGTACGATGCTGCCCCAGAAGTTCCCGGAGTGAGAGCTGATACCGAATGAAATGTCTCTCGCAATGACCTTGCAGGGAACAAGTGGCAACAAGGCAGCCAACAGAAGCGAATGAATTTTGTGTTTCTTCATTTTTGATAAAATGCGCCACCAGTTCTCCAATAGGCAAATTCTGTA
>CAJUDC010000186.1:0-229 GCA_910584955.1 uncultured Paraprevotella sp. | reverse complement strand
TGAGAACTGTATCGTTACTCGTCCCACACCTGGAGGCTCTTGCATTGCCCGATATTGTAAGAACGAGCAACACAGAGCCCACGCCGATATGAATATAATCCTCCCCATAGTCTGCAAAGCAGTAACGCATGTCCCTTGAGTGAGGCATGGCTGGGGCTGCAATGCAGACAGGGGGATATATATGCACATCCCGAGGACATCCATCGTTGCTTTTCTCTGACAATACCTG
>CAJUDC010000185.1 GCA_910584955.1 uncultured Paraprevotella sp. | reverse complement strand
TTCCCGAATTACCAATAAACGTTAACCTTAAAAAACAAATTATGAGAAACAATACTACTCAATAAGTCAACCTCTTCCCAAGGAATAAGTGTAACTTGTACACAAAAGTAATTCCTTTTTCTTAATAAAAAAAATTTTTTTTGCTAAAAATGTTCTAAAACATCTTTCCCAGCCTTTTTACGTTGCAGGCGCAGCAAAGCTTCGATATAATAATAATCGGCATAAATGATGGACGCGTCTATTTCGCTTCCCGCCGGATGGTGTCCCGTACTATGCAGAAGGAAAGCCACATTGCGCTTTCCGCTCTGATAATTCCGATGCAGCGAAGCAAGCATCGCACAAGCCGCCTGTTCATAACGACGGGCGTCGGACGGCGAATCCACATACGTGCTGAGTTCGAGCAATGCCGAGGCCGTCACACAGGCGGCCGACGCATCTTTCGGAGCCGCCGCCCCGCCGGGAGCGTCAAAGTCCCATGCCGGCACCCAGTCGTCGGATGTTTGCTGCAAGCGTTTCAGGTAAATATCGGTCACCTTACGGGCAAACGCCAGAAAACGGGGGTCGCGGGTCTCCCGATAGACCACCGTATAACCGTAAATGGCCCACGACTGTCCGCGTGCCCACATGGAATGATCGGCATATCCCTGGTGCGTCACTCCTTTTATGAAATGACCGTCCGTCGTGTCGTACACCGCCACATGATAGCAGGAGCCGTCGGGGCGGAAATGATATTTCATCGTCGTCTCCGCATGACGCACGGCCAACTGCCGCAACGCATCGCCTCCCCCGTTGCGCGACGCCCAGAAAAGCATTTCCAGATTCATCATGTTATCCATGATGGTGTTGTGCGGCCAACCCTGCTTTTCCACCTCGCGCGGCCAGCTCAGAATGGTTCCCACCGTAGGGTTATACAATGCAGCCAGTTGCCGGGCCGTGCCCACGATCACTTCTTTATAACGCGGATTACGGGTCAGACGATATCCGTTGCCGAAACTGCAAAACACCAGAAAACCCAAATCGTGGTCGAAGGCCGGACGATCGGCCAGATAAGCCAGCGTCTCCGTATAGGCTTCCGCCTGACGGCGCACCGCAGAATCCTGCGAAAACTCATAGTCGTACCACAAAATACCGGGCCAGAAACCGCCGCACCATTCTTCGGGCACCGCCGGACGGCAGTTCCAGCCCGTCCGACCGGCCTCCGTGTCCGTTTTCAGAATGTTCCTAGGCATCTGACGGTAATCGTATGCACCGTCTTTTCCCAGTTCCGCCAAAGCCCGCTCTACCTGGGTATGGCAATATTTCAGATCTTTCGTCGCATGTATGCGTTGTGCGTGGCTCCAGCCGGCAAATACGCCCCAAAGCACACCCAATATAATCCCTGTCTTTCTCATTTCTTATTTGTTTTTATACCTTTCTTATAGAGACAACCAAAATCAAGGGCAGCCGCTGTAAAAAAAGAAGGGCATTCGCCCGACATACAGTTCATGACCTGATCTGCACACAACAAGACACAATGCGTACACATCAAACTGCGATTTGTACAAATGGCGTCATGTTCTGGGTTTTCCCAGCTCGCCCCTCTCCGTTTTATACCGGAAAAAGCCGTTTTTCAGTCTGCCCTCTCTTCCTATTTCCTTACTTTAATACCGAACGCGCAGAACGTCAGATAAAAAGCACAGATAAGCAACACACAGATACCGGCCGTGATGTCGAACATATCCGTCGCCCTGCCGATAACGGGCGTAACGGCCCCACCGCCCGCCACGGCGGTGATCATCAGCCCGGAAATCAGGTTCGCCTTGTCGGGCACCGCCTGCAAAGCCATCGAATAGATAATGGCAAACACACACGAACACAAGAAACCGATGGCTCCGATACATACCAGGTTGACGGCTTCCCTCTCGAAGAAAGCCAACAGCAGAATGGAAACGATGCAAAGCAGCATGTTCCAACGGAAATAAGTCATCTCGGACACCCGCGTCATAATGAACACACCCAGAAAAGCTCCCACCGTGCGGGAAATGAAATACACCTGAGGGGCAATGCCGGCCTCCTGCACACTCCATCCGAAACGGAGAAGAAGGATTTTGGAACTGATGAAGTTGGTACCCACATCAATGCCTACAACGAAAAAGATACCGAGGAAAAGCAACAATACCGTACGGTTGGAAAGCAAGGCGAAAGTGCGCCCTACCGTAGCCGTCTCCGTCTCACCGGTCGTCTCACGCGGAATGGGAGACAACAAAATCCATACAGCGGAAATCAGGGTAATGCCCCCCAGAACGGGAAAAGCCAGATACCAGTTGGCCGGATCACCGCCTCCCAGACACTGCACGGCAAACAGCATGATAAACGGACCGGCAAAAGAGGATACGGCCTTGACCACCTGGCCGGCTGTCAGACTGCTGGTAAGCAGACGCTTGTCGGTGACCACATTGTTCAGCAAAGGATTCAGCGACACCTGCAGAATGGCATTGCCGATACCCAGCAAAGCATAGCCGGCCAGGCAGGCCCAGCTCTGACGGGCCAGCGGAATGAGCATACCCACTATCGTGACGGCCATACTGAGCAGCACCGTATTCTTGCGCCCCCAGCGGTTCATGCGGATGCCGGCAGGCACACTGAAAAAAAGAAACCAGACAAACACCATCGACGGCACAAAACCGGCCATGGTATGGCTCCAGCCGAAAGCCTCCCGGGCATAGTCGGAAGAGATGCCCACAATGTCGCAGAATCCCATCACGAAGAAACCGAACAGGACTGCACAGACAGCTGAAAAAGAATTACCTTTCATAGCCTCAAATTCGCAGCCAATCCGTTTGCTCGAACCGATTTAATTGTTACGCGTG
>CAJUDC010000184.1 GCA_910584955.1 uncultured Paraprevotella sp. | reverse complement strand
TTATTGCAAGGCCTTGGAAAAAGGAGAAAACCCCGATGAAACCATGATAGAAAACCTGTATAGTGTTAAAAAAGATGAAAACGGCAATGAAATCAAAGTCATACGTCTTTATAATGACATTAACCTGAAAGATTATAATCTTTATATGGCATGGATACCTTGGTGGACAATGCATAATTTTATCTTCGACGGAATGGGACATAACATTGTATCTCATAGTGATCCATTCTTCGTTACCGACAGTAAACCAGACAATATCAAGAATTTCTATCAGGATGGTGAAAAATACCAATAAACAAAAACAAGCCCATCCCGAAACCATAGCCAAATATGCCGAAGCGATCCACCTTTACCGCACCACGCAAATGAGCTGCCGCGCCATTTGCGAACGGTGCGGAGTAAGCACCAAAGGATTCGCAACATACCTGAACCGCTACCACCGGGAACTGCTTCTGAAAAGATATGGCGTGGAAGCCGACCAGAAAACGGCGGAAAACATCAAACTACGAAAGAAATTCGGACAAACACCTGCAGCACACCAAAAGTATAAACAGGCGGTGAATGCTTGTGACCACATAGACTACTTGTCCTACAACGTATCACAAATAGCACACGAATTTCATTTGGACGGATCGGCCCTTGCCAACCAACTCAAGGCACACTATCCCCACATACCCGAAAGAAGAGAAAAAGAACGGACCAGACGATGCCTGAACGACAACAAGCAACGAGGCGTCCGTCCGGAAAGCAAAGCACGCTATGCGGAAGCCGTGGAAATGCTGCATGCCGCCGACCGGAGCATACGGCAGGTGGCCGAAAAATGCAACGTGTCATACAGCGGACTGAAACAGCATCTGCTGTTCTATCACAAAGACTTGATAGAAAAAAGAAGAAAAAAACGTATGGAATGCCGGGGAAATACCCTGCCAGGAACCCTGAACGGAAACGGAAAGACACGCCGCCCCGATCCGCATACAGTAGAAACTTATCGGGAGGCATCCCACTTATACCGTACCACCACACTGACTGTAAGCGAAATAGCCGAACAAACACACGTAACCGAAAGCGGATTCCGCTCTTACCTGCGCACCTGGCACCGGGAATGGATGATGGAACGCAGAGGAGTTGTCGTGCCACCCGAAGGGACGTCTGTCGATTTGTCCGCATCCAAACGATACCGGAAATCTGCCGCCGCAAAATATGAACCTGCCATCCGGAAACTGAAAGAAAACAAACAGACCATGGCGGAAGTAGCCCGTGAATTCGGACTGCATCCCGAATCTTTCCGCAACTACTTGCACGAACATGAACCACAACTGGCCGAAAGTCTGGGAAAAACCTCCGCGGCAAACGGAAAGATCCTGTCAAAGAACTGTATGGAAAAATATGCCGAAGCAATGAGAATCTATGAAACCACCCCTGAAAACCTGAAATCTATCGCTCAACGATTAGGACTGCCTTACAACAGCGTGGGAGGATTTATCCGGCGGAACTTTCCGGACGTCATTGAACGACACAACCAACTGGTAGCAGAGAGGATATAGATGAAGCATCATCTATATCTTACCACGACTATTTTGTATGAATAAATACAATAAATTTGGGAGATGTATATATTAAATATATACCTTCCCAAAAATGTCAATAAAAAGAAATCAGCATATCTGACAAGAAAGTTTTTTATTTCCTGTTATTTCCATATATCTCCCCGACTTTCATTATCTTTGCAATCACTTAATAACAAAGATATTAAATAACAAAAATAGATCATGGAATACAATTTCAGAGAGATTGAAAAAAAATGGCAGCAAAGATGGGTAGAGAACCATACCTATCAAGTGACCGAAGACGAAAGCAAAAAGAAATTCTACGTACTGAACATGTTCCCCTATCCATCGGGAGCCGGACTGCACGTAGGACACCCGCTGGGATACATAGCCAGTGATATTTATGCCCGTTACAAACGCTTGCAAGGTTTCAACGTGCTGAACCCGATGGGATATGACGCATACGGGCTTCCTGCAGAACAATACGCCATCCAAACCGGGCAACACCCTGCCATCACCACTGTGAACAACATCAACCGCTATCGTGAACAGTTGGATAAAATCGGTTTCTCTTTTGATTGGAACCGTGAGGTACGTACTTGCGAGCCAGGCTATTACCATTGGACTCAGTGGGCTTTCCAACAAATGTTCAACAGTTATTATTGTAACGACACGCAGCAGGCACGCCCCATCAGCGAACTAGCGGAAGCATTTGCCCGGTACGGCAACGAAGGACTGAATGCGGCTTGCAGCGAAGAACTCAGCTTTACCGCTGAAGAATGGAATGCCAAAAGCGAAAAAGAACAACAGGAAATCCTGATGAACTACCGCATCGCCTATCTGGGCGAAACGATGGTGAACTGGTGTCCGCAACTGGGAACCGTGCTTGCCAATGACGAAGTGGTGGATGGAGTTTCGGAACGTGGCGGCTTCCCCGTCGTTCAGAAAAAAATGCGCCAATGGTGCCTGCGCGTTTCGGCTTATGCGCAACGGCTGCTGGACGGACTGGATACAGTGGACTGGACAGACTCGCTGAAAGAAACACAGCGCAACTGGATCGGCCGTTCGGAAGGTACGGAAGTACAATTCAAAGTAAAGGACAGCGATATCGAATTCACCATCTTTACCACCCGTGCAGACACCATGTTCGGTGTAACCTTTATGGTACTGGCTCCGGAGAGCGAACTGGTTGCCCAACTGACCACCGAAGCACAGAAAGCCGAAGTGGAAGCCTATCTGGACCGCACTAAGAAACGTACGGAACGCGAACGTATCGCCGACCGCCGCGTGACCGGTGTATTCAGCGGTTCATACGCCATCAA
>CAJUDC010000183.1 GCA_910584955.1 uncultured Paraprevotella sp. | reverse complement strand
CGGCGTTGTCGACAAACATATATTCTGTCTCCACATCCGGATATTCCTTTTCAATCTCCTGTGCTACCTGACGCCACAGACGAGAAGTAGCCAACACATTCGCCTTATCGACTACCGTTACTTTCTTGCGGCGTTTCTGTGCATACTGGTAAGCCAGGCGAACGATACGTTCGATCTCTTCACGGGTATAAACACAGGTATCGTAAGCCGTGTTCCCATCTTCGCTTCTACCCTGCGGACGACCGAAATACATACCACCCGTCAATTCACGGATACACATAAAGTCTGCTCCCTCGATCAGTTCGGCACGAAGCGGAGATTTATGCAACAGCGACGGGAACGTTGTTACCGGACGGATATTGGCAAAAAGTCCCAGCTTCTTACGCATTCCCAGCAGTCCTTGTTCGGGGCGTACCTTTGCGGAAGGGTTATTATCATATTTCGGAGAACCGATCGCACCAAAATAAACGGCGTCGCTCTGCATACAAAGTTCGTGCGTTTCATCCGGATACGGGTTACCGGTCTCATCGATGGCAACCGCTCCCACCAGAGCGTGTTTATAACTTAGTTCGTGGCCATATTTTTCGCATACGGCTTTAACGGCTTTCATGCCTTGTTCTACAATCTCGGGACCGATACCGTCGCCGGGAAGGACTGCGATGTTTAATTTCATTTCAGTTTGTTATTTTAGTCTCTTTTAAATAGCACATATTTGGGTTCCATAGGGACGTAACTATCATCGTCCCACAGGGTGCTCGTAATCATCAGGTCGGCACTGTAACGGTTACAAGCAATAGGCACATTATGAACACGACACTGGCGAAGCAACATCTGAATATCAGCTTCGTGCGGTTGCGCGTTCAGGTCATCGATCAGGAAAACCGCCAGATCCACCTCCTTGCGTACCACCATGGCAGCAATTTCTGCATCACCGCCTAACGGCCCGGAATGCATACAGATTACTTCGGCAGCAATACCTTTCTCGTCGAAAGCATTACGTATCAGTCCGCCGGTTGTACCGGTACATACTAAAAGATGGTGGGAAAGGAATTCTGCATTGTGTACAGCCCATTCTACCATGTCAGCTTTACGATTGTCGTGCGCTACCAGCGCAATGGTCAGTTTTCTGTTCATAACTAATACCTCCTATATTTATTGTTCAATCTTATTCAGCATCTTCAGCGTCGCCTTGATGGCGGCTTCCGTCTGGTCGGCATCGAGGCCGCGGGTTTTGAAATCTATCCCGGCATAATTCCAGCTGATGATCGTCTGCACAAAGGCATCGGTACGACCTCCGGGGGGAATGGATACGGAATAGTTCGTCAGCATCGGGAACGGACGACCCAGGTCGGAATAGATCTTGCGAAGGGCACGGACGAACGCGTCGTACTGGCCGTCGCCGGATGCCGACTCTTCGTATGCCTCGCCGTCGATCTCTATTTTCAGCGTGGCTACCGGCCTCAGTCCCTGCGCCAAAGATAAGGAATAATTTAATATACGGATACGTTGGTCCGCCATTGCATCGTGATGAAGCACATCGCTGATAATATATGGCAGGTCTTCCGTCGTCACCATTTCCTTCTTGTCGCCCAGTTCGATGATACGCTCGGTGATCTTACGCATGGACTCGTCGTCCACGTCGATTCCCAACGATTCCAGGTTCATGCGGATATTCGCCTTGCCGGAAGTCTTTCCGAGGGCATATTCGCGGACACGGCCGAAACGTTCGGGGATCAGGTCGTTGCAATACAGGTTGTTTTTGCTGTCGCCATCGGCATGAACGCCGGCACATTGCGTAAAGACATGTTCGCCGATGATCGGGCGGTTCGGGGCGATATGGATGCCGGAATAGGTCTCGACCAGGCGGCTTGCGGCGTTGATCTTCTCTTCCCGCACGCTGGTCTGACCGTTCAGATGATCTTTTATCACGGCGATCACGCTGCTGAGCGGTGCATTTCCCGCCCGTTCGCCCAGGCCGTTGATCGTGGTGTGGACACCGTGTATTCCTGCCCGGACTGCCGAATAGACATTGGCTACCGCCAGGTCGTAATCGTTGTGGGCATGGAAATCAAAATGCAGTTCGGGATAACGGTCAAGCATCTGTTTGCAGAACTCGTACGTATTGCCCGGATTCAGGATGCCCAACGTATCGGGCAGCATAAAACGTCGGATCGGCAGGTCTTTCAACGCATCGATCAGCTGGAAGACGTAATCGGGAGAGTTTTTGATCCCGTTCGACCAGTCTTCCAGATATATATTAACCTCAATACCTCTTTCGGTAGCCAGCGATACAACAGAACGGATATCTGCAATATGCTGTTCGGGCAATTTGCGGAGTTGTTCGGTTACGTGTTTATACGAACCTTTACAGAGAAGGTTTACCACGCGGCAACCGGCCGATTCGATCCAGTTGAGCGAGGCGTCGCCATCCACAAAGCCCAATACTTCGAGCTTATGCAGATTTCCGGTACGTTCGGCCCAGGCAGCCACTCGCTTCACGGCTTCGAACTCTCCGTCCGATACGCGAGCAGAGGCAATCTCCACGCGGTTTACTCCCAGATCCCCCAGCAGCATCTGTGCAATACTGAGCTTTTCGTGAGCCGCAAAAGAGACACCCGATGTTTGTTCCCCGTCCCGAAGGGTTGTATCCATTATTTCTACCATCTTACTTTCTATTTGCTTCGTACGCTTCTATCTTCGACTTATTAGCCAGCAGGTAATCGATATCGTCCAGGCCATTTACCAGGCAATCTTTTTTATAGGCATTGATGTCAAAGGATTCGCTTTTGCCGGTTGCGTTGTTGGTGATTGTCTGCGCGGGCAGGTCGATTGTCAACGTTGCTTTCGGATCGGCTTCGACAGAAGCGAATATCTCCGCCAGGAACTCTGGAGAAACAACAACCGGAACAAGGCCGTTGTTCAT
>CAJUDC010000182.1 GCA_910584955.1 uncultured Paraprevotella sp. | reverse complement strand
ACAAAGTGACAAAAAGCAATCGCAGCGTCGGTGTACGCTGCAATCCGACATAAACCAAACTGAATCCTGCAAAAAGAAACAAAAACACCGCGCTGCTGAAGATCAGCGGAGCATGAGGATCATAACACAAGTTTTGCAACAGGCCCTGCCGGACCGTTTCGTCAAAGACTTCGTTCATAACGCTGATAAGCATTTAAAATGGCTTCTGCCAGCAAGCGACCTTGCAGTTTATAACCCTCGGGGGTGTAATGAATCTTATCCGGGCGCTGCAATCCGGCATTATTCCAGTTTCTGCACGCAAAAAGACTTCCTCCTACAATTCCATACAAGTCCCATACAGGCAGTTGCCAGCGATCGGCATAGCTCAACTGCGTAGCAACCACGCGCTTGGTATGTTCATTGGGGACCCGACGAGTAACGTAGCGCGAACGCCCCGCACTAACCGTCTTTACCCGATGCGACCAATATGATCCCGGAGGAGTAGTAAGCAAAATGACGGCTTCCGGGCAACGTCGTCTCAAACTCTGCACCAAAGCGTCCATTTCCGTTTCATGCCAACTCTCGGTATAATTGCGCCCATGCGCTTCGTTAGTGCCAAAAGAAAGGATAATCATATCGGGTTTTAGGTCCGACACCTGCTTCAACCCTTTTTCAGTATCAAAATCTTCATACTTCGCTCCGTTAATCCCGATAGCGTGATAGACTAATCCGGGAGCCCCCGTCTCCTTAGCCAAAGCAGAAGTTTTATAGGTAATTTTCGTTTCTTCCACCGCATCGCTACCCCATACGGCTTCCAATTCCCGACGCACCGCTACCGGAAATACATGTCCCCGCACATGTGAGTCTCCCAAATGAACCACCCGCACCGGCCCTTGATTCGCCTTTATCTTTTCAAAAAAGGGAAACAGCGCATCTTCACGAATCAACCGATTACTCTGCGTTTTTAAAAAGGATTCGGGTAAAGCGCTTTTCAACATAGCCCCACGAATTACGGAACCACCTGCGACTATCAGCCCGAACAAAAGTAACAAAATACGTTCAATTCTTTTCATAATTCATTTTCCTTTCATAATTAGCCACACCGGCCATCAGCGCGTCATAAAACTTTTGAGCCAGGAACCGACCTCCCCGGAAATTCAGATGGGTATAATCCTTATTCGCCATCGGGGGCTGTTTTTCTGCCAGTTCTTTCATACTCCCTTCTCCGCCCATTGCCTGAAACAGGTTCCAGAATGCCGTCCCGCTTTCCCGGGCCAGATTCTGCTGGGCAGTCACCAGACTGCGTATGCCATTCATAGTCGTAATCTCGCCTTTTTCGTTCCGTGCGTCACGATCGCTCACACTGACAATCAACAAAGAAGCTTGAGGATATACCTCACGGAAAAGGCGAATCACCTTTTGCATCTGCATGACATAACCTTTGTAACGCAAAGCGGCACTCTTGGCATGGGCCACATTCAATCCGAAATGCAACACGATCAGATCATACGGGCGCAGACGGGCGAACTCTTCCAAATGTCCACGGGGTATAGAGGCTAGCGTCTGGCCGCTACTGCCTCGCAAACTGAAATTATCCAATATTATACCGGTATCACAATCCATCGTAGTCCCATAAAAGTAAGCCGGTGACATCAGCGAATCCCGCTCAACCGTCCATGCCACCTTACGGATATCTCCTTCCACTGTGGCATGCTGCAATACCGTCTTTCCCGAAAACGAATAAACACGCCTATCATCATCATTCACACGAGCACTAACCTGTAACGGCCCGGTAGTAAGGAAATACACAGAAGAACGCGAAGCCCGTCCCGTGCAGTTGCCATACCTTGTCCCGCTTAGCGTAACGGAAGCACTTCCCGCTCCTGTTGTAAAATAGCGTTCGTTAACTCCCATATAAGTCCGGTTAAAGATACTGTCCGTTATACTATGTATATGGAAATTCCGGGACGTGGCCCGCACAGACTGACGAAAACCTGACGTAACGGAGGCTATATCCACGAAACCTACTCCACAGCCTCCGAAACGGCTTTGCAACAAATCACGCAAATCGGCTGTAAAAATATCGCCTTCGATAAAAGAATCCCCGAAATAGGCTATCCGTACAGGAGTTCCCACAGAGCCTGCCTCCGCCAGTTTACGATAAAAAGGTTCCATACCCTCAGCAAGAGAGTCGGCATAATCTTCGATACAAGTGACACCCTCGGGACATTCCGTTACAAAAGCGGCACGTTCCTCCGTTTGAACCGTCACCGGATCACTTTCCGGCAAAACTGTCTCTTCACTTTCTACGGCAGTTCTTTCTGGGAACAGGTCGGAAAGCAGATTCACCCGACGCAATTCCACCTCACCCACCGCCATAGACGGAAGGAAATGTAACCCTAGTAAACAAGCTATTACCAACAGGGTCAGAATCAATGTCCGCTCATAGTAATTCATTATAACCGCTGCAAAGTTATAAAATTATTACCAAATGAAAAAGTATTTAACATATCGCAGGCTCATAAGCTAAGAAAGAAGGACCTTCATCCACCTAAACGCGGGATAAAATATCCAAGATTTTGAACATCAATGAAAATAGGTTATGGTACAGCGATTGAGACATCCCTAACATATTTGACGCAGGCATCCCTATTACCTGCACCACCGGAATGGCAAGCCACAGCCCCTGAATCATTAGAAAGAGCCATTACACAACATCAAACAGTATAATCCTTAATAGGAACTATTACACGACAACCGGAATATTGAAAAAGCAATGACTTCCACTGTCTATGCCCTGTTGGTGGCATATTGTTTCTTGTACCGACTTTCGTCATTCTGCCCCATTTTATCGGCGTTCCCGGTTTATGGCTTGCTATCCCCGCAGCAGAATTATTGACTTGTGTTGTAATCAACATACGCTATCATTATGCAGAATCATACTGTCCGAAACCGTAACAGACATCATTTTAAATCACCTTAAATTCGCAGCTTAATTACTTGTTATAAATGCAAGTCCTTGACAAACA
>CAJUDC010000181.1 GCA_910584955.1 uncultured Paraprevotella sp. | reverse complement strand
AAAGAGGGTAAACGGTATGCACATACCATCAACCCGCATACCGGATACCCCGTACAATTATCCATCCTTTCAGCTACCGTCATCGCTCCCGACTGTGCCACAGCCGATGCGTATGCCACAGCTTTTATGGTACTAGGGCTGGACGATTCCCGGAAAGTACTTGACAAACATCCCGAATTGCAGGCTTATTTCATTTACACCGATGCCGAAGGCTGTCTGCACACCTATATCAGCCCGTCACTGGAAAAAATGCTTCAAAAATAGTTAAAGTATTTATACCGGGCGTATAAAATTAGCATGCTTTCACTATCTTTGCGTAAGATAATCTATGCATGCGTAAAAAAGGATGGAATCAAACTTCTTGGATGCCTTACTGGAACTTCCTTTATTTCAAGGATTAGGGAAAAATGATGTAAACCAGATCATGGAAACGGCGCAAATTGACTTTGTAAAATGCGCTTCCGGGAAACGCGTCGCACAGCAGGATACCCCCTGCAAAGGCTTGATATTCCTTTTAAAAGGTACGTTAACACAGCACACGTATTCCGACGACCACAGCTATGGCTTTTGTGAACGTGTGTCGGCTCCTTCGGTGTTGCAGCCCGAATCCCTCTACGGACTTCATCCGCGTTATACGCATTCCTATACCGCTCAGACGGAAGCACAAATCATTATAGTGAGCAAATCCTCCGTAAACCAGGTATTTATGAAATATGAGGTTTTCCGGCTAAACGTTATAAACTTGCTCTCAACCCTTGTCTTCCGCAGCCAACGCCTTTTATGGCAGGCCGCAGCCGAAAACACAGAACAGCACATTATGAAATTCATTCACCGGCACGCCCAATACCCGGCGGGTGAAAAAATAGTGGAAATCACTATGGAAGAACTGGGGCGCCAACTTAACGACACGCGTATCAACATCTCCAAAGCATTAAACGACATGCAGAAACGAAATCTCGTACTGCTCCGAAGAAAAAAAATTGTTGTGCCGGCTCTAGAAAAACTTCCGTATAAATAACTTGTCCAATCATCATATCAACACACATGGATAACATACAAGATAAAGCAACGGCAAATGCCGTAAATCCTTTTTTCATTCCCTACGATACGCCTCACGACACCGCTCCCTTTCATAAAATCCGACTGGAACATTATGAACCGGCCATGATGGAAGGCATCCGAAAAGACGACGAACTGACAGACCGCATCGTAAACAACCCTGAAGAACCGACGTTCGAGAATACCATATCCGTCACGGCGCCCGACAATCTATTGGAACGGGTGACATCAGTGTTCTTCAATCTGCTCAGCGCAGAGACCAACGACGAAATGGACGCCTTGGCCCAGAAGATGTCGCCGATACTGACGGAACATGCCAACAATATCATGCTGAACGAAAAGCTCTTTGAGCGCGTGAAATATGTTTACGAACACCATCGGGAACTCACACCGGAAGAGCAGATGTTGCTCGAGAAAACTTACGACGGATTTCTGCGGAGCGGGGCCAACCTATCGGCAACAGACAAAGAAAAACTCCGCGAAATGAACCAAGAACTCAGCCGTCTGACCCTCCAGTTCTCCCAAAACAATTTAAAGGAAATCAATAATTTCCAGCTTCATATTACCGATCGCAGCGAATTGTCCGGCCTACCGGAATCGGCCATGGACGCCGCCGCATTGGCCGCCAAGGAGAAGCAACTGGAAGGCTGGCTGTTTACACTTCATGCTCCCAGTTACACCCCTTTCCTGACATATGCCGACAACCGCGAATTACGCCGCCGCATGTATATGGCCCGCAATACCGTATGTACGCACGATGACGAATTCAACAACATAGAAATTGTACGGAAACTGGTCAATCTACGCCGGGAACGGGCGCAACTGCTCGGCTACCGGACGTATGCAGATTTCGTACTGACCAAACGTATGGCGGAAAACAGCGAAAACGTATACCGCCTGCTCAACCAATTGCTGGAAGCTTATATGCCGGAAGCGCGCCGGGAAGTGGAAGAAGTGACAGCAACGGCCCGCCGCCTGGAAGGCGACGATTTCGTCATGCAACCTTGGGACTTTGCGTATTATTCCCATAAACTCCGCATGGAAAAGTACAACATTGACGCCGAGATGCTCCGCCCTTATTTCGAGCTAAGCCGAGTGAAACAAGGGGTATTCGGACTGGCCACACGTCTGTACGGCATCACTTTCGAGAAAAACGAAGCCATTCCGGTTTATCACCCGGATGTCACGGCCTACGAAGTCAAAGACCGGGACGGATCTTTCCTTGCCGTATTATATACCGACTTCCATCCACGGCCCGGAAAGCAGAGCGGCGCGTGGATGACTTCCTACAAAGAGCAATGGATCAATGAAGAAGACGGAAACAGCCGCCCGCATGTATCCGTCACCATGAATCTGACCAAACCCACGGAATCCAAACCGGCACTGCTAACTTTGGGCGAAGTGGAAACATTTCTCCATGAATTCGGTCATGCCTTGCACGGCATATTCTCAAACACGCGCTTCGAGAGTTTAAGCGGCACCAACGTATATTGGGATTTTGTGGAGCTCCCGTCACAGATTATGGAGAACTTCTCCATCGAGCGAGAATTCCTGAATACTTTTGCCTACCATTACGAAACGGGAGAACCGCTTCCCGAGGAGTTTATCGACCGCATCGTCAAAAGCCGCAACTTCAATGTGGCCTATGCCTGCATCCGGCAAGTAAGTTTCGGCCTGCTCGATATGGCCTACTACACGTTGGAAGCCCCGTTCCAAGAAACGGTTATGGACTTCGAACAAAAAGCATGGGCCCGGGCGCAGCTTTTCCCGCCTCAGGAAGGCACTTGCATGACCGTGCAATTCAGCCACATCATGGCCGGCGGATATGCAGCCGGCTATTACAGCTACAAATGGGCCGAAGTGCTGGACGCCGACGCCTTCTCCTTATTCAAAGAAAAAGGCATCTTCAATCCCGAAGTGGCCCAACGTTTCCGTGACGAAATCTTATCGAAAGGCGGC
>CAJUDC010000180.1 GCA_910584955.1 uncultured Paraprevotella sp. | reverse complement strand
CATAGCGATATGATGCTCCGACAAATTCGTGCCACAAAGGGCAACCGTATTGCTAAAACCAGCCGCATGCATTGCCAACGTATCTTTGTATCCTTCGGTAAAAAAAACGATTCCCGTCTCACGAACCTTCGTCACAGCCCGGTGCCAACCGTAAAGCAATTCATCTTTCTTATAGATCGCACTGGTCGAACTGTTTATGTATTTGGGGATTTTCTTAGCAAGCAGGTCTCCCCGATAACGGGCGGCAAATGCAACCAACTCGCCCGCCGCATTACGGATCGGAAAAACAATCCGGCCACGGGTAAACTTCCAGGCTTCAGGCACGATAGCCGGAGCAATCCCAACCTCAAAAGCAGCATAGGTCTCCCGCAATTCTTCCATCCCCGGATCATACGGAAGCAACGTCTGCCCGTAACGTTCATTCATTTCAACCGTCGGAGCAGGCACCTGTTCCCGCACCTGATGCGGGACTGCAAGGGAACTATCCTTTTCAACCGGTTGCTTATCCGGCCTGTGTTTTTGCGATCCCGCATCCAGTGCGGGAACGGGCAAGTGGCAGATATCCGCACAAAGACGGACCGCCTCACCGAAGCCACAACCCTCCTTCTCCTGTACGAAGCGGAAGACATCTCCTCCGGCCCCGCAACTAAAACAGTGGTATACTCCTTTTGCCGGATCCACCCGCAGCGAAGGATGATGATCGTCATGGAAAGGGCACAAACCCAGATAAGCCGCCCCTTTCCTTTCGAGCGTCAAGTAATGGCCGACCACCTTTACCAGATCGACCCGTTCCTTGAATGATGTGATCTCCAGCCTGTTCATCAGTCCTCAAAATGTAAATTACCACCCGGATTCACAAAAGACGTATAAGTATCATTCCTGTATACCTCAGCAATACCTGTCGATCCGTTACGATTTTTCAGGACATACAACTTGATCAGACGGGAGGCATTCGACCCGCATTGGGCCGTATTCTTCCCGAAACGTTCCGGACAACCGATAATCACCACACAATCCGCCACAAATTCAATGGCACCCGAATCACGCAAATCGCTCATTATCGGGACAAACCCATTCTCGGAACGCTTCAACACCTCACGATTCAACTGCGAAACCACCAGCATGGCACAATTAGCCTCTACGGCAATACGTTTCAATACCGTAATCGTATGACGGATCACAGACTCTTGTGTCTCACCCTTTTTCGTCAATGGAGCAAGTGTATGCAAGTAATCGATCACTACAACATCGCATTCACCTTTACGGCTCCGGAGCATAATCTCCGCCCGCAACGCATCCAGGCTCATAGAAGATACATTCGTAAAATAATAAGGCGTTTTTTCCATACCGGCAGCATACCGTCTCATCCGATCGATATCCCCCTCACGAAGTCCCCCTATACGCAGGCGGGCAGCCTCCACACCGGCATAACCGGCAAAAAAACGGGCGGCAGTCTGTTCGCCCGTCATTTCAAAACTGAAATGAAGCACATGTTTACCCTGGCGAGCCATATTCATTGCCATAAACATCGCCAGCGCCGTCTTACCGTCACTCGGAAGACCGCCCAGCACCAGCACTTCCTTCCGGTAAAGTCCTCCCGTCAGTCCGTCCAACCCGTTGATTCCGGTCAGCATACGCACCGAATCATCCTTACGGCTCATCCGGTCGAGATGATCGTCTATAGACAACTTCATCACTTCACTAAGCGGCAGAAGCGAATCTGATTCCGAATTATCCATACGCAAGCGTAGCAAATCGCGCTCGCAGTCTTCTATCACCTTCAGGTAGTCCATACCGTATTGCAGGCATTCCGATGCTTTTTGCACAAACAGCTTATGCATACACCCCAGCAGATAATGATGAAGGATTTCGCGGGCATACTCTACAGCGTTATGTTCCAGGCGAACCGTCTCCATTCCATCCGACAAGTACGCCATGCCTCCCATCTTCACGTAACGCTCCGGATCTTTCTTTTTCATTTCCTCTTCCACCAGGATCAGGTCGGGCCGTTTATTACGGTTAAACAGATCGGTAAACGCTTCGTAAATAAACCCATGATCCGGATCGGAAAACATTTCCGGACGCAACAACCCGACCACCTCAAGAATCGCCACCTGGTCCAGAAACAGCGAACAGAGCAAAGCTCTTTCAATTACATTCTTTTCCATACTCATAGCAACTTTTTAACAGGTCGGTACGGGGTACGTTCCCATGACTTATCTTCAACTCGGCTTCCTCTCTCCGCAAAGCTATCGCATCCGGCTCAACCGTTTTTTTAGTCACTTTGGTTCTCTTACTCTTTTGCGGTATTTCCGCAGGGACATCCGAAGCCGTAAAAGAGTCATAACCACAAACACGGAAGCAGATACAGTTTGCTACCCGTTTCACTTCTATCAAAGATTCCTTTTCCAGCGAGTGGACATACCTTCTGACCGAACGGCTATCTACCATCATTAACCGGGCCAACTTTTCGTAAGAGATGATGCATTCTCCTCTATGGCAAACTTCTTGTTTTCCTTTGATCGACACATAGCCGTCGGCATAATTGCACAAACAAAATAACAACCAATGCACTATTCCGATCATACGTTCACTATTATCGGATGCAAACATCCGTTCTATTATTACACGAGGTACTTTCAAATAGGATTTTCCAAAATACATCAAGGCCTTAACATCCGTGTAAATATTCTCATTTTCAGCCATTTCCATAATGCCGTTTGTTTGTCACGCATAAAACACAGTAAATCAGCCCTATACACTACCTCCTGCCGGATGGTTGTCAAATCCCTACATTATATATAAGAATAAAAGAAAAGAGAGTCTTTCTTTTTATGCGTTTCGATTATTAAAATTGATTGGTTAAACAAAATACAATTGTATTCAGTTACAAAAACAATTGTATTTGCAAGTAAAAACAGTTGTTTTTGAAATCAGAAACAATTGTTTTTTTACATATGCAAATATCATGGCTCGCCCAGAAAATCCACAATAATTGCGACCTGTAAAGGAGACAAGATACGGGTTCCTTTAATCCATCCTGAACGAATCAGACGATCGTACAATTCTTTGTTTATTATTACCCAACGTGTAAGTCTTCTCGAGGCTGAATG
>CAJUDC010000179.1 GCA_910584955.1 uncultured Paraprevotella sp. | reverse complement strand
CTTTCATCCTCCTTTCCGCACATTATTTCACACCTTTCAGTGAAAGGGTACAAACAAGCGGCTGAAACGGGAGTGAGGGAAGGTACGGTCATTCTTAACAGACTGATTTCCTGCACGTTTTAAATGAAATGACAGGATGAATGGAGAAGGAAGAATATCGACTTAGCGAGGGAGTAATGAGCAAGCCGGGTTCGTACGTTGAACAAGCTAGGCTTGTACGCTGAACACGATAAGCTTGTACGCTAAACACGCTGACGTTTTTTTAAAACGCACTGTCGTTTTTTAAAAACATGAAGACGTATTTAAAAACAACATCAGTAACGTGTAAGCCGTAACTTTAGTAACGCGTGAGCCTGCATGTACGCAAGCATAGAGTCACGCATACGCAGGCATCGGGCTACAGGTATAAGCCTACACGTACGTATGCATTGTATCAAGTTCCGCTGAATCTTGTTACAAGTTTCACCCTATCTTGCACCAAGTTCCATTGAACTTTGCACCAGGATTCGCCATATCATCCTCCCTCTCTTGACAGTTAGTCACCACGCTCCCCACCGCTCTGCAGATGGGCAAGGTACATACCCGCGACGAGGATTATGCCGACGGCATCCTCCGCATCTACAACAACCCGATATGTGAAATCATAGACAACTACAACGGAAGCGTCTATTACGAACCGTCGTATTTCATTACGCGGTTACAATCAGGGAAGCTTCAATTAAACGATTGAGGTAAAGATTTTCTATATGGAGCAATAAAGCCGGAGCGCAGAGCCTTCTTTTCACCTCCCCAGCAACCGGCGGCTGAGATAACGCACGGGATACCACACGGAAAGGAACCCCACCACCAGTACCGTGATGAAGACGATCACAATGTCCCATGCATGGACACTGACCGGATAGGCATCCACCACAAAATTGCCGCCGGAGTTACCGCCTCCCAGCGAAAGCAATCCGAATTCCTGCTGGACGAAACAAAGGATCAGCCCCAATACCACTCCGACCACCGCGCCTATCAGTGAAATCATACGCCCCTCGAACAGGAATATACGCGTGATGAGCTTGTCACCGGCTCCCAGATTGCGCAATGTCACCACATCGGCTTTCTTATCTATAATGAGCATGGACAAGGAGCCTATTACATTGAAGCAGGCTATCATCAGGATAAAGGTAAGGAAAATATAAGAGATCAGCTTTTCTATCTCCATAATGCGGAAGGTGTCCGCCTGCTGCTCGTACCGGTCCTGCACCCGGAAGCCCTCTCCCAACAGCTGCTGTATCTTCGCTTTCACGCTGCCGGTATCCGCACCGGGTTTCAACTTCAGCTCTACCGAACTCACCTCGGTGTCATATTGAAACAGCCTGCGGGCAAATTGCAGGGAGGTCAGGATGTAAGAAGAATCATACTTTTGCTGGTTCACCGCGAAAACCAGTCCGCTGGAATATAAATGGGCGGCATTAAAGCTGGAGGCAGGATTGGCCATATTTACTTTGGCTCCCCGTTTGGGAGCATAAATCTCCAACGGATCGAGGAATTTGATGCCCGTTCCCAGAATGGAGACCAGTTCGATGCCGGGAATGGCATAATCCACCACTTCATCGTGCAACACGAATTGCCCCCGGCCGAAAAGAATACTGTCAATAGCTGTCAGATCCTCGAAGTTATCTTCAATCCCTTTGATCACCGCCATGGTCTGACGATCCTTGTACCGGACCATCGCATTCTCTTCCAGGGATTCGGAAAAGACAGCGACCTCCGGCATCCGGCGCAAAGCCTCTATACGTTGATCCTGTCCGTCAAAGACCTTTCCGGTGACAGCCGTGATTTTCAGTTCCGGATCAAAAGCCGTAAAGAAAGTGGCCACCAGATCCTGGAAGCCGTTAAAAACGGACAAAGTGCATACCAGTGCCAACGTAGCCAAAGCCACCCCGCAGACGGAAATGGCTGAAATGACGTTAATGGCATTGTGCGACTTCTTGGAGAAAAGATAGCGCTTTGCGATATAAAAGGGAACATTCACCGTCCGGTCCTACTTTTTCAACAGTTCGTCTATACGTTCGGCATAATCCAATGAATCATCCACAAAGAACTTCAGTTCGGGAATGATGCGCAACTGATGGCGTACGCGTGTGCCCAGTTCGTAACGGATGGATTTCATGTTATCATTGATATTCTTTACTATTTCCTGGCTCCTCTCGGAAGGGAACACGCTGAGATAGACGCGTGCAATACTCATATCGGGACTGATGCGGACAGCACTCACCGATACCAAGACACCACTCATAGACTTGGTCTGAATCAGAAAAATCTCACTCAACTCCTTTTGAATCAAACGAGAAACCTTATTTTGTCTGGTCGTTTCCATAATTAATCATTATTCATTCAACATTTTCTTATGATCGTCAGCCCGTCGCGCAAGGGAAGAATCACTTTTTCCACCCGTTTGTCGGCAGCCACCCAATCATTAAATTTCTTTATTCCAATCGTCTGAAGATCCGTATGATGCGGCTCTTCCAATACATGTCCGTCCCACAACGTGTTATCGGCAATGATGTATCCGCCGGGCGACAGCTTCTCCAGCACCATCTCATAATATTCAATATACTTCCGCTTGTCACCATCTACAAACGCCAAATCGAAAGTAATGTTCATGGCAGGCAGTAGCTTCAGCGCATCACCTATATAAAACCGAATCTTGCCGGCGTAAGGCGAGCCTTCCAGCCAGGGGCGTGTAAAGTCCTCCTGCTCATCGTTTATCTCGAACGTGTGTAGCATGGCTCCCTCTTCCAGGCCTTCGGCCAGGCAAAGCGCGGAATAACCGCTGTAGGTCCCTATCTCCAGCACCTGGCGGGGACGTATCATCCGCACAAACATTTTCAGCATACGCCCCTGCAAGTGCCCGGAAGCCATGCGGGGACGTAATAACTTGACGTGCGTATCACGATAAAGAGCCTTCAGATAATCACTTTCCTCATCAATGTGCCGAAGGATATATTCGTCAATAGCGTCCGTTTCTTTCATCGAGTCATCAATTCTTCGTTATAGATAACGGTTACGGTTAGGCAACACATAATCCATGGCATACTTCAACACATCTCCCACTACATTGATCTCAAGGAATGAGGTCCGCGTACCTTGCTTGCC
>CAJUDC010000178.1 GCA_910584955.1 uncultured Paraprevotella sp. | reverse complement strand
GATAAAGAAACGCTGAAAAAGTGGTTCTATCTGATGACACTCGGCCGGGCTCTCGACGAAAAGGCCCCTGCCTACCTGCTGCAATCGCTGGGCTGGTCGTATCATGCTCCCTACGCCGGACATGATGGGATTCAGCTTGCGGTCGGGCAGGTTTTCAAAAAGGGAGAAGATTTCCTGTTCCCTTATTACCGCGACATGCTCACCGTTCTGTCGGCAGGAATGACTCCCGAAGAAATTATACTCAACGGCATCTCCAAGGCGACCGACCTGACTGGCGGAGGCCGCCATATGTCCAACCATTTTGCAAAAACAGAATGGAACATCGAAAATATATCCTCCGCAACCGGCACACATGATTTGCATGCTGCCGGCGTCGGGCGTGCCATGGTTTACTACGGGCACAAGGGGGTTGCCATCACTTCCCACGGTGAATCGGCCACTTCCGAAGGCTTCGTCTACGAAGCAATCAACGGTGCCAGCACTGAACGCTTGCCTGTCATTTTCGTCATCCAGGATAATGGATATGGCATTTCCGTCCCGAAAGAAGACCAGACCGCCAACCGCAAGGTTGCCGACAACTTCTCGGGGTTCAAGAACCTGAAGATTATCCATTGCAACGGCAAAGACGTCTTCGACTCCATGAACGCCATGACAGAGGCCAAAGAGTATGCCCTCAACCGTACGCCGGTCATCGTACAGGCTAACTGCGTACGCATCGGCTCTCATTCAAACTCGGACAAACATACGTTATACCGCGATGAAAACGAGCTGAATTATGTAAAGGCGGCAGACCCTTTGTATAAATTTCGCCGCATGCTTCTCCGCTATAAACGTTTCACCGAAGAAGAGTTAAAGGAGATAGAAGACAAAGCAAAGAAAGACCTGTCCGCAGCCAACCGGAAAGCGCTTGCCGCTCCCGACCCTGACCCAGCCACGGTTACTGATTTTGTCTTGCCCGAACCTTATATTCCCCGGAAGTATACAGATGGCATACCACACGATGAAAAGGGAGAAAAAGAGACATTGGTCACTGCCATCAACAAGACGCTGAAAGCGGAGTTCCGGTATAATCCGGACACGTTCATCTGGGGACAGGATATTGCCAATAAAGAAAAAGGCGGCGTCTTCAACATCTCGAAAGGGATGCAGCAGGAGTTTGGCGACGCCCGTGTCTTCAACGCTCCGATTGCCGAAGACTATATCGTCGGTACGGCCAACGGCATGTGCCGTTTCGACCCCAAAATACATGTCGTGATAGAAGGCGCCGAGTTTGCCGATTATTTCTGGCCGGCAGTCGAACAGTATGTGGAATGTACCCATGAATACTGGAGAAGCTACGGACAGTTCACGCCCAACATCACGCTCCGATTGGCTTCGGGCGGATACATCGGTGGCGGCCTGTATCATTCGCAAACGATAGAAGGGGCACTGACGACCTTGCCAGGTGCACGAATCGTTTACCCTTCATTTGCCGATGATGCCGCAGGGTTGCTCCGGACAAGCATGCGTTCGAAAGGGTTTACCCTCTTCCTCGAACCGAAGGCTTTGTATAATGCGGTGGAAGCCTCGGCCGTGGTTCCCGATGACTTCGAGGTTCCTTTCGGCAAAGCACGCATCCGCCGTCCGGGAGACGATATGAGCATTATCACTTACGGTAATACCACTCATCTTTGCCTGAACGTTGCCGAACGGTTACAACGGGAACATAATCGGAATGTCGAAGTTATCGACCTCCGCTCCCTGATACCGTTAGATAAAGAGACTATTTTCGACTCTGTCAGAAAGACAAGCAAAGTCCTGATTGTGCATGAAGACAAAGTCTTCTCCGGTTTCGGGGCGGAAATTGCCAGTATGATTGGTGCCGAACTGTTCCAATACCTGGACGCTCCGATACAGCGCGTCGGCTCCCTCTTCACCCCCGTCGGATTCAACCCGATACTCGAAAAGGCAATCCTGCCGAATGAAGAGAAGATTTATAAGGCGGCAAAAGAATTGTTGGATTACTAAAAAAGCAAACGAATAATGAAAAAAATAGGATTATTTTACGGAACCGCGACAGCTAAGACTGCTGCTGTCGCCAAAAAGATAAAGGAAGCGTTCGGAGAAGATATCGTCGATATCATTCCTGTCGAACAATCCGATGAAAAGGAGTTTAATGCATATGAATATATCATCGCTGGCTCTTCCACCTGGTTCGACGGCGAATTGCCGACCTACTGGGACGAGACGCTCCCCGAACTTACCGGTCTCGACCTGACCGGCAAGAAAGTCGCCCTCTTCGGATTGGGAGACCAGAAGAAGTATCCGGACAATTTCGCCGATGGAATCGGCATTTTAGCAAAAGCCTTCACCGACCGGGGAGCCACCCTGGTTGGAAGGACGTCGCCGGAAGGATACCATTTCAACCGATCCGGTGCACTGCAAAACGGGCAATTCCTCGGATTGATACTGGACATAGAGAACCAGTCCGATAAAACCGATGAAAGAGTCCGGAAATGGGTCGGACAGCTAAAAACCGAGTTTGAGAAGGGTGCCCCTTCTTCCGACGAAGAATTTAACTGCTGATTGTTCCTCGTCAAGAAATACGATAGTTCCACCGCCAATCTTCCGGCGACATCTTAAAGCGTCGCCGGAAAACCCGGAACAGGCCGCTGGGACTATAACCACAACGTTGTGCTACCGCCCGTATTTCAGATTTACTATGCGCCAGCATGTATTTGGCCATCTCCAGCGAATAGTCTTCGATAAACTTCGCGACCGACGTACCGGCCAGCACCTTTATTGCACCGTTTAAATCGGAGACGCTCACTTCAAGTTCCTTGGCATAATACTCCACCGGAAGCGCCCCTCCGGCATGAAGCAACGGCATAAAATGATCGATAAACGTATTGCCGCTCGGACGATAACCGGGAACGATGGCAGGAAGGCCCATCCAGCGCTCTTCTTCGGTTGCCGGACGAGGGTCGATGCTTACAAACAGTTTGGTGACTGATATGGTAGGAAATTTATGGCTCATGCGTTGTTCTTTTAAAGTTACGCAGGTAAAGATAAGGGATAAAAAGCGGAGAAACAAGTCCGGACAAATAAAAATATTGCCAGGCTGATTAGCGCGGCAATTTCGGAGTCCAACAATAGTGCCAGCTTATTT
>CAJUDC010000177.1 GCA_910584955.1 uncultured Paraprevotella sp. | reverse complement strand
CGGAAGCTTACGCTGCATTGAATGCCGTACAGGAAAAACTGGAAGACCATTTCCGCGATATGCAGGATATGGAGTTCACCATCCAGGACGGAAAACTGTGGATGCTCCAGACCCGTAACGGCAAACGTACCGGCGCCGCCATGGTAAAAATGGCAGTGGACATGCTGAACCAGGGCATGATTGACGAAAAAACGGCTTTGTTGCGCCAGGAACCTGCCAAACTGGACGAATTGCTCCACCCCGTATTCAATAAAGAAGCTCTGAAAAAAGCCCACACCATCACCAAAGGTCTTCCGGCTTCTCCGGGTGCTGCCTGCGGCCGTGTCGTATTCTTCGCCGACGAAGCGGAAGAATGGAAAAACAGGGGAGAAAAAGTCGTATTGGTCCGTCTGGAAACCTCGCCCGAAGACTTGCGCGGTATGAACGTTGCCGAAGGTATCCTGACCGCCCGCGGAGGTATGACCTCCCACGCTGCCGTCGTTGCCCGCGGTATGGGTAAATGCTGCGTTTCCGGTGCCGGCGACATCATCGTAGACTATGCAAAACGCAATTTCAATGTAAACGGAACCGTAATCAAGGAAGGCGACTGGATTTCACTGAACGGGTCCACCGGCGAAGTATATCTGGGCAAAGTAGAAACAGAAGACGCAACCCTGGACAAGGACTTCACCACCATCATGAACTTGGCGGAAAAATATACGCGCATGTTTGTACGCACCAATGCAGACACTCCGAAAGACGCCCGCAAAGCACGTGACTTCGGTGCTAAAGGCGTAGGCCTTTGCCGTACGGAACACATGTTCTTCGAAGGCCACCGTATCGACGCCATGCGTGAAATGATCCTTTCCGAAACCGTAGAAGGACGGCGTGACGCCCTGAACAAAATCCTGCCGATGCAGAGAGGCGACTTTGAAGGCATCCTGGAAGCCATGAACGGATTGGGCGTAACCATCCGTCTGCTCGACCCTCCTTTGCATGAATTCACACCGAACGAACCGGCCTCACAACAATATATGGCCCAGAAATTAGGCATGCCGGTTGAACGCATCAAAGAAAAAGTGGATGCCCTCCACGAATTCAACCCGATGTTAGGCCACCGCGGCTGCCGTTTGGGAGTTACCTATCCGGAAATCACCGAAATGCAGGCACGCGCCATCATCGAAGCCGCCTGCAACCTGAAACAACGTGGTCTGGACCCCCATCCGGAAATCATGGTTCCGTTGGTAGGCACCATCAAAGAACTGAAACAACAGGCTGAAATCATCCGCCGGGTAGCCGCACAGGTGTTTGAAGAAAAAGGTGTGAAAGTAGAATACAAAGTGGGAACCATGATCGAAATCCCGCGTGCAGCCATTACGGCCGACCAGATTGCTGAAGTAGCTGAATTCTTCTCTTTCGGTACGAACGACCTGACGCAGATGACATTCGGCTACTCCCGTGACGACGCCGGCAAATTCCTGCCGGAATACATCCGCAAAGGCATCCTGAAAACCGACCCGTTTGCTGTTCTCGACCAGGAAGGTGTAGGCCGTCTGGTGGAAATGGGTGTTAAACTGGGACGCAAGACCAATCCGGACCTGAAAGTAGGTATCTGCGGCGAACACGGAGGAGAACCTTCATCTGTTATCTTCTGCGATTCCGTGGGCATGAACTACGTGAGCTGCTCACCGTTCCGCGTGCCCATCGCCCGCGTAGCTGCGGCGCAGGCTGCCATCATGCACGCCGGCAAGTAATAAGCATTTATTACAAGCTTAAATAATCAGAAAGGACTTCTCAAAACGGGAAGTCCTTTTTCTTTGGTCTCTGTATATGCAATACACCTTTAACCATTAAGCCGCAGGCTCATTCCGTATGCCGTCTGCTTCACTCCGTTCGCTCCCCTGCATACTCCACCAGCCTGCGGCCCCCTCAGCTTAGTACAAGGGGACTCCGTCTGCCCAGAAACTTAAAAAACCAACGCAACCCGGAAGCCCAGATTGTCGCGGCGGCCGCCCGGATAGCCGTAGTTCCGAGCAGACACCCGGCAGAACCTCGCACGGCTATACCAACTGCTGCCGCGGCGCACGCGGTTGGAGCCGCTTGAAGGACCGGTAGGGTCGGTCTGAGAAACGTCACTGTAATCACTGTACCAGTCGCTGCACCATTCACACACATTACCACTCATGTCATAAATTCCCAACTCATTAGGCAACTTCGTCCCCACAGGATGAGTAGCGAATCCGCTATTTTCCCAACACCAGGCCACATCATCTATCGTATTGCTGCCGCTATATTTATATCCCCTGCTCTTCACCCCGCCGCGGGCGGCATACTCCCATTGCGCTTCCGTGGGCAAAACATAATTCTTACCCGTCAGTTTATTCAATTTTTTAACAAATACCTGGACTTCATACCAATTGACGTAATACATCGGATAGTCGTCTCCGACTCCACGAAGATCATCATACCCTTGCTCCTCCATACCCGTACCCATCACCGCCTTCCACAAACCCTGAGTCACTTCATACTTACCGATGTAATAATCGGACAAAGTCACGGAATGAACAGGTTTCTCACCACTATCATAATCCTCCCACTGCTCCTCCGTCGCACCCATAAGAAAAGTACTGCCCTCCACATAAATCATATCGAAAGAAAACCCGGAAACCGTCTCCGTATAAACAATTTTACTTCCCTGCTTTCTCAGTAGTAGTAGTACAACATTTTGTCCCTCACAAAACCAGGATGATAACACCGATAAACTATTGTTCTCCTCCGGACAAACGGTCAACCAAAAGATTCCGTCCTGTCCGGGATTGGCAGCACAAAACAAATAAGCCAAAGCCATGTTATGACTTACATCCAACGCCGCTAATTTATTGTTGGAACAATCCAATTCCGTCAACGCCTCAAAATGCTCAATTCCCCGCAAAGAGGTCAAATTGCCATTGGAAACAACCAACCGGTCGACATACTTCACATCCGCCAGTATAATCCGTGCGGCATCCGGGATATACCCTTTTTCCTGCAACACGTTGGCAAATGCGGGGTCGAAATCGGCCGTAATGTCCTGCTCGTCCCCAGGAGCAATCTCTCCGCCCTGCTGGGTGATATACAACGTGTCGGTCAACCCGATTTCCTCCCCTTTCACGGCAATCTTCACATATCGGGCCGAAGCGCCGCCGTTTGCCCCGATACGGAATTGC
>CAJUDC010000176.1 GCA_910584955.1 uncultured Paraprevotella sp. | reverse complement strand
CTTAGATAAATTCATACCCGAGATTATCAATATTATAAGCTACAAAAATAATGAATTATAAGCCCGCTGCAAAAAAGGTTCGCCAATATTAACAAAAAAAAACGGAGGGGAAACGCCTTCCGGCTTTCCGCTCCGTTCTTGTTTTTTATGCAATCCTCTCCGTATCCTATCCCAGATACGATTTCAGCAACTTGCTCTTCGTGTTCTGCCGCAAACGCCGTATAGCCTTTTCCTTGATCTGGCGGACACGTTCGCGCGTGAGGTTAAATTTATCACCGATCTCTTCCAACGTCATCTCCTGATGATTGATGCCGAAAAACATCTGTATGATTTCCTTTTCCCGCTCGCTAAGTGTGGAAAGCGCCCGGTCTATTTCGCGCGAAAGCGACTCGTTGACCAACGAACGGTCGGCCATCGGCGAATCGTCATTTACCAACACATCCAGCAAACTGTTGTCCTCGCCCTCCACAAAAGGAGCATCTACGGAAATATGACGTCCGCTCACCTTCAAGGTATCGGAGATCTTATCAACCGGTATCTCCAGCTCGTCGGCCAATTCTTCCGGGCTGGGACGACGTTCGTTCTCCTGTTCGAATTTACTGAAAGCCTTGCTGATCTTATTCAGCGACCCTACCTGATTCAACGGCAAGCGAACAATACGGCTCTGCTCGGCCAGGGCCTGCAGAATGGACTGACGGATCCACCAAACGGCATAACTGATGAACTTGAAACCGCGTGTCTCGTCGAACTTCTCTGCAGCCTTTATCAAGCCCAGATTACCTTCGTTAATAAGGTCGGGCAAACTCAATCCCTGGTTCTGGTACTGTTTGGCAACCGAAACCACGAAACGCAAATTGGCACGCGTCAGCTTTTCAAGCGCCACCCTGTCGCCTTTTCGAATACGCTGTGCCAGCTCCACTTCTTCCTCTACGGTGATCAAGTCTTCGCGACCGATCTCCTGCAAGTACTTATCCAATGAAGCACTCTCACGGTTAGTGATACTTTTGGTAATCTTTAGCTGTCTCATTCCACTATAACACTTTTAAGGCGCAAAGGTAGCACTTTTTCTCCGTATTTCCGGCATGGAACAGAGAAAAAGTGCACCTTTTATCACTTTCTGGAGCGCATCTTAGGCATTTTCGCCTTAGAATCGTCCAATTCGACGACTACACTGCGCTTGAAACCACTCTGCGTCACGGCCCGTATCCACAGCGTACGATCCGTAGACTGATTGGCAGCCCGTACGGCCTCCTCGAAATCGGCCACGGTATGCAACGGCCTGTCGTTCACCTTCAGAAGGATCAAACCTTTTTCCACGCCGGCATCCATCATCTTTCCTTTCTTGATGGCAACCACTTCCAGACCGTAGGGCAGATCCAGGGCCGCCTTATCTTCGGCACTCAGCGGTTTCAACGCCGTTCCGAACTGATCGATATCCATCTCTTCAAGCACCTTTGTCGTGCCTTGCGCATTTCTCAAAGCCACCGTCTTTTCGTAGGACTTTTTATTGCGCATATACGTAAACTTTACTTTATCGCCCGGACGATGCTTAGCCAGTTCTTCCTGAAGTTCGGCCAGTTTGGTCACTTTCTTGCCATCGATAGCCGTCACCACGTCGCCCTTCTGCAAGCCCAGCTCCTCAGCGGTGGAATTATCCTCTACACTGGCTACGTAAACACCCGACATCGTGCCCAGGTCCACTTCGTTGCCTTTCGATTTTTCCGAATCAATGTAACCAGTTACATCACCGCCCCGGATACCCAGAAGGGCACGCTGTACCGTACCGAACTCTTTCAAATCGGATACGACCTTGGTCATAATGGTGGTCGGTATGGCGAAACCGTAGCCCGAATAAGATCCGGTCTGGGAATAGAGCATGGCATTGATTCCCACCAGCTCACCTTTCTCATTTACCAACGCCCCACCCGAGTTACCGGCATTGATGGCCGCATCGGTCTGAATAAAACTTTCGATGCCGTTTGCCCCCAGCGAACGGGCTTTGGCACTCACGATACCGGCCGTTACGGTAGATGTCAGATTAAACGGGTTACCCACAGCCAATACCCACTGTCCCAGTTTCAGATCATCGGAATTACCGATAGTCAACGTAGGCAGATCTTTGCCTTCCACCTTTATCAACGCCAAATCGGTCTGGTCGTCCCGTCCGATGATGCGGGCCTTGAATTCCCGGTTGTCGTTCAACTTCACCACCAACTCATCCGCATCCTTCACCACATGGTTGTTGGTGACGATGTATCCGTCCGACGAAATAATGACACCCGATCCCGATGCCTCCCGCTTCGGCGTCTGAATCTGACGGCGCTGAGTGCCTCCGCCGCCGAATCCGAAGAAGTCACCGAAGAAATCCGAGAAGGGATCCTGCACGTCCACCGTCTGTGTCCGCCCGTTTGTAGTTACCTTAATATATACAACGGCATTCACCGAGATTTCAGCCGCTTGCGTCAGGTCTACCAACCCGTTTGCAACCCGGCTCATCGTCGGAGCCGCCTTCACCACATTATCTCCCTCTCTCAAACATCCCGGTAAAACGGAAGCGGTAAAGACAATAGCCGCCGCTCCAAGCCATTTTTTAGTTGTGTGTGTCATAATCTTATTTCCTTTAATTGTTAATCCTATATTCTTCCCTTAAAAACAACGTAAAAGTAACTACAAAAATCAGGCTCATATACGTTTCTCCCTCATTTTTGCCATCTTTTAACAGAGCCTTGAACGTGATTAACAACAGTTAAAGTCAGCGACTGACATTTTTACATTCCTTTAGCCTCCTTTTTGTCAGTTCTGAATAAAATGATTAACTTTGCGGAAGAAAAGCAGCCGATCGGCTTGCCGCTGGCATCCCCAAGGGGATACGAGAGGAAAGTCCGGGCAGCAAAGGACGTTCCGCTTCCTAACGGGAAGTAATCCGCGAGGGTTAGGGACATGCAGAAGAAAAGAACCGCCCCGCTTGCGGGGTAAGGGTGAGAAGGTGAGGCAAGAGCTCACCAGCCGGGCGGTGACGTCCGGGCTGTGCATCCCGGAAGCTGAAAGTTCGCGTATACCGGCGCCACAAGAAGGGTTGTCCGCCCAAGCCGGAGGGTAGAACGATAGATTGCTGCGGTGACGCAGGAACTGGATAAATGGCAGGCACCCCAGGTTCTTTCGGGGACAAGGGGAACAGAACCCGGCTTACA
>CAJUDC010000175.1 GCA_910584955.1 uncultured Paraprevotella sp. | reverse complement strand
CCCAAAACGTGGTCGCAACGCATCTATTTTGATGAAATGAAAGTATTCTTCAGTGGAGAGAATCTCTATACTTGGGACCACTTGCCCGAAGGATTGGAAACCGATATGTTGCAAAAAGGCATTTGGGAATATCCGTTTATGAGAAAATTCTCTCTTGGTATCAATGTTACATTCTAATAACCCATGCATTATGAGAAAATATTTATATCTGATATGTACGGTTTTATTAACCGGCTGTCTTAACAATGACTTCCTGGAAAGGTATCCTTTGGGAGACCCGACCGCCGAAACAGCTTTTAAAACATACGACAACTTCAAGGCTTACGCCTGGGGACTGTACGAAACCTTGCCTTCATTGGGATACGGTTCGGAAAACTCTACGGACGACATCTCGTACAACCAGACAAGAGGTTCGAGCGAAAGTAACTGGATTCGGAAATTAGTGACTATTCCCGACACAAAAGACAATACTGTATGGAGTTACTACAGCTATATCCGCCGTGTGAACTTAATGCTCGACCGCATCGAAGGCAGCGATATGACGGATACGGAGAAAAAGCACTGGCGTTCTGTGGGATATTTCTTCCGCAGTTACCGCTACTTCTCTCTCCTGTCGGCCTATGGCGGTGTGCCCTGGATTGACCACGTATTGAGCGATAATGAGACAGAACTAATCGAAGGCCCGAGAGCATCGAGAGATGAAATAGCCGAACATATCCTGAACGATTTGAAAGACGCCGAAAGGGATATCAATGTAGACGGCGAAGGGGCAAATACCATCAACAAAGCCTGCGTACAAGCACTGTTGTCACGTTTCTGCCTGTTTGAAGGTACATGGCGTAAATACCACGGTTTGGGTAATGCTGAAACCTACCTGAGGGAATGCAAGCGGGTATCCGCCGAACTGATAGAGAAGTATCCCAACATAGCCGACTGCTATGACGACTTATTCTGCTCGCTGGAACTGAAAGACGTTCCGGGTGTGATTTTATACAGAGAGTACTCGAACGCTGTCGGTGTGGTACACGCTGTAAGTATCGGCGGAACCACTGCCACATCGTTCTATAATCCGACCCGCGATTTGGTAGACAGCTATCTTTGCTCGGACGGTAAACCGCGCTGGACAAGCGAAGTGTTTACTCATGATAAAGACCCGTACGAAGAATTCAGTAACCGCGACCACCGTTTATGGCTGCACGTCACTCCGCCTTACACCGTAGACCGTAGCAAATCGAACGACGCATGGGACAACAAATGGGAATTTACCGACAATCCTAAAGACAGAAGTTTCATCGACAGCCTCAGCACGCGTATAGGAATAGGATACGGCACTTCCAAAGAGCGGCAGAAAACGTTACCGTTCCGTCAAGGATATATCGGCGGTATCTTAGGTTCCGTACCACACTTCGACTTCTTCTTGAACAACCAGCCGTGGTATAAATCAGCTTTCGGATACAACAACTGGAAATACTACTGCTGCTACTTAGACATGGGTAGCCAACGAAATGAGGAGACGGATATGCCTATCTTCCGCATCGAAGAAGTGATGCTAAACTATGCAGAAGCCATGTGTGAATTGGGCGAATTCGATCAGGACGTGGCCAACCTTACCATCAACAAGCTGCGCCCGCGCGCTAATGTAGCACCGATGATTGTTACGAATATCGATGCTTCTTTCGACCCGAAGCGTGACAAAGGAAACTCCGATTATTCGGGCGACTACGAAGTAAATCCCCTGTTATGGGAGATTCGCCGTGAACGACGCATCGAGCTCTTCTCCGAAGGTTTCCGTTTCGACGACCTGAGAAGATGGAAGAAATGCCACTATGCACTGAAAAAGAAACTCGGACAATTTGTACGCTCGTCCGACTTCCCCGGAGTCAATGTCACCATCGACGGTGGAGGTAGTGAAGGGTATCTTGAGTTCCATCCCCAACAGACCCATCTGTGGCCCGACTATTATTACCTCAACCCCATCCCACGCAACGAACGAGTACTGAACCCCCAACTCGAACAAAACCCCGGTTGGGAAAGTGAGAATTAATAAATAGACCTTAATCAATTGAAACTGTCCAAAGTGTTTGGCACTTTGGACAGTTTATTCTTAACTTTGTCTACCAATAACCATTATCAAGATAACCTGTATGAAACACCGATTATCCATTCTTCTCCTGCTCGTATCTTATGTAACCCTCGCGTGCGGTCAAATCGTATTCCCCTCCCCCAACCAAGTGGAAATGAAAAAAGGCAAACTCACCTTACGAAAGAACATTTCCATGTACACTGCGGACACCACCGCATTTTACGTAAGCCTTTTGCGTAGCGAAGTGCTCCGCGACGCTTCCGTCAAATGGCAATCCAAAGCATCGGCCGCCCACATCTGCTGGACGAACGACTCGTCGCTTCCGCCCGAAGGCTATAAGATAAGCATCAATCCGAAACAGATGACCATAACCGCCTCTGGCGAAAGAGGATTCATCTACGCCGTGCAGACTTTGCGTCAATGGGTCTCGGGGCCGGCCGGGAAACTTACCTTTGCCTGTGCCGACATCACCGACTCCCCCCGTATGCAATGGCGCTGCTTCTTGCTCGATTCCGGACGCCAGTATCAACGGATATCCACTATCAAGAAGTATATCGACATGGCTTCCCTGCTTAAAATGAACTATTTCCACTGGCACCTGACGGAAGGGTTGGGATGGCGGATAGAAATCAAGCGGTATCCGCACCTTGCCCAAGTAGGAGGTTCGGTAGGAAAGGCAGAAGAACAACACGGATTCTACACACAGGAAGAGATACGTGAGGTAATCAACTATGCCAGCCAGCGCAACATCACCATCGTGCCCGAGATAGATATGCCGGGACACGCGGAAGCTGCTCTTTCCGCCCATCCGGAGTTGGGCTGCTTCGGGCTGCCCGTCGAAGTGCCGCAACAGGGATTTACTCAAAACATATTCTGTGCCGGAAAAGACGAGGTGCTGACTTTCCTGAAAAACGTATTGGACGAAGTATGTGAGCTATTCCCCTCTCCCTACATCCATTTGGGAGGAGACGAAGCACCGAAGGGAAATTGGAACAAATGCGAAGACTGCCAAAAGAGAATCGCTGCGCTGAACCTGAAAGACAGTCACGACCTCCAACTATGGTTCTCCGCGCAGATGGCAAACCACTTGAAGCAGAAGGGACGCAAAGCCATCTTCTGGGGAGATGTCGTATATCAGGACGGATATCCGC
>CAJUDC010000174.1 GCA_910584955.1 uncultured Paraprevotella sp. | reverse complement strand
TGACGGCAGCCTCTATAATCGCGGTCGTCAAAAATTTATCTGGCGAAAACAACTACGCTCTCGCTGCTTAATCGAAGTATAGTAGATTACCTTTATTTCGGCACCAGGTGCTGAAACGAGACATCACTCGGGAGCTGTTGCTCCGAAGCGTCCCGGCAAAGTGGTGCAGCTAAATCGGGGATAGTCCGCTCCGGCCTCGCGGTGCGGATGAACCAATAGAGGATAAGGTGCGAGTAGGTGGCCCGGGTCTTGCCTGCACTCGAAAACCGAAGGCCGGGATAAGCATGTAGAAAGCATAAGATTTCCCTGTTTGGACGAGGGTTCGATTCCCTCCAGCTCCACCCAAAGCCCTCGAAACGCTCGTTGCAGCGATTTCGGGGGCTTTTAATATGTGGTGTACAGAAAGGAGAACAACGCTCTGTATGGAATGTCTGCCGTCGCACCGCACCGCCGATCGACCGATTTGGAAGTTATTCGGAAAAAACGTATCTTTACCGGAGTTTCCTGCTGAGAAAGTAAAAAAATGAGAAACGGGCATGTATGTATTTTTCTTGAACGCCGCATTCCTTCGTCGCATAATCCTCTTGCGATGAACGATTTACCGTAAACGTAAATGCCTGTTTAGCTTATAGGGATCCGTCCGGTTTCCGCTCGTCAGAAGCCGGATTTTTTATATCCGTCCCCTCATCCGAACCGTTTTCGAGGCCCGACAGGCCGCAACGGGGTGCGCACGACGATCGCCGGTGGTGCGCACCCCGTTATCTCCTGCTCCGCACCCCGACCGGTCGGGACGGGCACCCCGTTATGCCGCCTCCGTCCAACCGCCCGAAAGACCGCTCCCCGCTCCGTTTCTGTCGACGCCGGACCCGCTTTTGTCATTCTTTCGGACATCCGTTCCTCCCCTTTTGTCAAAAGAATGAAAAAGGCTGGCAAAAACTTTCGCACACGGGAAAATCATCGTACCTTTGCTTAGAGGGCATTTTCCCATACCCTCGTCCCTCTTTCGCACCTTTGCAGAGAAAAGAACCCTTTATAAACACAAGAAAACCATGAGAATCAAGACACTCCTGCTTTTAAGCTGTGCATGCGCCCTGTGGTCGTGCCGCTCCTCCATCGACAGCCTCCACGCAACAGCCTCCGACTGTGACTTGCAGTTTCCGGCACTGGCCGCAAGTTGGGACGAAGGCATTCCGCTGGGCAACGCCACAGTGGGGGCGTTGGTATGGAAAAACGGAACGGCTTTGCGCTTCTCACTGGACCGGACCGACCTGTGGGATCTGCGCCCCGTAGACAGTCTGTCGGGCGATAATTACCGCTTTGCGTGGGTAAAGGAACAGATTCGAAAGAAGAATTACCTGCCGGTACAGCAGAAATTCGACCATCCTTACGACAGGATGCCGGCTCCTTCCAAGATTCCGGGGGCGGCGATCGAATTCCCGCTCGCAGAACTGGGCGAACCGTCACAGGTCAGGCTGTACCTGAACAACGCCCTGTGCGAGGCGACATGGGACAACGGCATACGGATGCAGACATTCGTACACGCCACCGAACCCGTAGGATGGTTCGTATTCCACAACCTGCCCCGGCAACTGGAACCGTCTTTACTCGCACCCACCTACGGACAAACCGGCCCGAACGGCGAAGCCAGCCCCGTGACGGGGCAGAGCCTGGAGCGGTTGGGCTACAAGCAGGGGACCGTCAGCCGGGAAGGAAACCGGCTCGTGTATCACCAGAAGGGCTACGGAGATTTCGCATACGACGTGGCCGTTTGCTGGGAGCAACAGGGCAACATGCTGTACGGCACGTGGAGCGTCACCTCTTCGCTGTCCGGCGACAAAGCACCGGAGAAAGCCCGGGAAGCCCTGTCGCGCGGCGTGCGGAAAGACTATCAGGCCCATCTGGCCTATTGGGAACCGTATTGGGCGCAGTCGTCCGTATCGCTCCCCGACACCGTTTTGCAAAAGCAATACCAAAACGAGATGTACAAATTCGGATCGGCCGCACGGGAGAATTCCTATCCCATCTCCCTACAGGCCGTATGGACGGCCGACAACGGCAAGCTGCCGCCTTGGAAAGGCGACTACCACCACGACCTGAACACGCAACTCAGCTACTGGCCCGCCTATACGGGCAATCGTCTGAGCGAAGGAGCCGGCTACCTGAACACCCTCTGGAACCAACGCGACACCTACAAACGCTACACCCGGCAATATTTCGGTACGGAGGGTATGAACGTGCCCGGCGTGTGCACCCTGACGGGCGAACCGATGGGAGGATGGATTCAGTATGCCATGTCGCAGACGGCAGGTGCCTGGCTGGCCCAGCATTTCTACCTGCACTGGAAATATTCCGCCGACCGCACTTTCCTGCAAGAACGGGCTTATCCGTTTATCAAGGAGGTAGCCGTCTACTTGGAGCAGCAATCCGCAACGGACGAACACGGCGTGCGCCGGCTGGCGTACAGTTCCAGTCCCGAGATCTACGACAATTCCTTGCAGGCGTGGTTTCCCGACATGACGAACTTCGACCTGTCGCTCATGCACTTTCTGTTCGGTGCGGCCTCCGAACTGGCCGGCGAACTGGGCCTGAGCGCCGAAGCCGCCCACTGGGACACAGTGAGACGCAGTCTGCCCGATTTCGATCTGGATGCGGAAGGAGCCCTCACTTTCGCCCCCAACCATCCCTACAACGCATCGCACCGCCATTTCTCGCACGCCCTGGCCATTCATCCGCTGGGCCTCATCGACTGGGGACAGGGAGAAAAGTCGCGGAACATCATCCGTGCCACGCTGAAAAAACTCCGCGACTACGGTCCCGACTACTGGACGGGCTATTCCTACAGCTGGTACGCCAACATGCAGGCGCGCGCATTCAACGGCGAAGAGGCCGCCAAGGCCCTGCGCACCTTTGCGGAATGTTTCTGTCTGAAAAATACGTTCCATGCCAACGGCGACCAGTCGGGCACGGGCAAGTCCCTGTTTACCTACCGTCCCTTCACGCTCGAAGGCAACTTCGCTTTCGCAGCCGGCATACAGGAAATGCTTCTGCAAAGCCACACCGGCGTCGTACACGTATTTCCGGCCATTCCCGAAAGCTGGCAGGACGTTTCGTTCGAGAAGCTGCGGGCCGCAGGCGCCTTTCTCGTATCAGCCACCCGCAAGAACGGAAAAGTCAGCCGGTTGCGCATCTATTCGGAAAAGGGAGAGAACCTGAAAGTTCTTCACCCGGAAAGCGGAGAGGTGAAGGAATACAGG
>CAJUDC010000173.1 GCA_910584955.1 uncultured Paraprevotella sp. | reverse complement strand
GGCTGTTCACCACCGACATCACCTATCGGAACATTTACCAAAGCATCCGCTTTTATTTATGGTATCAGTCGCGCCAGCTTTCGTCTCCTTTCACCCGAGGCGAAAAGCGGGGGTGGTACGCCGTCAAGCCCTGCCTGGGCGTACAAATGGACATACGCTTTGAAGAACCGGCCTCTCCGCAGCCGGAATCCCGGAATCACCGCGAGGAAACGGAATATCCCACCTTATTCTGATTATATCAATACCAGTCCAGATTGGAACTGTAGCTGCTCTGTTTTTTCCATTTCAGCGCATCAGTCAGCGTCGAGGCGTTGGCCGCAAACGTAAAATTATACGAGGTATACGGACTGAGCACTACACTCGCCGACATGGAGAAACAGTGCAAATCACGGTTCAGCGAAGCCGTTGTCATGGAAATACGGTGATAATTGAAGTCATACCCCGACGAGAACGTTATATTCCATCCCTTCGAGATGCGTATATTACCGGAAAAGTTCAGTGTGTGGGTCAGCATATACGGATAACGCATACGCTTCGGATTGATTTCCGCACCGGTGTTCTCGCGCATCGACACGCCGTAGGAAACAGTAAACGACCAAGGCAGCGTAAACTTCAGGTAACCGTCTTCGTCCACCTGACTCCCCTTGCCGGACATCTTGGCCCCCTCGCGACTTTTCTTCATATCGGGGTCTAGATTGGTGTCGCTCTCCATGTTCTCATCGTCGTCTTCCTCATCCATGTCGTCGTCCAGGCCGGTCTTTTTGTCTCGTCCGAACCATTTCTTGAATGTCTGGTTATTAAAAGTATACGACAGGTTCTGCGACATACCCTGAAAACGTCCGAACCGACCGTACGACCATTCGGTGCGGTCGCCCACACGCACCCGCCCGTTCTCGTCAAACTCGTAAGCATACGTGGCAAATTGCGCGTTCATGCTGAACGTGTAATTCTTGGTCAGCTTCAAGCGTATCCGCATGCTAAGGTCGCTCCAGGGCTTCGTCTTGGCGGCCATGTTATAGCTCAGACGGGCCCCCAGCTCATCAATCAGACTGATCTTTCTGTACCCCGTGGAATCCTTATCCGTACGTATCTTCATTTCCACATTATTGGCCACGTCCATTACGATGCTCCCCGTCTTGCCTTTCGACGGAACCCCGTACAGGCTGCCGCTGTAAGGCGAATAGCTGACATAGGAGACATTACCTTGATCGTCTGTCTTTACATACGAATCCCAGAACCCGAAACGGGGGGTGCTGAAGTCGGGCGCGTAATCAAACGATACAGTTGGCGTAAATACATGGCGTACGGCCTGTATCTTACGACCTCCGAACCAGGGCAACGGACGGTAGAAACCATACAGTTTGGTCGTGGCCGACACGCTCAGGTTATAATTGTACACATTGTTGAAGCCCCAGATCGTATCCTGCACTTCCCGCCTCTGCACCGGATCCCAGTGGCGTTTGACCTTGTTGGTGTACATGCGGTCGGTAAAGTTAAACGAAGGAGTGATGTTGATGTAATTGAACAACGAGAACGAAGCGCTGACGGGGATCGAATGCCGCATGCCGTTGCGCCAGTCTTTTATCAGGTTCGATTTCAGAAGCCGGTCTTCCTTGGTGGTAATGCTGTTGTTGAGCGTACCCGTATAGCTCATGGCTATCTTTTCGTACCACCGCTCCTTGCCTACCATTTTTTTCCGGCGGAAAGGATTGAAGCGGGCCAATGAGATATTCAGCGTAGGCAGGGTGACGGCAATCGTGGAGTCCCTCATGTTCTGCGCCAGGTTAAACGTCCCGGCCAAGGTAAGACCGATGTCGGAGAACGTCTTGGAATAGCTCACGCTGGAGGTTCGCGTACTCTGGGTATAGCTGGCCGGATTATACATGCTGGTCAGGTTGTTGCGCTCGTAGCTCTGCGATGCAAAGTTCACGCTGGCCGAGAAGGACTGCGACGGGTTGGCCTTGGCGTCCTGCCGGTGTGTCCATTGTATCTTGAAACTCTTTGTCTGCGCATAGTCCGGCATGTTCTTCTCCCCTTCCACCGTGTTCTGAAAACTCAAATAGAAGTTACCGGCAAAACGATAGCGCTTGCGGTAGTTTGAAACGGCACTCAGTCCCCACGATCCTTTGGTATAGATCTCGCCCAGCATCTTCAGGTCGATCTTATCGTTGATGGCAAAATAGTAACCGCCGTCGCGCAGGTAGAAGCCCCGGTTCATTTCGTCGCCGTAGGTAGGCATGATAAAACCGGAAGAATATTTCTTGCTGAACGGGAAAAAGCCGTAGGGAATGGCAAACGGCAACGGAACGTCTTCCACCACCAGATAGGCGGGACCGAACACCACGTCCTTGCCGGGACGCACCTTGGCATACGTCAGTCCCAGATAGAAATGAGGATGTTTGGCATCGCAGGTCGTATATTTTCCGTGGCGGACATACATCACGCCTTCGGCATCGCGTTTCGACTCCTGGCTGATGAGCAATCCCTCGCCCTGCTTGGTGTAGACATTGTCGATAAAGGCCTTACGCGACTTGAAGTTGTAGCTGATCCGCTCCGGCTCGTACTCATCCTCGCCTTGCTTAAAAACCGGTTCACCGGTCTTGTTGCCCAACGAATCCACCCGCCCCACGGCATGCACCAAACTGCTGTCCAGGCTCATCGTGATGAGGTCGGCCCTCAGCTCCAGGTTCTGATAGTTCACTTTACCGTTCCCGTACAGATTGGCCCGACCGCTTCCATACTCGAAGGTTATGGAATCGCTGGCCGTGTAGGCCACCGGCATATCCAGTGCGGATTTACTCTGGGAAACGGAATCGACGGCGGTCGTATCGGCAGCCAATGAATCGGCAACCGCCTGTCCGGCCATGCCCGAAAGTCCGATAGTGTCGTTCGGTGAAAAAACGCGGGCGGCTTTCTTCAGGGAATCAGCCGTTACCTGCAACGTGTCGGCGGAAAGTGCAACAAGCGTATCGCCTGTCAAAAAGGAAGATTTCTTTACTGGAAACAACGGACAGACAGAACGACCGTATGTCCTTGCGTGCAAGCCGAAGGACGAAACAGACGGGGCCAACGAACTTAGCAGGCAAAGCCCTATCAATAGGATTGTTATCTTTGGTTTCAAAAGAGTGTTTCCTGATTCTTTTTTTAACGCGAGTGCAAAAATACACAAAATCTCTCTAACAACAGCCGCTTTTTTTCTTTAATTCTGTGAAAAAGCATCCGAAGCGCATAAAGCCTGGCCCAAGCCCCGCAAACAGAGAGGCTGAAACCGTGAAAAAAATGGTGCTCGCCCCG
>CAJUDC010000172.1 GCA_910584955.1 uncultured Paraprevotella sp. | reverse complement strand
AGATCCGCCCTTTATCGGTTCCGATAAAGGGCGGATCTTTATAAAGGCACGAGCCTTATGCCGTAAGCTACTTGGCCTCTTCATTCATCTTTTCCATGTTCTCCTTGGCTACGGATATATATTCCTTTATATAAGGATGAGCCTTGAAAGCAGGAGTAGCCTTACTCATGATATCCTCTATCTGAGGCGTCAGTACCGGATAGGGATAACCGCTGGTAATGATCATGAACACACCGGCTCCCAATACATTATCGAAATTTTCCGTAATGAAGTTCGTCACCAGATAATCGGATTCCTGCGTCAACCGACGGGCTTCTTCATTCAGCTGCGACAATATGACTTCATGATCCATACCGTCCATGATCATCTGGCTCTCTTTATGCGACAAGTCGTCCAACTGGTAGTCGATAACTGTCTTCTGTTTGATAAAGCCGTAAAGTGTTTCATTAAGCGGACTTCCGGTGACCTCCTGGGTGGTCTGGTCGATCTTTATCTTCAAATCGCCTTTTTCCAGTACCAGCGGCATCACGCTTTCTTCACCGATAAACAGGTTGGCCATGATCGTGGAATCCAACGGACCGCTGAACGAAAACTTACCATGCACCACCTCACATGAATCAATGTCTGTCAGATCATCACCGACAAAGGCTTTCAAATACAGCATCCTGCCTTCCAGCCCGCGAACAGACGAGCTACCTTCTATATGATACTGCTCCGTACAAGCCGCAACCACGCCCCATACGCACAAATACAACCAAATATTCTTCATAACTTATTCCTATCTAATCTAACGACCCGCAAAGATACGGCCATTCTTTGATGCCATAAAATATTTTATGACATTTTATAGAATCTTTGCTATTCACGAGCGGCACGCCGTCCGCCATTCCGCTCCTTCTCCCATTCGGCAGGAATACGGAAAGCCGTATACAGCTCTAGCACACAGGCCACTGTGAGACATACGACCCATTCGTTACGACGGGCAAAACCGAAACCGAACGTCTGCATGGCCATCGCCGCCGCCGTCAACAACAAACACAAAGCGCCCATCAGTTGCTGGCGCCGCAAGCGCAACAATACCAGATTACGACCTTCATAGGCCGCCAACATCTGCATGGGAACAAAACAGAGTGCGCCTGCCGTATACAGACAAAAAGCAAAAACGGTTCCTGTCACGTAGAGAGCGGCTCCGACCAGCAGGCCTATCGCTCCAATCAGGTACAGGGCATTTTGCCAGGTTTTGAGTGTCTTCATGCTATTCGTCTCCGTCAGCTCCGTCCTCTTCCGTCTGTTTCACAAAAACGTATACGTCCTCGTTGTTACGCTTCATGTAATAACGTTCGCGCGCTACCTTCACGATAGCTTCCGGGTCCGTATTCAAACGGTTCAACTCTTCGGAGTCGTGATTATACCGATCGGTGTATTTGCGTATCTCCTCTCTCAGTTCCCGAATTTCGCGTTGATGATAATAGCGGTTCAGGAAACTGTTCTCATCGACAATCCCCACGACAAGAACAAAAAACAGCACCACGAACAGATATTTATACCGGCGTACGTAATTCCAGATGGTATTGAGCTTCCCCATAATCTACAATGCTTGACAAGTGATGCAAAGATAAAAATATTTTAGGAGAGAAACGGAGATAGCACCATATTTTTTTCTAATTTTGCAGACTTAGGATTGAACACCAACAAATACGTTGACATGGAGGAATATATCGTTTCGGCCCGAAAATACCGGCCGGGTACGTTCGACACTGTGGTAGGGCAACACGCTTTGACCACCACTTTGAAGAACGCCATCGCCAAGGGGAAACTGGCTCATGCCTATTTGTTTTGCGGCCCACGGGGCGTAGGCAAGACGACTTGTGCACGCATCTTTGCCAAGACAATCAATTGCCTGGCGCCTACCCCGGCGGGCGAGGCCTGTAACGAATGCGAATCGTGCCGGGCCTTTAACGAACAGCGCTCCCTGAACATTCACGAACTGGACGCCGCTTCCAACAATTCCGTAGAGGACATCCGCACGCTCATTGAACAAGTGCACATTCCGCCACAGGTGGGCCGCTACAAAGTATTCATCATCGACGAGGTACACATGCTTTCGGCAGCCGCTTTCAACGCCTTCCTGAAAACGCTGGAAGAGCCTCCCGCCCATGTCATCTTTATTCTGGCCACCACCGAAAAGCATAAGATACTCCCCACCATTCTGAGCCGCTGTCAGGTATATGATTTCAACCGCATGTCGGTACAAAATACCGTCGATCATTTAAGATTCGTGGCCGAACGGGAAGGATATACCTATGAGCCGGAAGCCTTGAATGTAATAGCACAGAAAGCGGACGGGGGGATGCGCGACGCGCTTTCCATCTTCGATCAAATGGTCAGTTTCACCGGCGGAAACATCACCTACCGACAGGTTATAGACAACCTGAACATCCTGGACTACGAATATTATTTCAGGCTTACCGATCATTTTCTATCGAACCAGGTAGCCGAATGTCTGCTGATCTTCAACGATATTCTCGCGCACGGATTCGAAGGAGGGCACTTCGTAACGGGCTTGGCTGCCCACCTGCGCAATCTGCTGGTAAGCAGGGACCCCGTCACCCTTCCTCTTCTTGAGGTGAGTGAAAGCGTGCGCACACGCTATCAGGAACAGGCACAGAAATGCCCGGTGCGGTTCCTGTACCGGGCCATCAAATTGTGCAACGACTGCGATTTGAATTATCGGGCCAGTAAAAACAAACGACTACTGGTGGAAATCACCTTGATACAGGTGGCCCAACTGACCCAAGAAGACGATGACGCTTCGGCGGGGCGCCGCCCCGAGAAACGCCTGAAACCCCTGTTTACGCAACCTGCCGCCTCTGTCCCTCAACAGGCGACACAAGGGCCGGAGCCTCAGGCCAAGCCCGCAGTTGCCCCCGTCGCCTCCGGTTCCGCACCGCAGACGACCGTAACCGAGAACCGCCCCCACCCGCTTCCTGCCCCTGCGGCGGAAACGCCCAAAGTGCCCACTGTAAAAATATCTTCTTTCGGTCCCTCTATCCGGCGGACAACGTCAGGTGCAGCCCCCAGCGGCGCAACATCAACGGACAGGGCTGCCGGCGTAGCGACTACCGCCCCCCAACCGGCATCTCCTCCTCCGTCTCCCAAAGAAGACACCTATGAAGATTTTGCCGTTTACGAGAAAGATATTTGCTTTTATTGGCGTGAGTTCACTAATTTACTGCCGAAAGAAGAAACGGCTACCGCCCAACGGATGCGCATCATGCAACCGAAACTGGTCAAAGACGAGAC
>CAJUDC010000171.1 GCA_910584955.1 uncultured Paraprevotella sp. | reverse complement strand
GCCCCGGACGGCCCTGTCTTTTTCCGGCAACCGTTTTTATCGCTTAAAAGCCATCGGACGCCGGTTTCCACAACACGGTGCGCCCCTCGTGCAGAGACGCCTGTACATCTATCAAACGCTGGTTGCGGCTTCCTCGGAAAAGCAGATCCACCGTACGTTCGGCCTGCACAAACGGGCCGTCCACCAGCACATCCACCCAACGGAGCAAACCCACCGGACCGGGCTGTCTCAACAAAGTTTCGAAGACCGCACCCGTATAGCACCATATGTTCTTACCTGTCTGTTCCTTCACCGCGCGGGCCAGTTCGGCAAAGCCTTCGGCCTGATACATCGGATCACCGCCGGTAAAGGTGACGTCGGCAAATTCGTCGGCACGTATCACCTCCATAATCTCCTCCACCGCCATCGGATGCCCGTTCGCGACGTCCCACGAAGAAGGATTCTGGCAACCGGGACAAGCATGCGCACAACCGGCGGCATATACCGCCGTGCGAAAGCCCGGTCCGTCTACCGTAGTATCCTCCACGATGCGCAGTACCGAAATCACGCCTCGCCCTCCCGGTCGCCGGTATGTATCACCCGGTCGTTCAGTTCCGCCAGTTTGGCGCTGTTCCAACGGTCGGTCGTACCCACCAGATACCCGGTAATCCGTTGCAGACGGTCGATATGCGTACTTCCGCAGCGCGGACAAGCCTCCAACGTCGCCTCGGCATTCTCATAACCGCATTTCATACACCGGTTACGGTTGTGGTTGACGGAACCGTACCCCATATCGTACTTGTCCATCATATCCACCACACGCATAATCACTTCGGGATTGTGGGTGGCGTCGCCATCGATCTCTACATAAAATATATGCCCTCCGCGCGTCAGGTCATGATACGGGGCTTCCACTTCGGCTTTGTGGCGCGCGCTACAAGGGTAATACACCGGTATGTGGTTGGAATTGGTGTAGTAATCGCGGTCGGTAATGCCTTTCAACCGACCGAACTTCTTGCGGTCGCCACGCGTGAAACGGCCCGAAAGGCCCTCGGCCGGTGTAGCCAGCACGCTGTAGTTGTGCTGATAAAGTTCGGAAAAATCGTTGGCCCGGTCACGCATGTACGTCACAATCCGCAGGCCCAGCTTCTGCGCCTCTTCATCCTCGCCGTGATGCTTGCCCGTCAGGGCCACCAAGCACTCGGCCAGCCCGATAAATCCGATCCCGAGCGTACCCTGGTTGATCACCGACGCTATCGTATCACCGTCTTTCAGTTTCTCGCTGCCCAGCCACAACGAACTCATCACCAGCGGAAACTGTTTGGCAAAGGCCGTCTTCTGGAACTCCAACCGTTCGTGCAACTGCCGGGCCGTCACCTCCAGCATATAGTCCAGTTTGGCAAAGAATGCCGCTATCCGCTCGTCGGCATCGGCAATGTCCATACATTCTATGGCCAGCCGTACGATATTGATGGTAGAGAAAGAGATGTTGCCCCGTCCTACGGATGTCTTCGGCCCGAACCGGTTTTCAAACACACGGGTACGGCATCCCATAGTAGCCGTCTCCCACAGATAGCGCTGCGGGTCGTCCGGCCGCCAGTTCTCATTGTGATTGAAAGGGGCATCCAGATTGATGAAGTTCGGGAAAAAGCGCCGCGCCGTCACCTTGCAGGCATAACGATACAAGTCGTAATTGCGGTCGGAGGGCAGATAACTTACCCCCCGTTTCTTTTTCCATATCTGAATAGGAAAAATGGCCGTTTCGCCGTTGCCCACTCCTTCATACGTACTGCGCAACACTTCGCGTATGATACAGCGACCTTCGGCCGAGGTGTCCGTTCCGTAATTGATAGAGCTGAATACCACCTGGTTGCCGCCGCGCGAATGGATGGTATTCATGTTATGAATAAAGGCTTCCATCGACTGATGCACCCGGGCCACGGTCTTGTTCACAGCATGTTGCAGGACGCGGTCCTCGCCTTCCAGTCCGTCCAACGGACGGGTCACGAAATCGTCTATCTGCCGGTGATAAAGCCCCGAAAAGTCTGCCCCGTACAGTTCTTCCAGAATCTTCACCTCCTCGATGAAACTGGTACGCACATAAGGAGCCAGATAGAAATCGAAAGCCGGAATGGCCTGGCCGCCATGCATCTCGTTCTGCGCCGTCTCCAGGGAGATACATCCCAGTATGCTGGCCGTTTCGATACGCTTGGCCGGACGCGATTCGCCGTGACCGGCCGAAAAACCGTATTGCAGGATGCGGTCCAAGGGGTGCTGCACGCAAGTCAGGCTCTTGGTCGGATAATAATCTTTGTCGTGGATATGCAGGTAATTGTTCTGCACCGCCTCTTTCACCTCCTCGCTCAGCAAATAATCGTCCACGAAAGGCTTGGTAGTCTCGCTGGCGAACTTCATCATCATGCCCGCCGGCGTGTCGGCATTCATATTGGCATTCTCACGCGTGACGTCGTTCGACTTGATATTGATGATTTCCAAAAACATATCGCGCGTTTTAGCCTTACGGGCAATGCTGCGCTGGTTACGGTAAGCGATGTATTTCTGCGCCACATCCTTACGGCGGCTTTTCATCAGTTCCATCTCTACGGCATCCTGAATTTCCTCTACCGTCATCTGCGACTTTCCCCGCACGGAGATATGATCGGTTATCTGATGGATCAGCTCCATGTTCTCGCCCTGTTCCGTGTGCATCATCGCCCGGCGGATGGCTGCCGCTATTTTCTGTTCGTTAAACCCGACGATACGTCCGTCTCTTTTTACAACTGTCTGAATCATTTTCGGTAAAGTTTTTCATTCGTTATTCCGGGTTCTCCGGCCAAAAACCGAATCGCACACCCCCGTGCGCCATCCGGCGGACGCCACTCCGCCCCGACCGCCTCTCCTGCGGCCTTGCATTCCCACCAAAGAACCACTTAAAAAAATTATTCGCTTATCCCATTCCACGGGGTATCACGACGGCAACACAGGCAGGTCTTCTGACTGACTCACGCTCCTGCATCCTTCCCGATTTCGGTTTCCGAAACCAGTGGATCGAAGAAAAAATATCAGGAACGTTAAAGAGCTTCACAGCAGCGGGTCTGTCCGGGATTCGCACCCGGTTCCCTTTTCACGCCACCTGCCGAAAAGCAGGTCGCGCACCTGTGTCTCGCAAAAGTAGAGATTTTTGCGGGAACGGACAAGGATTCCATCCGCTATTTTTTGGTTATTTTGTTACCATCACATAAGGAACTACATACCAACAACTTATACAAATTAAAATGTGGTGAGCACCCCGATAAACGGTGATGCTCGCCGCATTAAAAAATGGTGCTCGCCACGTTGCAACGTGGCGAGCACCAT
>CAJUDC010000170.1 GCA_910584955.1 uncultured Paraprevotella sp. | reverse complement strand
TTCCGGTTCCTACACCAAGCCGACGTCCGGTTGAAATCGGCACAGATTGTCAGCACTACCGGAGCCGCTGTCACCATAGGCTGGTTGAAATGAGCCGGCGCCAAGCGCTTTTTCATCTCTTCACTGCGCGTGACCACCACACTGTACAACTGCAAATTGCCCATTGTCTGCGTCCGCTCCGCCTCGTCCAGCAGGGCATGCAACAACTCGTCGCTCACTTCCCTGTCGGCGTATTTCCGTATGCTGCGTCTTGTCTTTATCGTCTCCATAAAACAGGATTATCATTCAGTCACAAAGTTAACGTAAAAACATCAGGCATGCAACATTTTAGGTAACTATTATTTTGAAGAAATTTCTTTTTGGAAAACTTCGCCACGATCACCAATTAATTAAACAACTAATTCTCAATGTCCTAACAAACAGAATCGGAAAACTTCACTCCAAAACGAGAATATTTACATGGTTTTATTTTGCCAATTAAAAAAACATGTGTAGTTTTGCCGTTGTTTTTATAAGCTTTCGTTCGATACTCTCTACAACCATGAAAAAAGCAATAAAAACGAACCTAGAAAAACAACCAAAGTGGAAAAGAAAACCTACACCTATGACGAGGCATTCGAAGCTTCGCTCAAGTACTTCAATGGAGACGAACTGGCCGCCCGCGTATGGGTGAACAAGTACGCCATGAAAGACTCCTTCGGGAATATCTACGAACAGTCACCGACCGACATGCACTGGCGTATCGCCAACGAAGTGGCACGCATCGAGGCCCGTTATGCCAACCCGCTGACGGCGGAAGAAATCTTCGAACTGCTCGATCATTTTCGCTATATCGTTCCGGCAGGCAGCCCCATGACGGGTATCGGCAATGCACATCAGGTTGCATCGCTTTCCAACTGCTTCGTCATCGGCCTCGACGGTGAAGCCGACTCGTACGGCGGCATCATCCGCATCGACGAAGAACAAGTACAGCTCATGAAACGCCGTGGAGGTGTGGGACACGATCTTTCGCACATCCGCCCAAAAGGTTCTCCCGTAAAAAATTCGGCATTGACCTCTACCGGCCTGGTTCCTTTCATGGAGCGTTACAGCAATTCCACGCGCGAAGTGGCACAAGACGGTCGACGCGGTGCCCTGATGCTGTCCGTAAGCATCAAGCATCCCGATGCGGAAGCGTTTATCGACGCCAAAATGACGGAGGGAAAGGTTACCGGTGCCAATGTATCGGTCAAGCTGGACGACGAATTCATGGAAGCCGCCACCCAAGGCCGGGCATATACCCAGCAATACCCGATCTACAGCACGAATCCATCCGTTCAAAAGGAAATAGACGCCGCAGCACTCTGGAAGAAAATCGTGCATAACGCCTGGAAATCGGCCGAACCGGGCGTATTGTTCTGGGACACCATCCTGAAAGAATCCGTTCCCGACTGCTATGCCGATCTGGGATTCCGTACGGTAAGCACCAATCCCTGCGGCGAGATTCCGCTCTGCCCGTACGACAGTTGCCGGCTGCTGTCGGTGAACCTGTACTCCTACGTCGTTCACCCGTTCACCCCCGAGGCCTACTTCGACTTCGACCGTTTCAAGCGCCACATCGCTCTGGCGCAACGCATGATGGACGACATCATCGACCTGGAACTGGAAAAGATATGCCAGATCATGGAAAAGGTAGATACCGACCCGGAAAGCCAGGAGGTAAAAGGCACGGAAAGACACCTGTGGGAAAAGATTTACAAGAAGAGCGGGCAAGGCCGGCGTACCGGTGTAGGCATCACGGCCGAAGGCGACATGCTGGCCGCCATGGGCCTGCGCTACGGCACTGAAGAGGCAACCGAATTTTCTGTCCGGGTGCACCGTACCGTAGCCTTGGAAGCCTACCGTTCTTCCGTGATCATGGCCAAAGAGCGCGGAGCGTTCGAGGTATACGATGCGGAGCGTGAGCAGAACAACCCGTTCATAAACCGCATCAAGGAGGCCGATCCCGCACTGTATACCGACATGGTGAAGTACGGTCGACGGAACATTGCCTGCCTTACGATTGCCCCAACAGGCACCACCAGTCTGATGACACAGACCACCTCGGGCATCGAGCCCGTGTTCCTGCCCATCTACAAGCGCCGTCGCAAAGTGAACCCGAACGACCCGGAAGCGCACATCGACTTCACGGACGAAACGGGCGATGCTTTTGAGGAATACATCGTTTACCACCACAAATTCCTTACGTGGATGGAGGTAAACGGCTACGACACGACCAAGAAATACACTCAAGACGAGATCAACGACCTGGTGGCCCGCTCCCCCTATTACAAGGCTACTGCCAACGATGTGGACTGGCTCATGAAAGTAAAGATGCAAGGGGCCATACAGAAATGGGTGGACCATTCGATAAGCGTCACCGTGAATCTGCCCAACAATGTGGACGAGGAACTGGTAAACCGCCTCTATATCGAGGCCTGGAAGTCCGGTTGTAAAGGTTGCACCATCTACCGCGACGGCTCACGTTCGGGCGTAATGATCTCGGTGAAGAAAAAGGATGAGAAGAAGGAAAACAGCCCGTGCCGCCCGCCCGAAGTGACGGAGACCCGCCCGCAGTCGTTGGAGTGCGACGTGGTCCGCTTCCAGAACAACAAGGAAAAGTGGGTGGCTTTCGTGGGCCTGCTCAACGGACATCCCTACGAAATATTCACCGGTCTGCAAGACGACGACGAGGGCATCGTCCTGCCCAAAAGCGTCACCAAAGGCCGCATCATCAAGAATACGAACGAAGACGGAAGCAAGCGCTACGACTTCCAATTCGAGAACAAGAAAGGATACAAAACAACGGTAGAAGGCCTGTCGGAGAAGTTCAACAAGGAATATTGGAACTACGCCAAACTCATCTCCGGGGTGTTGCGCTACCGTATGCCGCTGGAGCACGTCATACGACTGGTAAGCTCCCTGCAACTGGAAAGCGAAAGCATCAACACGTGGAAAAACGGTGTGGAACGTGCCTTGAAAAAGTACATCACCGACGGCACGGAAGCCCGAGGGCTGAAATGTCCCAACTGCGGCCATGAAACCCTGATCTACCAGGAGGGATGCCTCATCTGCAAGCATTGCGGTGCGTCCCGCTGCGGATAACCGCCGGAAGCTCCCGAAAAAAGAACTTTTTCACTTTCTTATTATAAAACAAGAGGCTGACGGAATAAAAAAGCAAACGCCGGGACCGGAAACCATCGTTCCGAGCCCGGCAACTTCAGTTCCGGTCCCGGTTTGTAAAAACCACGACTTGAACTGTTCGGAACAAAGACCGATTTGCAGAAAACAAAGCGTGATGTCATGTTCCAATGTACGGCTACGGAAATTCCGGTCCGAAAGAGTTGT
>CAJUDC010000169.1 GCA_910584955.1 uncultured Paraprevotella sp. | reverse complement strand
TTTATTTTTTACTGTACACCTTTTTCAAAAAAGATGTACAGCTTATTGTTCTTTTTCCGGCACCAAAGCACTTGATGCCGCCCGACGGCTCAGTATTTTATGTTCAACTCGCGCAGGATAGTCGATATTTTCTCCATCGTGGTGAGGCGCGTAGGCACCAAAGGTAACCGAAGCTGGTTCTCGATCATTCCCATAGCATGCAACATAGCTTTCACACCGGCCGGATTTCCGTCAACAAAAAGCAGTTTGAAAAGTTCGGCAAACTGATGATGGATAGCCAGCGCACTGCCGTAGTCCCCTCGCAGGGCCAGACGTACCATGCGGCTGAACTCTGCGGGCAAGGCATTGCCAATCACGGAGATAACACCCACAGCCCCCAAAGTGATCAGGGGGAACGTGATGCCGTCGTCCCCGGAAATAACATCGAAATGCGGCGGCTTGTTTTTAATAATGTCATCCATCTGGGTGATGTTTCCACTAGCCTCCTTGATGGCCACGATATTGTCAAAATCGCGCGCCAGGCGCAGCGTGGTGTCGGCATTCATATTCACCCCCGTACGCCCGGGCACATTATATAATACCACCGGCACGGGAGAAGCTTCGGCAACCGCCTTAAAATGCTGATAAAGCCCCTCCTGCGAAGGTTTGTTATAATAAGGACAAACGGAAAGAACTCCGTCGATCCCTTTCCAGTCGGCCGTCTTCAGTTCGCTTACAATAGCCGACGTATTGTTTCCTCCGCAGCCCATCAGAATCGGCACACGCCCGGCCACACGTTCCACCACCCGGCTCTTCAGCGTTTTCTTCTCCTCGGCCGACAGACAGGGAGTTTCGGCCGTCGTACCCATTATACAAAGAAAATCCGCACCGTTTTTTATCTGATATTCAACCAGACGGAACAAGGCGTCATAGTCTATACTGCCATCCGACTTAAAAGGAGTGACTAGCGCAATGCCCAGTCCTTTGAACTTATTTTGTGCCATACGTTAGAATTTTAATGCTATTCCGCGACAAAAATACTATTTTTTCGGCTTTTTGCCAAACTTTTATTACATTTCTATCATCGCCAGAAACTCATCCTCGCTCAAAATACGCACCGCCAACTTACGGGCTTTCTCCAGTTTGGCGGGCCCCATATTGGCACCGGCCAGCACAAAGGACGTCTTGGCAGAGATGCTTCCCGCATTCTTACCGCCGTGTTTCTCTATCATGGCTTTGTACTCGTCACGGGAATGGCGGGCGAACACACCGCTGATCACGACCGTCTGTCCGGCCAGCCGGTCGGAATGGGCACTGAGTTCGTCTTCCGACAGTTCCATCCTCACACCGTGAGCTTTCAGGCGCTCTATCAGTTCCCTGTTCTCGGGACGTGCGAAATAGTCCACCACGCTCCGGGCTATCACCTGCCCGATGCCTCCCACAGCCGACAGCTCCTCCACGGTGGCCGATGCCAGCGCGTCGATACTTTTGAAGTTACGGGCCAGCGCCTTGGCCGCAATCTCGCCCACAAAACGTATCCCCAACGCAAACACCACACGCTCGAAAGGCACCTCTGTCGAAGCGGCGATAGAAGCCACTACTTTTCGGGCCGACTTCTCGCGGCTACCGTCACCGTTAATCTGCTGCACCTGTATGTCGTACAAATCCGCCACATTGCGGATCAGCCCCCGACGGTAATACTCATCGACCGTCTCCGGTCCCAAGCTGTCGATATTCATAGCCCGCCGACTGATATAGTGTTCGATGCGTCCCTTTATCTGCGTCGGACAAGCACTTTCGTTAGGGCAATACCAGGCCGCCTCACCTTCGTAGCGCACCAGCGGCGCGCCACATTCGGGACAGTGGGTGACAAATCGGACTTTCTCGCCCAGATCCGCCCCGCGCGCCTCCTTGTCCACCCCCACGATTTTCGGGATAATCTCACCGCCTTTTTCCACCAGCACCTTGTCGCCGATATGCAGATCCAGCTGTTCCATGACATCGGCATTGTGCAATGTCGCCCGCTTCACCACCGTACCGGCCAGCAGCACAGGATCCATATTGGCCACAGGCGTAACGGTTCCTGTCCGCCCCACCTGAAACGTCACTGCGCGCAACTGTGTGGCAGCCTGCTCGGCCTGAAACTTATAGGCTATGGCCCAACGCGGACTTTTGGCCGTAAAGCCCAACGCACGCTGCTGGCGCTGTGAATTCACCTTCAGCACAATGCCGTCGGTGGCTACCGGCAACCGTTTCCGCTCCCCGTCCCAGAAATCAATAAAGTCGAAGATTTCCTGCAACGTCGTTGCCTTCCGCATCCCTTCCGATATCTTGAAGCCCCACGAACGGGCCGCCTGCAAATTCTCATAATGTCCGTCGCAAGGCACCTCCTCGCCCAGCAGATAATACAGATAGGCATCCAGTTTGCGCCGGGCCACCACGACCGAACTTTTGCTCTTGAGCGTGCCCGAAGCCGCATTGCGCGGGTTGGCAAAAAGCGGTTCTTCGTTCGCCTCCCGCTCCCGGTTCAGCTCTTCAAAGCTCGTCCAGGGCATCAGAATCTCGCCGCGTATCTCAAAGTCGGCAGGATAAGAAGTACCCGGCGTCAGACAAAGGGGTATGCAACGTATCGTTTTCACGTTCTCCGTCACATCATCGCCCTGCACGCCGTCGCCGCGCGTCACGGCACGTACCAGCCGACCGTTCTCATACATCAGTGAAATGGAAAGCCCGTCGTACTTCATCTCACAGCAGATTTCAAACGGCTCTCCCTCCAACCCGGTCCGCACCCGTTCGTAAAAATCGGCAACCTCTGCCTTGTTATATGTATTGGATAGCGAAAGCATGGGGTATTTATGAGGCACTTGAACAAATTCCCGGTTCAAGTCGCTTCCCACCCGTTGCGTTGGAGAGTTGGCATCATACATCTCGGGATGTTCCGCCTCCAGGCGCTGCAACTCCTCCATCATCCGGTCGAACGCCCGATCGTCTATCTCAGGCGTATTCAACACATAGTAGTTGTAATTATGACGGTGCAGCTCAGCCCGCAACCATTCTATCCGTTCTTTCGTTTCCATTGTTCCAGTCGTTTTTCCTTTCCGGCAAGCAGGACGGTGAACGCAGTCGTCCGCCGTATCCTTACTTCCCCGGTTATAAATTCCGAACAAAGGTAAAGAAATAAACGGGTTCCCGAAAAGAAATCACTTCCTAAATCATCACCAAACCATCTGCCGTTTGACTAAAAATGATTAATTTTGCAAGCAAAACATTTTTTGTATGCGAATAGACATCATCACCGTATTACCGGAACTGATAGAGGGCTTCCTCAACGAATCCATTCTGGGACGCGCCCAGAAAAAAGGGCTGGTAGAGATTCATCTGCACAACC
>CAJUDC010000168.1 GCA_910584955.1 uncultured Paraprevotella sp. | reverse complement strand
TACTAAATAATTGAGTGATTTAATAGGAAACTCATAAAAGTTCTGATAATGGCATTCATCGACAAATATGTGGTCTATGCCCATCGAGTGAAAATCGACTGTATCGTCTTTCCGGTCGTTGATTTTCATTCGCAACTCCTTAAGTTTGGCCGTGAGGTTCTGTTTGCGCTTCTCCAGACCGTCCTGCATCTTTCCGCTGCGGTAGCGCATGGTGGATTGTTCCAATACTTCCAAATTGCGCTCCACATCGGCCAGTTCTTCCGTGAATATATCTATCATGGTCTGTTCCGACTGCGGTATTTTGGCGAACTGGTCGTGCGTCAGAATGATACAGTCCCAGTTGTTGTTCTTGATTTTCGAGAATACCTCTTTGCGGTTGGCAGGGGTGAAATCCTCCTTGCCCGGATAAAGCACCTTTGCCGAGGGGTAAGCCTTGCGGAACGTGTCGGCAATCTCGTGAACATTGGCTTTCAAGCCGATAATGAGTGGTTTCTGCACTAATCCGAGGCGTTTCATTTCGTAAGCTGAAACGCACATTATCATCGTCTTGCCTGTGCCTACCTCGTGCCAACAGATACCGCCGCCGTTCTGCTTAATCATACAGATAGCGTCTTTCTGTGAGGGATAGAGGCTGTCGTATGGGAAATTCTCGAAAGAGAGCTGCGGAAAGGTCTGTGCCGAGCCGTCATAATGCGGACGGACATAACAGTTAAACCGCTCGTTGTACACCCTTACCAATTCGTCCCTTACCTCTATCGGTTGACAGTCGAGCCACTGGTTGAAACGGTTTCTTATCTCCTGTATCTTGGTGGCCGCTTCCTGTATGGCTTCCTCGTCCGGCACTCGTACCGTTTCGCCGTTCCGCTCTATCTCTTTGGTTATTTCGGGAACGGTGTCCTGCAATGCGTGTACAAACAAGTCCTCTCCGTTGTAATTCTTTACGGAATAGGTGTTATAGACTATAGGGGAATATCCTTGCAGACGTACCAGATAGGTGTCGTTCACGTCAAAATACATCACATCGGTTTCCGTTCCGAAAAGCTCTGTGGCAAAATCGGCGTACAGCTTCGTGTCAATCCAACGCTCGCCCATGTTGATGTCGAGTTCCTCGTAAGGTATCGCTTCGGGCATGGCTTCCTCCAATGCCTTTACAGCGGTTTCCGCCCAGTCCTTTTCCTTGCCTGTGAGGTCGGGAAGATAAGAGCCTGTTTCCTTGCTTTTGGCAATGACGTTTCTGGCTATGAACTTGCCTTTGTGTTCCCATTCTCCGGTGGCTGGGTTGTAGAATATCTCGCCTTTGAGGTCGTCGATAACTTCGTCCTCGTCTTTGCCTGTGGTCTGTGTCAGATAGCCCATATCCACACAGCCGTAAAAGTTCAGACTGCTTGCCAACGCTTCGGCCGGTGTGAGTTGCACGGTCGTGTCTATCTTTTTGAACGCTACAGGCTCACGCATGATGTCGGCTTTGAATATGTTGCCCTTGACCTGCATTTCTATTGTAAAGACTTCCACGCCAAGGCTGTCAAGCATGATAAATTCCTTGTTGTCGTTCTCGTGGAAAAAGCCCCATTTGGCGACAAAAGCATCATAGCAAGCGTTCAGTCGTTCACGCAGTTGCGGCTGTTCCATCTGTTTCTCCTGCTCTTTGATTGCAAGTTCAAAGTATGCCTTGCGGATAGCGAAATAGTCGTTTGCCCTGTCGGTGTTCACCTTGCCCTCGTCCACCGGGACAAAATCGGTGGCCGTCTCTTGGTAGAGGTCGGATTTGCGGTATTGGATAACGCCCACCTGCCCCTCGAACAGTACCATTGCGCCCTCTTTCATCCACGCTTCCGGCTCGTCCGTATAGGCTCGTCTGCCTTTTGGTGGTTGCTTAACGGCCACACTACCGAAAAGGGACATTTGCGTGTGTATGCCGTCCTGTCCCTCACTTGTGAAAAGGCTTTTGCGGAAATAGCGGCCAAAGTCGAGTTTGAGCAATGCGGCGAGGTACTGCGACATGGCGTTTTCATCACCCTGCCACTGGTATTTGCGTACATACTTGCCGTACTGGTTCATCGCAATGCGGCTGCCTGTTGCAAGGGTGGTTTTCGACAATGTGAAAAGTTTGTTGGCGTATTCGGTCATTGTGCCTGTCGTATCTGCCTTTTCCCTGCCGACCTGCAAAAAGAGCTGTTCCCTTTGTGAAAGTGATGCCTTGTGTGTATGTTTTTGAAATACAAGTAAGTCACTGCCTACCTCGATACCGCTTGTTTGCATGAAAAGCATGTCGGGCAGACGAATGGCACTTATCAAATCAGCATGGCTCACAAGGTAATCACGCACGAATTTGTTGCTTGGTGTGTCGGCCACGCCCCTTGATGTGACGAAAGCCAACAGACCGCCCTCGTTCAAAAGTTCCATAGCCTTGACGAAAAAGTAATTGTGTATGGTCTTGGTAGCCTGCTCGTATATGCCGCCTTTCTTCCAGAGTTCCGCATCGAACACACGGAAGTTACCGAAAGGTATGTTGGAGGCTATGACATCGAATTTCGTATGTTTAAAACCCTGTTCGTCTATCGTTTCAAACCCGGCTGTCCGTGTAATCGTGTTGTCATTCAGCAGGGAGAGTATCAGACCCGAAACCGGGTCTTTTTCAATAGCATAGCCGCAGGTGTCGGACATGGCTACCGGGAGGAAACCGCCAATGCCTGCACTCGGTTCGAGGAATGAGCGCATTTGCAGTCCGTTATCCTTGAATGTAGTGTGTATTTGTTTTGTTACCGCTTGAACAAGGAATTTCGGGGTGTAGAACGCTGTCAGGACGGAGGCTTTGATACCCTCCATGACGTTGTGGCGCATGGGTTCTGTGAAATGTGGGTAGGTGTCGATAAGCTCCTGCAATCTTTGTATCGGTTCTACCATGTCGCCACTTACAGGCTTTTCCGTGCCGATGTTCAATACTTCTTTGATACCGCCAAACCCCGAATATAGGGATAAAATCTCTTTTTCCTCTGTTGTGGCTTGTCTGCCTTGAATGTGGATTTGTAACGCTGTCTTTATCGCTTCCACGTTTGCCACCAATGATTTCAATTTGTTGTAACTCATATTTAACCTTTCTTTTTATTTCCCTTTGTTCGGTCTGTTTGCGACCGCCGGGAAGATTTTTCTGCTTTCAGAAGGTGGCAAGAGACAATTGGGCAAGGCTGATCCGAAAAAATACGCTCGACAGACGGAGAGGAAGATTTTTACGTGTCACTCGCGGCGGCACGCCGGCCTTGGCAAGATTGGAGCGGCCGGTTACCTTTGCGGAAAATTCTATCCCGTAGGTCGCACGGCAGCGGACTTGGGTTTAATGGGAATCCGTTAGAAAAAGGAAAGATTATGGGTAAAAGAATAAGGCGGCCAGCCGGGACGGACTTTTCGACGGACTGTCTTGGGACTACAGAGGGCAGGATTTATCCCGCCCCCTGTAATGCCAAGTCTGTCCGTGTCCGTCCTTTTGCAAAAAGGGGCTTCACGCACTTTATGTAAGGTGTTACACAAAATGCGTGAGGCTGCTTGAAGCAAACTGGCCGCAGGATGTAAGGCTATAAGAGGGAGAACAGGAGTTCTATAAAAGGTCGTTGGCGGACGGGAACATCAGACCGTACCGAGACTTTGCCCGATACGGTCTGTCCTTACCCTGCATATAACTCAGT
>CAJUDC010000167.1 GCA_910584955.1 uncultured Paraprevotella sp. | reverse complement strand
TTCGCAATGAATGGGAAGGACGTTCAATGACGGAGTAAGTCAGAAGACCTGCCAGAATCAGTAGTTTTAAGCTTTCGAGGAATAAGGCTGAAAAACATGTAAGTAAGGACTTGACTGTATTTGGTAGGGAGTTCCGGCTGTTCATGTGGTCCATTCTGTTTTATCGAAAGCCTATCGTTAATATATAATGTTTTTGATGGGATGAGAGGTTTCATACATGTATTTTTGTTGTTTATTTGTTTGTTTCCTGTAAGTCTGGCGGCGCAAGACAGGGTTACGCTGTCCGGAGAGGTGAGGGGAGAAGATGGTGCTCCGCTTCCTATGGTTACTGTTGCTATCGAAAATACGACGGCAGGGACATATACCGACGACCGGGGGCGCTATTCACTAAGTCTGAAACCCGGAAAGCATACTCTTATAATTACCTTGTTTGGTTATAATACAATAAAAACAACTCTCGATATCCGCAGGAACAAGACGCTCGATTTCGTTATGGAAGAAAATTCCGTAACCCTGAATTCTGTAGAAGTGTACGGTAAATCGAAAACACAGAAGATCAAGGAAGGTGCTTTCTCGGTAAATGCCCTTGACGTAAAATCGCAGATCAACTCGTTGAAGAATCTTACTGATATAGTGAACCGGACGACCGGAATAAAGGTCCGGGAAGAAGGAGGAGTCGGTTCTGATTTTGATCTTTCCATCAACGGGTTATCGGGTAATTCTGTCCGTTATTTCATTGATGGTGTGCCATTAGACAGTAAAGGTAGCAATGTGACGCTTGCCAATCTACCTGTCAACCTGATCGACCGGGTGGAGATTTATAAAGGGGTGGTGCCTGCCTTGTTGGGAACGGATGCATTGGGCGGTGCCGTCAACATTATAACCAAGGCGGAGAAGGAGAACTTCCTGGATGCATCTTACAGTATTGGTTCCTTTCATACACACAATGCTGACCTGAATGCACAGTTTGTGGAACAGCGCACAGGTTTGATTGTGCGTCCTACCGTTGGCATCAACTATTCGAAAAACGATTACCGGATGAAAGATGTGCAGATGCGTAACGAGACAGGCGATCGGTTTATCAATGGCAATCCCAAACGTTTCCATGACGGTTATTTCTCGCTTTTAGCACAGATAGAAGCAGGAATAGTAGGTAAATTTTGGGTGGACGAATTATTTGTGTCGGCTTCCTACTCCAAAACAGACAAGGAATTGCAGACAGGCTCCGTACAGACCAAAGTGTATGGCATGGCGGAGCGTAATTCAGATGCGTGGAATGTGTCGGCGCGGTACAATAAACGCAACTTTCTCACAGAAAATATGACATTGAAGGCGACCTTATCACACACATGGGATCATTCCATCACCGTTGATACCGCCTACCGTAAATATTATTGGGACGGTGGCTATATCGTGAGCCAACGTAACGAAATCAGGGGCGGCGAACCTACCATGCGCCACTATAAGCGTCCGTTGACTATCGTGCGTGCCAATTTGGATTATCAGCTGAATGAGCATCACGGCTTTAACCTGAACTATAATCTGAGCCGGACGGGCAACGACCGCTATGACGATTTAGACCAGAGTTTCGAGCCGTCTAACGATGCGGTAACCAAACATATCGTCGGACTGACTTACAGCCAATCGCTTTTCGACGGCAAGATGCAGAACGTATTCTTTGCCAAAGACTACGTGAACCATCCTAATATCCGGCAAACCGATCAATCCACCGTAACCGGCTCGGACAAAGTACAAGGTTCGACTACGAAAAACTATTTAGGATACGGAGCCGGACTGCGTTATACGTTCTTCAACCCGTTGGCTGTAAAGATTTCATACGAGCATAGTGTACGTTTGCCTATTGCCCGGGAACTGTTAGGCAACGGAACGACCGTCTATGCCAATGTGGCGTTAGAGCCGGAGAAGAGTAACAATGTCAATCTCGCCTTGTTCGGTACATGGCGTCCGGCCGCCCGTCATACCGTCTATTACGAGGCAAACGGTTTTCTGCGTTATGTGGACAACTATATACAAACTTCCGTCATCGAAAAAGAAGGTATGTTGCAGTATGTCAACGATCCCGCTGTCCATATCAAAGGTGTGGAAGGTGAAGTCAGCTACGACTGGGACGGACGGTTGCAACTCATGGCTAATGTCAGCTATCAGGATGCCCGCGACCAGCAAGAGTTCAAAGAAGACGGTAAACCCTCGGCCACATACAACAACCATGTACCTAACCGTCCCTGGCTGTTCGGCAGTGCGGAGGCGAGTTATACGTTCCGCAATCTTTGGCAACAAGGCGGCAAGTTACGGTTAGGTTGTACGTTCCAGTGGGTACATTGGTATTTTCTGACCTGGGAAGCCTATGGCAACCGCGATACAAAGGCGCGTATTCCCTCGCAACACATTTGCAATGCCAATGCTACTTACTCATGGAAGCATGATCGCTACAATATCGCATTGGAGTGTACCAACTTCCTCGATGAAACGGCCTACGACAATTATAAACTGCAAAAGCCCGGACGTGCTTTCTTTGCGAAATTCAGGGTATTCATTAATTAATCATATAAATAAAGTAGAAAAATGAAGAAGTTCAAATTTGTATTACTTGCCTTCATGACAACTATGATGGCGTTCTCATTCACCGCTTGTTCGGATGACGATGACGTTGAAAAACTGACCGTGACCGGAGTCACAGTCAATCCGACCTCCTTGGAACTAAAGGTGGGAACAACAGGTTCTTTAACCGCTACAGTCGCTCCCTCCAATGCCGCAGTTACATCCGTTACATGGAGCACTTCGGATGAAAATGTCGCTACTGTAGACAAAGGAGTTGTTACTGCCGTTGCAGAAGGTGCTGCCACAATCACCGTTAAAACAGACGACGGCGGATTTACAGCGACCTGTTCCGTTACGGTTACAAAAGATGCACCGGCTTTCGACGAAAGCAAGTACCATTTCGATTTGTTCCTGACCGTAGGTAAACATGGCGGTATGAGTAGCCAAAACAAAACTGTCGTTAATAGCATCGGCAAGCTGACCGCAGATATAGGCACCATCTCTATTAAAGGCGAAGGAACGGAACTGGGCGAATATTCTATGGAGAGTATCTCGAAAGGTAAATATTATTACCAGGTTCCTTCAAGCAACGACCGTTTCGTGAAATATCAGATCAAGAATAACCAGGTGGTGGAAGTAGCATCATGCCCGTTCAAGACGAATACTTATAAAGTACGCTCATATACGCATGCGTGGCTTGACGATAACACACTCGTTATCATGGCTGCCAGTGGTGATGCCAGTAAAGTCCTTTGGAGTAAGCTGAACGCCGATAATATGTCGATTATGGAGGAGGGTACATTGGATATTCCACTACCTGTATCTGAAGTGGAAGGCGAAGAGACAAAGAAGTTCTCAACATCGGGTATTCTTACCTATAATGAAAAGGCAGGAAAATTGTACTACTTCTATTATGGGAAAAACGGTGTGTCCGGCAGAGGAGGTAAGACTACAACAAAATTTTATACAGCAGTCCTTAACCCGGCCGATTTGACGAAGGTTGAAAAAATCACACGCAATTCGCTTGCCGATGAAATGGCCGGAAGTGCTTACGGTGAATTGATGCAGAACTGTGTAATGTATGATGAAGAAGGTAACCTCTATCTGGCTGCAACCGTAATTAAAGATGATATAGAAGAAGGCCATCTATTGCGTATCAAGAAAGGGGAGACAGATTTCGATCCTGACTACGATGGGTATCCGAATGCAGACGGTAAACTGCTAACCGTCCAGAATCTGGGTAACGGTAAGGCTTTGGCGTATGCACGCAACGATGCGGCA
>CAJUDC010000166.1 GCA_910584955.1 uncultured Paraprevotella sp. | reverse complement strand
ACGCGTAACAATTAAATCGGTTCGAGCAAACGGATTGGCTGCGAATTTGAGGTATTCATCATAGAAAGCTCCCGCTCGATAGATTTTTTCAATGTTATGACCGAAACGCAATTCTTTGTCTGTGCTATCAGCCAAACATTTGATTCTGTTATTGTTCAGAATAAAGTTGCAATCCGGGCGCAAAAGATCATTCGTCATCAGATATGTATTATGTGACGATGTGAAAATCTGGCAATCCAATGCAAACAACCGCTTGCATACCTCAAAAGCCAAACGGAAATGATAGAAAGCATCAAACTCATCTATAAAGACAAACGAGGCTTCGTCCATGCGCTTCATCCAAAAATACAATAACTGTAACGACTGGGTACCAGTTGATGCTACTAGACTGAATGGAACTTTATTTTTATCTATTCGGCAAAGAATCTGCTTATCCGTAGTATCATGTGCATCAAACTGGAAAATCTGACCACTCACTTGCTGTAGAAAGTCAGAGAAATCGTCAAGTAGGTTGTTTGTGATGATAAACTCATCCAACATTGTTGTATTTGTTTCAAGTCCGATAAATTCACGGACATCAAGATTCCTGAACCAAAGCATGGAATTGACAAACCTATTGAGTTTGATCAAATAATGCTCTGAATTGAGCGGATAAGATGTAAGCAGGAAATTGATTATGGACACATTGTTTGCATTGTTCTCAAGGTTTTTTTCTATATTTTTGTCCATAGGGAATTGCTGCTTATCAATACGAAATGAGTTGTCTTTCCGTTCAAAGATATTCATTTTATTTACAAAAAGACTTTCCTCCACCAATATTCCGACAGCATTCTTGGCATAAATATAATCTACTGTGTCGTTGTCAAATCTGAATGTGTATTCAAATTTAACGACTCCATTGTTGTTACCAGTATAAATGAAATTCACGTAGTAATCTATTTTTTTCCATTTCGGAGATAAATGGTTCTCTATATCGAATATCGCTAAACTAAAATTCGTTTTACCGGATCCATTTGGACCATATATGATGCCATTTTTTATAACACCATCCTTAATCACGGATTTATTAAACTCATAATTGGCTGGATTGGATAAATCCCACTCAATACGATTGGCAAATCCTCTATAGTTTGTTACTGCAAATTTTGTTAGCATATTTATTTTCAACTTGATTCGATTGTAAAGATACGTATTATTTTAATTACTCCGTAATTTTCTTACGGCGATTTGGTCGGATCGGTACTTAATTTGCTTAAGTTAGATAAGAATTAGGGATAATTAGTTCTGGAACGCCAATCTCAACTGTTTCGAGGATGCCCTCGAAAGGGGCTTTTATGCGTTGACCGTTATTTTTACAGGCAAGTTTGGTTTTGTCAATGATTGGAAGGAAATGTCTGTATTCAGTGTATTCCAATATCTTCCACAAGGCACGTGAGGTTTAGTATTCAATGCCATTCTCGTCAGCATGCTTTATACTCTCGAATAATGGCATTGTTTTCTTTGTAAGTCTTGTACGGATGCCGCTAAGGAGGAGTCTCGTTTTGTCTGTGGGGCTGTGGTGTTAGGAGAGGATGCTCTCGCAGGGGGCTGTAGAGAGTTCCTGCAACGTGGCTTTTTCTGCCGTACGCAATTCTTTGTTTTGGCGGATCTGTTGCAGCAAGTCGGGGTTGCGCTTAAGTTGTTGCAGGGTGCTTTTGGCGGCTTGCTGCTGGCTTTCTTTCTTGGAGTAGCCTCTGCCTTTGCAGCATTCTATTCCCTCGATGACGACGCAACTGCCGAATACCGGTGAATTGCTGTGGATGTTACTTTGTTCCGTCAGTCTGAAGTCCACCTCCATCTTGTTCTTCTGTCCCCATTCTATCAGCTTGCTTTTGAAGTTCACTTCCCGGTAGGCCACCTTGTCGAGGTTGATGAGGCGTTGCAGGATGCGGTGTGCCATGAATTGGCGGCAGAAGTTATATCCCCTGTCCAGATAGATGGCGCCGACGAGGGCCTCGAAGGCGTTTCCGCACATGTAGTTGTTGTGTGTGGAAGTGTGTGTGGACGATTTGATCAGCTTGTCCAGACCGATTTCTACAGCGATCTTGTTCAGCGTCTCGCGTTGTACGATCTTGCTGCGTGTGTTGGTGAGAAAGCCTTCCCGCTTGCCCTGAAAATGGCGGTATACGATGTCGCCGACGACGGCATCCAGCACGGCATCCCCTAGGAATTCGAGGCGTTCGTTGTTGATCCATCCTCCTTTTTCTCCTTTGATGGAGGAGGACTTGTGCAAAAGGGCCTGGCGGTAGAGCTCGATATTTTTGGGATAGAAGCCCAGCATATCGTAGAAAGAACAATAAAGCTCTTTATCCTTGCGGAAAGAGAGCTTTATTTTTTCTATTATGTTTGTAGGAAACACGGATTATTCTGCGTACTTCTTAAAGATTACACATGCGTTGTGTCCTCCAAAACCGAAGGTGTTGCTTAAGGCTGCGCGTACAGGACGTTTTTGTGCCTGGTTGAACGTGAAATTCAACTTGTAGTCGATTTCCTCGTCCTTGTCGTCCTCCTCGTGATTGATGGTGGGGGGCACAATGTCGTTTTGTACGGCCAGCACGCTGGCCATGGCTTCAACAGCTCCGGCGGCACCGAGCAGGTGACCGGTCATGGATTTTGTCGAGCTGATGTTGAGCCGGTAGGCGTGATCGCCGAAAACATCCTTGATGGCTTTGGCCTCGGAGATGTCTCCCACGTGGGTCGACGTGCCGTGAACATTGATATAGTCGATCTCGTCCGGTTGCATACCGGCGTCTTCCAGTGCGTTCTGCATCACCAGTTTGGCACCCAGTCCTTCGGGATGGGAAGCGGTGATGTGGTGTGCGTCGGCCGACATGCCGGCTCCCACCATTTCGGCGTATATCTTGGCACCACGTGCTTTGGCATGCTCCAGTTCTTCCAATATCAGGCATCCGGCACCTTCTCCCATGATGAAACCGTCGCGGCTGGCGCTGAAAGGACGCGAAGCTCGTGTGGGGTCGTCGTTGCGGGTGGAAAGCGCCTTCATGGCGTTGAATCCTCCCACACCGGCCGGCCAGATGGCGGCTTCGGCTCCTCCGCTTACAATGACGTCGGCTTTGCCCAGACGAATGAGGTTGAAAGCGTCGGCCAGTGCGTTGGTTGAAGAAGCGCAGGCGGATGTCGTGGTGTAATTGGGCCCGTGGAATCCATACATAATGGAGATGTGGCCGCTGGCGATGTCTGCTATCATCTTGGGGATGAAGAACGGATTGTACTTCGGTCCCAGTTCTTTGCCGTGCAGGGCATAGTTGGCGGTCTCCTCTTCGAACGTATGGATACCCCCTATTCCCACACCGAACACTACACCGATACGGTTCTTGTTCACCGTCTCCATGTCCATGGCCGAGTCTTCAACGGCCATCTTGGCGGCTGCAAGGGCGTATTGGGTGTAGAGGTCCATCTTGCGGGCTTCCTTGCGGTCGATGTAATCTCCCGCATTGAAGTTTTTCACCTCGCAAGCGAACTGGGTTTTGAAAAGGGAGGCATCAAAATGTGTAATAGGTCCGGCGCCGCTTACACCGTCTACCAGGTTCTTCCAAGTTTCCTCGGCCGAATTGCCTAGCGGGGTAATGGCTCCGATACCGGTTACAACCACTCTTTTTAATTCCATGTTTTACAGGAATATTATTTAGCGTTAGCTTCGATATAAGCAATGGCGTCGCCTACTGTACCGATCTTTTCTGCCTGGTCGTCAGGAATATTGATGCCGAATTCTTTTTCGAATTCCATGATCAGTTCAACGGTATCCAGTGAATCTGCACCCAGGTCGTTAGTGAAACTTGCACCGGCTACTACTTCGGCTTCGTCTACGCCCAACTTATCAACGATAATTGCTTTTACTCTAGATT
>CAJUDC010000165.1 GCA_910584955.1 uncultured Paraprevotella sp. | reverse complement strand
AATATCGCGGAGTGGAGCAGTTGGTAGCTCGCCAGGCTCATAACCTGGAGGTCGTCTGTTCGAGTCGGGCCTCCGCAACAAGAAAGGGAAGTACTTAGCAAAAGTACTTCCCTTTTTCTATGGTATGAAACGACCGGTTGGGAGATCTGGCAGAATCATGGCCGCTTTTCAGCCTGTTTCCCGTGTGTATTGGGCTATGTTACGGCTTGTTAGTGAGAGGGGCGCGAGCATCCGTTTTGCCGGCGGAGTCGGCGGATGTCGGGGTGGAGGGCTCTGTGGTATGGTCCCCTTCCACAGAAAGGATGGTGGTTGCATCCGTTGTGTCGGATGCTGTCGAAGAGGTTGAGGTAGAGGTATGGAGTTTTTCTTCCTCAATGATGAACCGTCGGTAGTACGACAGAATCAAAGTCGTGAGCGGAAGAGCGATAATCAGTCCGATGATGCCCAGCAGGCTGCCCCATACGGAAAGGGACAGAAGAATGATTGCCGGATTCAACCCCATGAGTTTGCCCATGATTTTAGGGACCAATATCATATCCTGAATGAATTGCACAACCGCAAAAACGAGGAGGGCCAAGGACAGAACGATCCAAAAGTTCTCGCCGGTGTTGGCTGCTTTGAGCAAAGCCAATAGGACGGTGGGAATGAAGCCGATGATTTGCAGATAGGGAACAAGATTCAGAATGCCGATGAAGAGCCCCAGTCCGATGGCTAAAGGAAAATCAATGATGAGGAAACCTACGCTGAAAAGTATGCCTACCAATGTGGCTACCAGTGCTTGTCCGCGAAAATAGGCGTTCATGCCATGTTTTACGTCATCGGCAATCATTACGGCAAAAGTGCGGTTCCCTTTCGGGATCAACTTCACCCATCCTTGTGACAATTTCTCATAATCCAATAAAATAAAGAACATATATAATAGGATGATGAAGGAGGCCAGAACACCGATGGCAAAGTCCACTGTATGGTAGATAACGCCCCACAGGTGGGAGATGGCTTGGCGGATGGCTTCCATGATGTTGTTTTCATGGATGAGGCGTACAAAAGAATTCTGGTCGATGTATTGTTTCAGAAAATCTTCTATGGAATGAGAGAAATCCGTTCCCAAGGCGTTTTCGTTGATGAACCCGCTGATGACGTCGCGTAGTTTCATAAACTCGGAGATGGTAGGCGGAATGATCAGGTAAAGAGCTCCCGCCAAAATGACAAGCATAAGCAGTAGCGCCAGAATGATGCTGGCGATGCGATTTTTCAGATGAAGCCTATACTGGAAAAAAGTGACCAGCGGATAAAGCATGTAGGCTAATATCCATGCGATGAAAAAAGGCAGGAGCACACTGCTCAGTCTGTTGATTACATAAATGGCCAGTCCTGTTCCGCATACAACAAGAAGACCTCGGATGAACCGGTCGAAGGTGATTTCTTTTTCCAGCATATTCGGTGTGTTTTAATCTTTTCCGGTCGCCTGCTGCTTGGTTTCCTCGGCACGTGCTTTCCGGTAGCATTCCCGGCAAAGCGGTTCGTACTCCAGTTTTTCGCCCAGCAATACCCGCTTCTCGTTATGTACCGTACGATGGGAGACATAAGCCAACGTGCCGCATTTTACGCAAATGGCATGAACTTTGGTCACTTCGTCTGCAATGGCGCATAAAGCGGGCATCGGACCGAACGGTATTCCTTTGAAATCCAAATCCAGTCCGGCTACAATGACACGGGTGCCTCGGTTCGCCAGCTCATTGCATACTTCTACGATGTTGTCGTCGAAGAATTGCGCTTCGTCGATACCTATTACTTCCGTATCGGAGCCGAGGAGCAGGATGCTGGCCGAAGTCTCTACGGGAGTGGAGGGAATGGAGTTTCCTTCGTGGGAGACGACATCGTCGTCCGAATAACGGGTGTCTACGGACGGTTTGAATATTTCTACACTTTGACGGGCAAATTTGGCCCTTTTCATACGGCGGATGAGTTCTTCCGTCTTACCGGAGAACATGGACCCGCAAATTACTTCTACCCGTCCCCGGCGCATCATCTCGCCACTTCTGTCTGATAAACTGGTCATATGGTTCATTAGGCTTGTTCAAGGAACAAAAGTAATATATCCGTTTCAAAAACCGGCAAAAAAGGGGGAAAAACATAAACTTCTGTTAAATAATCAGGGCGTTTGTGCGGGCAACATGATTTTATGCTTATTTTTGCTCAAGTTGCTATTGAGAATGGGAATACTGTATTTGGTACCGACACCGGTCGGGAATTTGGAAGATATAACCTATCGCGCCTTGCGTGTATTGAAAGAGGCTGACGTGATTCTGGCGGAAGATACCCGTACGTCGGGCATCCTGCTGAAACATTTCGATATAAAGAATGCCATGTTGTCTTATCATAAGTTCAATGAACACCAGACGGTGAGCAGGGTAGTGGAGCGGCTGCGTGCCGGTGAAACGGTCGCGGTGATTTCGGACGCCGGAACGCCGGGCATCTCCGATCCCGGATTTCTTGTGGCGCGCGAAGCCATACGGGCCGGCGTGGAAGTGTGTTGTCTGCCGGGAGCCACAGCTTTTGTTCCGGCTCTGGTGGCGTCGGGCTTGCCTTGCGACAAGTTTTGTTTTGAAGGCTTCTTGCCGCCCAAGAAAGGACGTGCCACACGGTTGGCTTTGCTGAAAGAAGAACCCCGTACGCTGATTTTTTATGAATCCCCTCATCGGCTGGTGAAGACGCTGACACAGTTTGCGGAGGTCTTCGGAGGCGAGCGTCCGGTATCGGTATGCAGGGAAATCTCCAAGGTGCACGAAGAATGTGTGCGGGGAACGTTGGCAGAGGCACTGGAGCATTTCACGGCAACGGAACCGAGAGGGGAATTTGTCATTGTGTTAGGAGGAAATCCCTGTGTGGAGGCCAGAAAGAAGCCGGTACACGGGGACGAAGAGAATACGAACGAAGAGTAATAACAAGTAAAAAAGGAAAAGGTATGAAAAAATTGTTTCTTATACCAGCTTGTCTGTCCTTGCTGGCAGCTTGCGACAACGGCACGTTGCGGTCCGGGAGTGATGCAGCTAAAGAGCGTGACTCTCTGGTGCAGATTATCAGTGAGAAGGACAATGAGTTGAATGATATTATGGGAACGTTCAACGAAATTCAGGAAGGCTTCCGCCGTATCAGCGAAGCGGAAGGGCGCATTACCGTAGCTGACGGGAATCCCGAGGCGGCGTCTTCGAAGGAAATGATTCGTGAGAATATGCAGTTTATCCAGGAAACCATGGCGCAAAATCGCGATATGATTGCCAAATTGCAGGAGAAAGTGCGCACCAGTTCGTTTACAGCCGATAAGTTCAAGAAGACCGTGGAGGCTCTTACGGTACAGTTGGAAGAGCAGCGACAACGGGTACAGGAGTTGGAGGTGCAGTTGGCTGAGAAGAATATACAGCTGGCCGAGCAAGGCGAAGCGATAGACAATCTGAACGAGAACGTGAGCAGCCTGACGGAGGAGAACAAAGCCAAGTCGCAAAAAGTAGAAGACCAGGACAAACAGTTGCATACGGCCTGGTTCGTTTTCGGTACCAAGTCGGAACTGAAGGAGCAGAAGATTTTGCAGGACGGCGATGTGCTGCGCGGAGGCGACTTCAATAAAGACTACTTTACCAAGATAGACATCCGTTATGACAAGGAGATAAAACTCTATTCCAAGAGCGCCAAATTGCTTACTAGCCACCCGGCCGGGTCCTATCAGTTGGTGAAAGATTCCAAAGGGCAATATGTGCTTACGATCACGCAGCCGAACCAGTTCTGGAGCGTAAGTAAGTATCTGGTCGTACAGGTTCGGTAAAACGAACAGCCGGTCTGCCCGGAAGGCAGACCGCTCTTTTTATTTGTCCGCAACGGCATTGAACATCGCGATTCAATACCGTTGCGGATTTTTTTCTGCGCAAATCAAGGGCTTTTTAGTTGCTCGTGTACG
>CAJUDC010000164.1 GCA_910584955.1 uncultured Paraprevotella sp. | reverse complement strand
GTTTCATATAATACACTGATAGTCAAACAAAATACTTCTGACTATTACAAATATAATCATTTTATTGACGTGTGAGGCCGGTAACCGGAAATAAAAGAGAAAAATAGAACGAAAGACGTTGGCGCATGGCGGTTTTTTGCTACCTTTGCAGAAGAATAAGTGACGAGCACCCATGAAATTAATATTATTGACGACTCCCGACTTTTTCGTGGAGGAGGATAAAATACTTCACTCGCTCTTTGAAGAAGGGCTGGACATTCTTCATTTACGCAAACCGGGTACTGAGCCTGTTTATTCCGAGCGTCTGCTCACCCTGCTTCCCGAAGAACATCATCAGCAGATAGTGGTGCATGACCATTTTTACCTGAAAGACGAATTTAATCTGAAAGGCATCCATCTGAACCGGAGGAATCTCGAGAAGCCGGCCGACTACCGGGGGCATGTGAGCCGCTCCTGCCACACGATAGAAGAGTTGCGCCAGGCCAAGAAAGCGTGCGACTATGTGTTTCTAAGCCCGATATACGACAGCATTTCCAAAGAAGACTATCATTCCGCCTTCGACAGCGCGACACTGGAGCGGGCTGCCGCAGAGGGATGGATAGACGGCAAGGTGATGGCCCTGGGCGGTGTCACCCGTGAGAATATGGGTGTGCTCAAGGCATTCGGATTCGGCGGTGTGGTGATCCTGGGCGATTTATGGAACCGTTTCAACATCCATTCCACCAAAGACTACAAGGAACTGCTGAATCACTTTCGGAAGCTACGGGACGCGGCGGACTGATCCTCATCGAATTTTTTAATTAACACTTTAATAGAGAAATGAGCGAAAATAATTCATTTATGGTTTTCTCCGGCACCAGATCCCGGTATCTGGCCGAGAAAATCTGTGCCAGCTTGGGCTGCGAACTCGGGCAGTTGGTCATTACCCATTTTGCCGACGGTGAGTTCGCCGTGTCTTACGAGGAATCCATACGCGGAAGAGATGTATTCCTGGTGCAGTCCACTTTCCCGAACTCGGACAATCTGATGGAACTGTTGCTGATGATCGATGCGGCCAAGCGCGCTTCGGCACGGAGCATCATTGCCGTGATTCCCTACTTCGGATGGGCCCGTCAGGACAGAAAAGACAAACCGCGCGTTTCGATCGGTGCGAAGCTGGTGGCCGATATGCTGAGCGTGGCCGGTATCAACCGGTTGATCACGATGGACCTGCATGCCGACCAGGAGCAGGGCTTCTTCGACGTTCCCGTAGACCACCTGTACGCTTCGAGCGTCATGCTGCCTTACATCCAGTCGCTGAAACTGGAGAATCTGGTGATCGCCACTCCCGATGTGGGAGGATCGAAGCGGGCCAGCACCTACTCCAAGTTCCTGGAGTGTCCGTTGGTGCTGTGCAACAAGACGCGCCGCAAGCCGAACGAGGTGGCCAATATGCAGATTATCGGTGACGTGAAGGATGCCAATGTGATCCTGGTGGACGATATGGTGGATACGGCAGGTACCATAACCAAGGCGGCCGATCTGATGATGGAGAACGGAGCCAAATCCGTACGCGCCATTGCTTCCCATTGCGTGATGTCCGGCCCGGCGTCCGAAAGGGTGGAGAAGAGCGCGCTTGAGGAGATCGTCTTTACCGACAGTATTCCTTACGACAACCGTTGTGCCAAGGTGAAGCAGCTCAGCATCGCCGATATGCTGGCCGAGACGATTCGCCGGGTGGAGACCAACGAATCCATCAGTTCGCAATATCTGATTTAGTTCCGCCGCAAAGACCAATCCCGACAACGGTCCGCAAAGGGGCGGAGGGAGAGGAGAGAGCGGATGTGATAGATGAAGAAAATGGCCCGAGCCGCGTGTTTACGCGGTTCGGGCCATTGCTATAGGCACCGGTGCATGCGCACCTGCCGGTTTGCTCCGTTATTTACCGACGGGTGCCGACATACAGTAGTTGGCTACTTGCAGGTTCGTGATACGGCTCTTGAAAGAACCGCTTTCCTTCAAGGGGAACACCAAGGTGCGGACATAGTTCCACGGTTTCTTGTCGGCGGCCAGTCGCTCTTCGTAGCCCAATTCCTGGAACAGCTTGCCGTTGACAAACAGACGGGTGGAGCGGTTGTCGCCTTCGATGCGCAGGGTCTCTTTCACGCCGGGGCGCACGCTGTATTTGAAGGTGTTCAGATAGCCGTCGCGTGAGAATCCCAGCATACCGCTGACGGGATCTGCCAACCAGAAGGTGGCGTTCTCGCTGCGGAACAGAACGGTTCCCGGAGTTTCGTTACCGTATTCGATGTCGAAGCTGACGCTGTAGTTGTAGCCGATCTCCTCGTGGGGATAAGTCTTGCCCGGTTTCACCTCGGGTTGGGTGTATACGGTAGACCGGGGCTGCCCTTTGATGATGCCGAGCTCGTTGACGCCGGGGGCCTCGCTCAGCAGGTGACGGCGGCTGTCAAATTCATCGTAGGGCAGGGTGGTAGCGGTAGCCGACCACGTTTTGGCGGCCATCGTCTGCAAGGCCGGGAAGCAGCGGTGATGAATGTCTTTCACGCTGATGCCGTTGCCCACCACATCGTTCCAAACGGCGTACATGCCGCCTTCGATGTTGGGGTGTTTCTCCTCGAACTCCACACCGCCGATGTTGCGCGGAGACCAGCTTTCGTACAGGTACTTCGTGTTCAGATAGTCGTAGTAGTAGCCGGCAGCGGGAACGATGTAAGTGTATCCGTCGCTGATGTTGACCAGTTTATAGCCTAGGTCGATCATTTCTTTCGGTTGGGCGTACCCGTTGCTCCAGGCCATCATCAGTACATTGTCCACTTTGACGGGCGTCTCGCCTTTGGCGTGGGTGAGCGATCCCCATACAACGGCTTGCTTGCCGAATTTCTCCATCAGACGGATGTAATGGTCGGTAAAGGCGCGGAACTTTTCTACGATGTCTTTTCGGCGGTTGGAGTACTCGTCGGTACCGATATGTACCTGTTTGCCTACAAAGACAGGCTCGTCGCCGCTGATGTATTCCGTAAACAGCGAGTCGAGAAACGGCTCGACGTTCGGATTGGTCAGGTCCAGATGGTCCACACCGAATTCTTTATTACCGAATTCCTTGCGGTAGTGAACGAACGACAGGGAATGGGCCGGGACATCGATTTCGGGGATGATGTTCACGCATTGCTTGGCGGCTTCGAGCTGGAAGTCGCGGAACTCCTGCTTGCCGTAATGTCCGTCGCGGGCCGTCAGCTCGGGGAAGTATTCGCTCTCCATACGGAAAGCGGCATAAGTGTCGTCCCAGTTGTTGTTGAAATACTTCGGGAAGCCGTTGTCGTTCAGGTGAACCGACAGCGTGTTCATTTTGTAGTACGACATGATTTTGGCGTACTTACGTAGGTAAGCCATCGGAATGAACTTGCGTCCGCAGTCTATCATAAAACCGCGTACGGGATAGTCGGGATAGTCGGTGATCGTACCTTGCGGCAACCGGTCGCCTTGGGTCTGTTCGAAAATTTGCAGGAGTGTGCGCGTGCCCCAGTAGGCGCCGGTGGCTTTGTGGGCCGACAGGATTACGCGGTCGGTAATACTTACGGTGTAGCCTTCTTCGCCCAGACTGGGACTGCCGCTCATTTGGACTACAATGTCGCCGGCTTTGGCGGCTTGCTCGTTCTTGCCGATCACTACTTTCAGTTTCCGGCCGAACATTTCCTGATAGTCGGCAGCCAAGGCGTAGGCTGCTCTTCTCTCCGACTCGCCGTCGGGCGCCAGAATGCGGCTTTTGGAAGTGAGTACGAAGTGGCCCTCGCCTCCCTGCCATTCGCGCAGTTCGGGAATGACGAACGGTTTTTCGTTGGCGGCCCGGTTGTTGCCGATTCCTAAAAAGAAGAAGAGGACAACGAGGCTGATTACTGTTTGAGGTCTCATGTTCATAATTTGTTGTTTGAAAGGTTAAAAAATAGAGTTAATTATTTTCCACATAGTCTGCGATAATCGCATTTTTGGCAAGTCTCGGTGATGTCGGTCTGTACGAAAGGCAGATCGGGGTTGAACAGTTCTTCCAGCGTGGCGCGCAGCAACTGCTCGAAGTCGTGGGTCCAGGC
>CAJUDC010000163.1:3017-4134 GCA_910584955.1 uncultured Paraprevotella sp. | reverse complement strand
ATCTACTTTTTAAGTTATTTATTCAGAGAGGGGTCGCCATAGTTGGCAACGTGTTCCATTATCCACTCGTAACTATCTTCACCAGGCAAGCAAGCCTGAATGAAATTTGTCTTATCCTTGAACCAGCATCCAATGCCTTTTACAGCGTATTGTTTTAGGATTTCCCGAAGCTGTCCGAGGTTGTCCCCAGTGAAGTCCGATTTCCAAAATGTTGCTATAATCATATTTTCTGCTCAACTTTTTAGTTTACTTCAAATTTTATTTGTATTTTTGAAACCGTTTTATAAACCAGTTTAGAAACACGATGCAAAATTAGAGAATTGTTCCGACATTACAAAATAATTTCGGAACTTTTTTCTAAAATAATTTAGAACAACGTGCTAATAGATTGAAAATATGACGATTAAAGAAAGAACATACTCATTTATAGAGTACAAGGGCATTACGGTGAAGAAATTTGAGGAACTTTGCGGTCTCTCAAACGGCTATATTTCGTCCATGCGGAAAGGTTTTGGAACTGATAAATTGAACAATGTTCTAACAATGTTCCCCGAACTTAATAGAGAATGGTTGCTGTATGGAGAGGGCGAAATGTTGAATCCCAAAGTCATTCAGAACAATCAGAATGGAGATAACATACAGGGACATTCCGTAACCGTAAACAAAACCGAGAAAGACTATTTGGAAATTATCAAGAGGCAGTCGGAGCAGTTGAGCAAGAGCCAAGAGCAAATCGACCGCCTCCTATCAATTATTGAGAATTTCGGGAAATGATATATGTCCTATTATTTTTAGCGTTTGTCTTTGCTGTTGCATTTTTTCAAGCAAGCCACAAGAAAAAGCATCAGCCGGATATTGCAGCGTTCAGCGTGGAAGCCCCTAACCGAATACGCATATACAATGAAAGTATGCACCTGCTTGAAACGACAAATGTAGCTAAGACTTTCATCGGGCGTGTCCGTGATGTATGCGAGTTTCAGGACTGGGCAGCGGTTCAGGTGCGAATGGGGATGCCGCTAAAGATAGATGGCAACATATTATCTGCCCGTAGAGATTGCTACGAGTTCATCAACCGCAACGCCCTCCGGGTCGCCCTTGCCGAGGTCGCCCTGTTCAG
>CAJUDC010000163.1:0-3007 GCA_910584955.1 uncultured Paraprevotella sp. | reverse complement strand
CAAAGTAGAAAGGGTAAGCGGTACGAGAATAGACAAGGCTGCGGCACGGGCTTTCGAGGCTATAGACGGGCTTTCTGCTTGCCTTAAGCCAGCAGACAATCAAGGTGAGATTAAATCGGAATTAGAGAACATGAGAAACTTAGTTGAAGACATCTATTCAAATATACAATGATACACGAGCGGTTACTTGACATCATACAATACAAGACCTCCGGCAAGCAAGCGGACTTTGCCGAGATTATGGGCTGGTCGCCCCAGTACCTCAACAGGCTGACAAAAGGGGAGAGCGGCATCGGCATACGCCCGATAGTTTCCCTGCTTGAAAAGTTCCCAGAACTTAATGCCCGGTGGCTGTTGCTTGGGGAGGGAGCAATGATAACCTCTGCTGCTGATGAAGTGCGGAAACGCCTTGCCCGGCTGCTGGAGATTGAGAAGTATATGCCTGTTATGACCCCCGATGAACTCCGGGAGGTCACGGAGGGAAACTGCCAGTTTGATTTGCAGAGCATAAACAAGTGGAATGCGCTGCTTGAAAAGAGAAACAAGGAAATCAACGACCGCTTTGCAGCGGCATATAAAAAGCAGGAGGAACTATGCAGACAGGACAAAGCCAAGTCATAATAAAACGCTTCTTTGATGCGTTGCAGATTTTGATTGAGAACAAGGTTATCCGGGGCAAACAAACTTTCGCCACACGGTACGGGATAAACCGCAGAAATATGTACTCACTGGAGAAAGAGCCGGGACGGGACATATTTCAGGTGGCGTGGCTGGAATATCTTGCCAACGACTACATGGTGTCCCCGGTGTGGCTGCTTACCGGGAAAGGCTCATTTTTCGCTGACGGCTGGGATGCCGACCGGGTCAAGTCAAAGGTGAAGAGCGAGCAGGAAAATAGCGAAAAACTGCAAGAAAACTGCAAATGCGAAAACGATATATAATAATATAATAATAATCAGTGAGTTGCGAGTTGATTTGCAACTCCTATGCAACAAATATACAATTTTAAAAAATGTGAAACAAATAAAATGCACTATTAAATCGTAAAAAAATGAGAATAAGATGTTGTGTGCGGCAACAGGATATATCATTTGCCGCAGCCGTCCGGGCTGCGGACGGACGGTTGTCGGTGCAGGGAATCGGCAATTCCTTTGCGGTAAAGCTTCCGTATCTCGTCCTTTTGTCGTACCTTTGTTCCATACATGGAATCACCGTTGACAAGAACAAACTTTAAAAAACAAATAGAGATGAAAAGTGACATTGAAATTGCGCGCGAATGCCGGCTGGAGCCGGTGACGACCGTCGCCGGCCGTCTGGGCATTCCGCAGGAAGAGCTGGAGACGTACGGGAAATACGTGGCCAAGGTGCCCGAAAGACTGATCGACGAAACACGGGTGAAGAACAGCAACCTGATACTGGTGACGGCCATTACCCCTACCAAGGCCGGCATCGGAAAGACAACGGTATCCATCGGTCTGGCGCTCGGGCTGAACCGCATCCACCGGAAGGCCGTGGTGGCGCTGCGCGAGCCGTCGCTCGGCCCCTGCTTCGGCATGAAGGGCGGTGCCGCCGGCGGAGGCTATGCCCAGGTGTTGCCGATGGATAAGATCAACCTGCATTTCACGGGCGATTTCCACGCCATCACTTCGGCGCATAACATGATTGCCGCCCTGCTGGACAATTACATCTACCAGCACCGCAACGAAGGGTTTGCCCTGCGCGAGATGCTGTGGAAACGCGTGCTCGACGTGAACGACCGCAACCTGCGCTACATCGTCACCGGACTGGGCGCCAAAACGAACGGGGTGACGATGGAAAGCGGATTCGACATCACGCCGGCCTCCGAGATCATGGCCATCCTGTGCCTGGCACAGGACGAGGCCGACCTGCGCCGCCGCATCGAGAACATCCTGCTGGGCACCACCGTGGACGGGCGCCCCTTCCGGGTGAAGGACATGGGGGTGGCCGGAGCCATCTGCGTGCTGCTCAAGGACGCCCTGCATCCCAATCTGGTGCAGACTACGGAGAACACGCCGGCGTTCGTCCACGGCGGCCCCTTCGCCAACATCGCCCACGGGTGTAACTCTGTGCTGGCCACGCGCTTGGCGCTTACCTACGGCGACTACGTGATTACGGAAGCCGGCTTCGGAGCCGATCTGGGGGCGGAGAAATTCTATAACATCAAGTGCCGCAAGTCGGGGCTTCAGCCCAAGCTGACCGTGCTGGTGGCCACTACGCAGGGCCTGAAGATGCACGGCGGCGTGAGCCTCGATGCCATCAAGGAGCCTAATGCCGAGGGACTGAAAGAGGGACTGAAGAACCTGGACCGTCACATCGAGAACATCCGCCGCTTCGGGCAGACGGTGGTGGTGTGCTTCAACCGCTATGCCACCGACACCGACGAGGAGATAGCCTATTGCCGCGAGCACTGTGCCACAGCCGGTGTGGGCTTTGCCGTGAACAACGCCTTTACCGAAGGCGGAGCCGGGGCCGTGGAGCTGGCCGAACTGGTGGTAAGGACCATCGAGGAGAACCCCTCGGGACCGCTGGTGTTCTCCTATGCCGACACCGACACGGTGGAGGAGAAGGCTTTGCAGGTGGCCCGCAAGGTGTACGGGGCCGACAAGGTGGTGTTTTCCGCCGCCGCCCGCAAGATGCTGGCCCGCGTGAACGAGCTGGGCGTGGGGCACTATCCGGTGTGTATCGCCAAGACGCAGTATTCCTTCTCCACCGATGCTTCCGCTTACGGCGTGCCTTCGGGCTTCACGGTCAACATCCGCGACATCGTCATCAACTGCGGTGCCGAGATGATCGTGCTGGTGGCCGGCGACATCCTGCGCATGCCGGGACTGCCCAAGTCGCCCCAGGCCGAGCGCATCGACATCGTAGACGGCGAGATCGAAGGGCTGTCCTAGCCGCCTTCGCGCGATAACCGCATAAACGCTCCTCCCTGGAAGCCGTATCACAGGCTTCCGGGGAGGAGCGTCGTTTTTTGGGGCGGATCGGG
>CAJUDC010000162.1 GCA_910584955.1 uncultured Paraprevotella sp. | reverse complement strand
CAAAACGAAAGTAAAAGATGTCACTGAACAAGCAACGGCAAAAACAGAAGAAAAAGTAGAAGAAGTCAAAGGAAAAGCAGCCGAGAAAGTGGACAATGCCAAAAAGAAGATAGAAGAAACCGCAGAGAAGGCGACACAGAAAACTGACGAAGCGGTAGAAAGAGCCAAACAAAAACTAGGTTTATAAAATATCTACACCGGTTTTGCTCGATAAAAAGTCAACAGCCCCTACTTCCCATCCTATCTCAATTTAGGAAGTAGGGGCTATTATTATAATATACCCATATACGCAGCTACAGCCTCAGCACAGCGTTCGCCATCCACCCCGGCTGAGACAATTCCTCCGGCATACCCTGCTCCTTCACCACACGGGAAAAGTCCCCGAACAACCACATGCTGCAATGTCTCAGCGTCTCTCACTATACGCACTGGTGAGGAAGTTCGAGTCTCTACACCGATAACTACAGCTTCATTTGTCAGAAAACCTGAAACGTTCTTTCCTAATCGACGAAATCCCTCTACCAGGCAATCTGTCACTAATTTCGGCATCCAAAAATGCAAAGGAGAAGACAAAAGACCGGGGGCATAGGAACTACGAGGTAAATCATAACTCAAACGGCGGTTTACAAAATCAGCCATGCGTTGGGCTGGAGCGGTCTGCCGACGCTGTCCTTGTAACCATGCCTGTTTCTCCAGTGCTTCTTGAAAATAAAGCAATACCAACGGATCAGCTGTATTCCCATTGACGGCATCCTTGACTTTTTCTACAGGAGTTCCGTCTTCATGACACACATGCAAATATTCTTCCATAAAACGCGTCAACGTTTTTTCGTGCCAATCGTCCGGATGCATTTCCACCACCATACCAGCATTGCTCCACTGCGAACCACGATTGCTTGGCGACATACCGTTTACCACTACCTGCTGCGGACCGCTGGCCGCCGGAACCACAAAACCGCCCGGACACATACAAAAACTATAAACTCCACGCCCTTCCACCTGCTGAACGAAACTATATTCCGCAGCCGGAAGATATTTTCCACGACCGTTTTTATTATGATATTGTATCCGGTCGATTAATTGTGCCGGATGTTCCAGACGAACCCCCACTGCCAAGCCTTTGGCTTCTATTGTCACCCCGGAAGCAGCTAAATAACGATATACATCACGGGCAGAATGGCCAGTAGCCAAAATAACCGGTCCTTGAAATATCCTGCCGTCTCGCGTTGCAATCCCTTCCACCTTTCCCTCATGAATGAGTAAATGATCCATACAGGTCTGAAAATGCACCTCTCCGCCACATTGCAAAATAGTGTTCCGCATATTTTCAATTACCCTAGGTAGTTTATCCGTTCCAATATGAGGATGTGCATCAGAAAGGATGGAAACAGAGGCACCATGCTGACAAAATACATTCAAAATTTTTTCGGAATTCCCCCTTTTCTTGCTTCGAGTATATAGCTTCCCATCGGAATAAGCCCCAGCTCCTCCTTCTCCAAAACTATAATTGCTCTCGGCATCCACTTTATGTTCACGCGAGATACGAGCCAAATCCACCTTGCGATCACGTACATTTTTTCCACGTTCCACTACTATCGGACGTAAGCCCAGTTCTATCAACCGTAAGGCAGCAAACAAACCGCCCGGGCCTGCTCCTACCACCACTACCGCAGAAGCATCTGCCACATCAGGATAAACCGTTGGAGTATATCCGTCATCCGTTGGAAATTCATTCACATAAACCCGTACTTTTACATTCACATAGATTATACGCTGCCGAGCATCTACGCTCCGTTTCAACACCCTTACAGCCTTGATCGTACGGGCATCCAACCCTTTCTCCTGAGCAATGAATCGGCACAAACTTTGCTCATTCACCGCCTGCTCGGGTAACACCCGCAATGCATATTCTTGTATCATATCCTATTATTTTTATCTGTTCATGTCCGTCGGTTGTCATCCAAATAAAGCACGTAACGCTTCCTCTACTTTCCGCACCGGTATCAGTTCCACATCAAATGCCCGTACATCCAATCCTTGCAAATTGTATCTAGGAATCAACATCCGACGAAAACCCAATTTGGCTGCTTCGGCAATACGTTGCTCAATACGGTTTACCGGCCGAATTTCTCCACTCAACCCCACTTCACCAGCCATGCAGACCAATCTCTCAATCCCCGTATCTACATTACTGCTTAACACGGCAGCGATAACAGAAAGATCAATAGCCGGATCGGTCACTCTCAAACCGCCGGCAATGTTCAGAAAAACATCTTTCTGTGCCAGTTTGAATCCTACACGTTTTTCTAGCACAGCCAACAACATATTGAGCCTCCGAGTATCAAAACCGGTAGCCGACCGCTGAGCCGTTCCATAAGCAGCCGTGCTCACCAAAGCCTGCGTTTCTATCAGAAAAGGACGCACACCTTCGATAGCTGATGAAATAGCCACCCCACTTAACCCTTCGTGATTATCGGAAAGCAACAATTCGGAAGGATTACTTACCTGGCGCAGCCCATCCTGTCGCATCTCATAGATACCGAGTTCAGCCGTACTGCCAAAACGATTTTTAATACTGCGCAGAATGCGGTACATATAATGCTGGTCTCCTTCAAATTGAAGAACAGTATCCACAATGTGTTCAAGCACCTTAGGACCAGCCAGTGTCCCTTCCTTATTTATATGTCCGATAAGTATCACCGGTATATTGCTGCCTTTGGCCAATTTTAGTAAAGCAGCGGCACACTCACGGACTTGAGTAAGACTCCCCGGTGAGCTATCCGCATTTTCTGTAGCTATCGTCTGAATGGAATCTATTACCACCAATCCCGGTTCCGTGTTGCGGATATGGGTAAATATTTGTTCCAACGAAGTAGAACAGATTACCAAACATTGTCTTTCGATCTCCATTCCTTTTTCCTTCGTTGCCGAAGACTGCGTCAGACGATCGGCCCGTAGTTTTAGCTGACGAGCGCTTTCCTCACCGCTTACATACAGCACCCGACGATTGCGCAGACGAAGCACGGTCTGCAAAATCAAAGTAGACTTACCGATACCGGGTTCACCGCCCAACAACACCAGCGAACCTGAAACCAGCCCGCCCCCCAACACACGGTTCAGTTCAGCATCGCCCATATCAATACGAGGTTCTTCAGCGGTTTCTATCTGATCTACCAGAACCGGACGTTCTTGCACGAAAGCACCCGGAAGCAACGTTTCCGATGACAAACCTCCAACGGATGATATGCCGTCCTTACGCACCGAGAATTCCTTGAAAGTGTTCCATCGTCCGCACGAGGGACACTTCCCAATCCATTTCGGAGATTCATACCCGCAATAATCACATACATATACGATCTTCTCTTTTGCCATAAACACCGTCCTTTATTGGTGAGATATCACCACAAAGGTACGTTTTTTATCCGGTTTTTTTGTACTTTTGCAAGTGTCAATTCTTCTTTGGGTATGGAACATCACCCCGAAATCGCCATATTGGATAGCAATACACTCACCTGCTTAGGATTGCAGACATTGATCGGACGTATAATGCCCCACGCAGTCATACGTATATTCAACCGTTTCGAAGAACTGATCCGCGATACTCCCGATATGTATTTTCATTATTTCGTTTCGTCACAGACACTCTTGGAACATACGGCCTTTTTCAGGGAACGTCGTCACAAAACCATTATACTGCTGACAGGAACGCCCGTCGGTCCGCATTTTACAGAGTTTCGCTCTTTAAACATCCAACAATCCGAAGATACACTGACGCGGGAATTACTCATCATGCAGCAAAAAGGACACCGATACAACCGTCACCTGCCCTTATCGACCACAACACCCCATTCGGGAACCTCCCTTCCATACCATGACCCCAACGGACTATCATCCCGCGAGATCGAAGTCTTAGTACTTATTGTACGCGGATTTCTAAACAAAGAAATTGCTGAAAAGTTAAATATCGGTCTCACCACCGTCATTTCCCATCGGAAAAACATTACGGAGAAACTAAATACCCGCTCGGTTTCGGGACTGACCATCTATGCCGTCATAAACGGTTACATTGAAGCGGACCGTATCTGAAAATCCTAACAAATGAGGATTGACCCGTCGGTCAATCCTCGCTATCTTTGCAAGAGAAATCACAAACCTGAATTAAG
>CAJUDC010000161.1 GCA_910584955.1 uncultured Paraprevotella sp. | reverse complement strand
CACGCGTAACAATTAAATCGGTTCGAGCAAACGGATTGGCTGCGAATTTGAGGTGAAAGAAAAATTACTTTTCTTCGGTTCGTTGCTCTTACTGATTGCCGGAGGAGCAGGGATACCGATGAATGTTTGTGCTCAGGAAGACGGGGTATTCCCTGAAATGAGTACAGGGGATCACATTGTCTATTACACAATCCGAAGTGGTCGTAACGGTGTTGGGAACCGGTATGTGCACTACATGGGTGAGAGTACGGCGATGTATCAGTATGGCACTGTTCAGGACGAAACAGCTCTTTTCTATTTTACGGAAAAAACAGTTGAGGGCTTGTCCGACGATGTGAAATGCGTGGAGATTCATAATGCTGCGGCAGAGGGTCTGAAATGTGCTTCTATTAATTCGTGGACGGAAGCTGACAGAGACTGGTATTTGAAATGGTTTACACCGTCAAATGGTGGAGCAAAGGGTTTTGCTATTTGTACGGATGCGACTTTCCCAGATAATAATAGTGTTGCCTGGAACGATGCGGGGAATAGAGGCCAAGCTTTAGGATGGTGGAAACCGGACGATATAAATTCCGTCTGGTTGATAGAAAATGTGGAAGATCACCTGAAGACCGAGGCAACGGAAAGATTGGATGAACTGAAACGCTTGCCCGCTTTGTTTAGTGAAGAAAATATAATCAATGAAGCTAAGACTGAAGTGTCTGCTATTGCTTGGACTTCTTTAGCAGAGGTTAAAGAGAAGATAAATGCCGCGTTGGATAAGGTATACCGTACGGCTGATGATAAAAGCATTTATTTAATGACTAACGGACGCGGTGGAGATCATTGGTTGTGCGTAAATACAAACAGTAAGGCCGCCGCGACGGAAACAAAAGGACATGATTGCATTTGGACGTTGAATTACGTCGGTGACGGAGCCTATACGATGCATAATTTCTTGAAGAATGTTTATTTGAGCCCGATGCCTACAGAGGATAATGTAGCTTTGCCGGTCACGGCTTCCGCTATAGGTGCGGGGTGCTATACCCTCTCGGTAAAAGGTGATGATCTGGCTGCGTTTGAGAATTCCAATTATGCTGTTCATGAATCGAACTGGGCTTCCCACGAGATTGTCAGATGGTATGCTACGGAGGTTTCTTCGCAATGGCATATTGAAGAGATCGGCACATTGGCGCTTACGTTGGAAGCATATAATACCGCGACGGATAAACTGTATTCCCTGATATATCCCTTACAACAAAATAGCGGATTGGTGCAGGATGCGTCCAACTATGTGTGCAACAAGCCGGAGACCGCCGGGAATGAGCCTAGCAGCTATGCCCATTTGCTGGACGGTGAGTACGGTACTTATTTCCATTCTTCGTGGAGCAATACGGGCACGGACGCCCATTATTTGCAGGCTGATTTGCAGGAACCCGTGTCTCAGTTTTATTTTTATTTCAAGAAACGTCAAGATAACAATAACAACCGTCCCACCAGCATTACGATTTCGGGAAGCAACGATGGCGAGACGTTTACGGAAATACAAACGATTAGCAGCGGATTGCCTGTGTCTTCCGATAAGTTGGATTATCTGTCGGCTTTGGTGAAAAGCAGCGAGGCATATCGGTATATTCGTTTTACGGTAAACAGTACGAGTAATAGCACGATATTCTTTACTTTCTCTGAGTTTTATGTGCTACCGAATACGGAAGATGTCAAGGCAGTTGTGGATTTGGCTGCTGAATGGAACGGGATAGATTTAGGCAATGCGGAAGTTGTTCAAGCGACTATGAACACAATCAATCAAACAAAAGCGGAACAGGAACTGGCCATATATAAAAAGGAAGCCAAACAAATGCTGGCGGATAACGAAAATAATCACGCTGATGTGCCGGCATTGGGACAATATATAACTCAAGCGTACAACAACCTGAAAACAACATACGACCAGACTTTGACCGTAGAAGGTCTGGAGGCGTTGAATGCGGCCTTGGATGCTTTCAAACGTTCGCAAAACCGCCCACTCTTTACCATAGATAACCAACATCCCGGCTATGGCCTTGGCAATTCTATCTATGATGCGGGGCAGGATCAACCGAAATGGAAAGCGCGTGATGTGGCGGACAGAACCATGTTGTGGAGCCTTGTCGCCACCAGCGGGGATAATCCTTATGTACGCGAGATAGAGGGCGGTGAGTATACGGCGGACAACAACCATAATTACACGGTATGTAATTTCGGAACGGGAAATCTTTTGTGGCCCAGCAAAGGCAACTATGTGACGGTGTATAACACGGTACCGAAAGATGAAACCGACGGTTCGGTATTGCTAAAAATGGCCAATACTGCCTTTAGCCAGAACGGTAACATCTGGCTACATGCTCAGAATTATGGACAAATGGTGGTGCTATGGAATACGAAGACGGCCCATTCGGCATCTGCCTGGGTGGTTACGTACGTATGCGACAGCTATCTGTACGATCAGATCGCAGCTGACGAAGCAAACGGAGGGTTAGCCTATATAAGTGCTTATTCGGCTATGAAGAGAGCCCGTCTGGCTTTGGAAAGCTACCGCGATTATACGTGCGACGAGACGGAAAGTGACGCCACTCATGTACATAAAGTTGGTTATTATGATACGGCTTCGATGGAAAACAAAGAGGAAATGGAAGCGGACTATACCAAGGCTATGACTTTATTGGCCGAGGCATGGGCACAGAAAGACGGTGATTTCTCCAAAGAGAAAATAGAGGCGTTGACGGCTAGACTGCAAGGATATATTGCGGCCATACGCGCTGTACAGGTTCTTCCCGAAAGCGGTCGTACCTATTGTTTCCGTACTTCGGCCCGCAAACGTTATATTTATGCGCAGAATGAGGATGATGCAGGGTTGAAGATTACCTCGTCGACCGATCGTACGGAAGATGAGACACAGGTGTATTTTACGGTGACGGAGGGCGTAGTGAATGCGGCTGAAAAAAGCCTGACGGGTAAACTGAAAACGGTGGCCGGAAGATATGTGTCTGCCCGGGTGGAAAAGGCTGATGCGGCGGATGCCGGTACGTTTATACTGCGTCCTCATCCGGTAGTGCCGGGAGCTTTCGAAATAACGATTGGCGGTGGAAACCAGCATTGGGACAGCCAGACGGTAGACAATCTGACGTTGCAACAGACCGGCGCCAGCACGCATGAGACGGCTTGGTTACTGGAGGAGGTGAAGACGTACGACTTGACTGTCTCCGCTGCCGGAGCTGCCACTCTTTATCTGGACTTCAACGCGTATATACCGGAAGGACTGACGGCCAAATATGTGTCGAGCGAAACGGCAGAGGCTGTTGGGGAAGGTATGTATAGGTTGACGTATGAATCGTTTGAGGAGGTGTTGCCTACTGCAAACGGTGCGGTGGTAACCGGTGAACCGGACGCTACTCCTTATACATTCTATGAATGCACCCGGGAGGTAACGGCGCCGGCCAGCAATCTGCTGATCGGTGGTACTATTCCTGAAAATACGGACAATCTGTATGCTTTGGCCAAGAAGAATGACAGACTGGCTTTCTATCGGTTTGCAGATACTTCTTTCAAAGTTTATAAAGCTTATCTGCAGATCGTCATACCGGGTGTTGAGGCAAGTCAGGTGAAAGGTTTCATACTGGCTGATGATCATGTAACGGGTGTAGAATCGGTTGAAAGCGTTTCGGGAGATGAGAAAGAGGATAGGATATACTACGACTTGGTCGGTCGTCGTGTGCTGAAGCCCGTAAAAGGAATTTATATCAGCAACGGCAAAAAAGTGTATATAAATAAATAATGAAAAGAACCATGAAAAAAAAATATGTAACCCCCGGTCTGACCGTTGTAGATATGGATACCGAAGACAGAATGATGTTGACTGCCAGTGATATTATGATAGATGGTAGTGATATGGTGATGAATGAGGATGTGTTGATAAAGGAGTACAACCGTCCGAAGAATCTGTGGGATGACGAGTGGTAATCATCATATGAAATGATATGCAGCAGGTCGGCGCCGGATATTACAGTCCGGCGCCGATTCGTTTGGTAACGGTCCTGTTGGCTGAAAAAGTAACAGATGGTGAAAGAAAGTACGCAGGGAGGCAAAGTTTTATGGCCTTTTTTGTGTAGTTTTGTTCTCGGAAAAAGAATCAATGGCGATAACCATGAATCAACAGGAAAAAGAACTGATGCTGATACGCATCACCGGGGAAGATCGTCCGGGACTGACGGCTTCCGTCATGGGGATATTGGCACGGTATGATGTGGACGTGCTCGACATCGGACAGGCGGACATTCATAATACGTTGTCACTGGGTGTACTGGTACGTGTAGACGAGGAAAACTCCGGTCGCGTGATGAAAGATCTCCTTTTTAAGGCTTCGGAAC
>CAJUDC010000160.1 GCA_910584955.1 uncultured Paraprevotella sp. | reverse complement strand
CTACAGTGTCATTCCCAATATGGGAGGAAAGACCGGACTGACCGGGCAACTGGAGTTTTATGCCAACGGTCGGCTGGATGTGTTGCGGTCGCCCAATAAAGGGAGGCTGGCCGGCTATGGAATGGCGCCTGAGGGCATAGAAAACAACGAGGTGATTTATGAGTTGATATGCGATGGCGGTTGGACGGACGAGCGGATAGACTTGGACGATTGGCTGGAACGTTATTCCGTGTGCCGTTATGGAAAGACTAACCGCCACGTACAAGATTTCTGGAAAGGGCTGAGGGCGTCCGTGTACGGTTCGTTTACCGATCATCCGCGCTATAACTGGCAGTTTCGTCCCGGATTGGTGAGGAAGGGAAGCGTCCGTGCCGATGCGTCTTTTTATGCCGGTATAGAATGTCTGTCACAGGCTGCCGGCGAGCTGGGTTCGTCCCCCTTGTTTGTTGCAGACCTGATCGAGATGACCGCTCAGTATGTCGGTGCGAAGATGGAGCTGTTGGTACGGGCGCTGGATGAGGCTTGCCAGATTGGAAACGAGAAGAGGGCAGACGACTTGGAGCATGAATTTGAAGCACTGGCAACGGGCATCGACCGCTTGTTGTGTTCCCATCCCGTGTTGCGTTTGGAAAGTTGGCTGGCTTATGCACGTAATTGCGGACGGACCGCCGAACTCAAGGACTATTACGAAGGCAATGCCCGCAGGCTGGTCACGATATGGGGACCTCCCGTCGATGATTATTCGGCCCGCATCTGGAGCGGTCTGATTCGCGACTATTACCTGCCGCGCTGGAAGCATTATCTGAAGAGTAGGCGTAGCGGAGAATCTTTTGATCTGGCCGCCTGGGAACGGGAATGGGTGGAACGGAAGAGAGGCTTGTCGGAAGCCCGGCCCTATGCCGATCCCCTTGCGGCTTGTCGTGAGTTGCTGGAGCGGGCGGCCCGGATTACGTCGGACACGGCAGGCGATGCGGACGACCGCCGGCTGGGCAGTTGGTCGCCTTCCGACTTCCCGGTGGACGGCTGGAAGGAACTGGTGTGGAATCTGCCGGTAGAAAGTCTGTCGGGGTTGGCCGGTGTGCTTTTCCAGTACACCCAGGGAAGCAACAAACTGGAAATTGCGGAGGTGGTGCTGGAACTGGACGGAAAAGAAATCAGTGTCGACAGCCATCCCGGGGAGACCGGTTTGGTAAATGCACGCAATCTGTACCGGCTGACGATACCGGAGGGTGTCGTAGGGAACAACTCCTGCCGGTTGCGTGCCAAGGTGAGGAGCGACGGTCGTCGTGAGACGTACGGTGTGGTGTGGATGGTGACCCGGTGATCCTGTGCCGCCGCATCGGGAAAAAGTGAACTTCATTTTGTATGAGGTTCACTTTTTTGTATCTTATTGCGTGTACTTTTTACAATAAATCGCTATCTTTGTACACATCATCTAATATAACTATGAAAATGAAACAAATGATTCTAGCTGCCGCCCTGGCAGCCGCATTACCGCTCTCGGCCCAAAAGAAGGCCGATATTACCTTATTGCCCGAGCAGGCCAAGGTGGAGATTCCCAAAGAAATTTACGGTCAGTTTGCCGAACATCTCGGTACGTGTATCTACGGCGGCCTGTGGGTAGGCGAGCAATCTTCGATTCCGAACACGAACGGCTCCCGGAACGATGTGCTCCAGGCGCTTAAGGAACTGAAGGTTCCCGTGTTGCGCTGGCCCGGTGGCTGTTTTGCCGACGAGTACCACTGGATGGACGGTATCGGACCGAAAGAAAACCGTCCGCGCATGGTGAACAACAACTGGGGCGGTACGGTGGAAGACAACAGTTTCGGTACGCATGAGTTTCTGAATCTCTGCGAGATGCTGGGCTGCGAGCCGTATGTGTCGATGAACGTAGGAAGCGGAACGGTGCAGGAGACCGCCCAATGGGTGGAGTATATTACGGCAGAGGACGGTCCGATGGCCAAGTTGCGCAAGGCCAACGGGCGCGAGAAGCCCTGGCGGGTGAAGTACATCGGCGTGGGTAACGAGAGTTGGGGATGCGGCGGCAGCATGCGTCCCGAATATTATGCCGACCTCTACCGCAGGTACCAGACCTATTGCCGCAACTACAACGGCAACCGGCTGTTCAAGATTGCCAGTGGATCGGGCGAATACGATACGCACTGGACCGAGACGATGATGAAGCAGGCGGGCGGTCAGATGGACGGTCTTTCGTTGCACTACTATACGGTGGCCGGATGGTCCGGCAGCAAAGGGTCGGCCACGCAATTTGATGAGGCCGACTATTATTGGGCTATGGGTAAATGTCTAGACATAGAGAATTGTATCAAGACCCACGTAGCTATCATGGACAAGTACGACGCCCGCAAACGTGTGGCGCTGATGGTGGACGAATGGGGCACTTGGTGGGACGAGGAACCTGGTACCGTCCGAGGTCATCTGTATCAGCAGAACACGATGCGCGATGCCTTCGTGGCCGCTTTGTCGCTGAATGTCTTTCATAAATATACCGACCGTGTCAAGATGGCCAATATCGCACAGGTGGCCAATGTGCTCCAGAGCATGATTCTGACGAAAGAAGACAAGATGGTGCTTACTCCTTCGTACTACGTGTTCCAGATGTACGCCGTGCATCAGGGAGCTACGTATCTGCCGCTCGAACTGACCTGCGACTCGCGCACGGTGCGTGCACGGATGGGCCGGGACGGCGACACCCGCACACTGCCTTTGGTAAGCGCTTCCGCTTCGCGGAGCAAAGACGGGAAGGTGCACATCTCACTGGCCAATGTAGACCTGGAGACGTCGGAAACGTTGACTGTAGACCTGGGTTCCCTGAAATTGAAGGAGGTGAGCGGAACGATGCTTACGTCTTCGAAAATCGAAGATAAGAACACGTTCGAACAACCCGATGCCGTGAAGCCCGTCCCCTTTAAGGGGGCCAAGATTTCCAAAGGCAAGCTGACGGTGAAACTGCCGGCCAAGAGCATTGTGGTGTTGGAGCTGGTTTGATGTTCGTCGGTTGTTCCTGCCGTGACTATGGTTCCAGAGCGGAACGGCGATGATGTATGATCGTTATTTTTTACAGATTTCGTGGCGCAAGGTCTCCTTTAGGAAGCCTTGCGCCACTGGTTTTATCCTTCTGTCATCAAGATCAGAAACGTTTGTTTGCAGGGTAGAGGGTAGAAATAAGGGGAACGATAAGGCGAAAAATGCAGAAAGAGGAGGGCGCAAAAACGTCTCCTAGGTCCCGTTTTTACGTCATGCTCACCCCTTTCTTTCGTGGTGCGCACCGCGTTTGTGCGTGGTGTGCACCACGAAATTCGTTTTTTGAGGCGGATAACAAAAAAAATCGGTGCGCTTGTCTATAAGGCAAGCGCACCGATGCTTATCGTTTTCTTTGGGAAAGTCAATATACGATGCTCTCCGAATGCCGTTCTGTAGCTCGAACGGTTATTTGCTGTTGATGAATTTTATTTACAATGAAAGCTCTTCCCATGATGTGATTTTTGGCTGTCCGGTTGCAAATATACAATAAAAAACGAAAGTGAGTGCAAAACGGGGAAGGAATGTTGCCTGTTAGCGATCTAGCAGTGTTTACCAGGATGTTGCTGTGCCATTAAAAGTAAATTCAAGGTTACAGATAAAAGCGGAATGTTCAACGAATGTGAAGTAGGAAAGAGTATCAAGCTGCCCAATGGCAACAGTGTTGATGCGTATCACCTCCTGTGGTCATTGCTTTATCTTTTCGGTTGGATACATTGGGAGCGTACAAAAAGCGAGAGCATATCCTAAACCAACTCACGATCAATCCGATGGTTGGTGTTAAAACGACTCGCCCGCCATCCATTGTGACACGGGCGAAAGGGGGTACGCACCGTTGTCTTTCTGCTTGTCTTTCTTGGCGTAAAAGCAAATGTTGAATGTCGATTTCATAACTTACTTTTTAAGTTGCAAGATTATTGTAATTCTCTGGAAATAAGTTTTATGTAGGTGGCCAAATAACAACAGAACTTCTTCAAATTCGGACAATCTGTACCCCCTTCCCGTTTTTGTTTGTTGGGGGGGGTACGAGTTAGGTTACGAACTTGTCTTTGGGGAGCGAAAAGGTGTACTTTAAGGCAGATACAAGGGAATAAAAATTCCTACGGACATTGAATTTGTAGGACTTGTCTGCTTACTGTCCGGTATTGTCCGGTTAATTCAGCGGAGAGATAGGCTCTCGAACCTACGCTTTCAGAAAATATCATAAAATTGCAAATTACTGATAATCATACACTATCCACGATGCAGAGTAAATCTAAATCTTTCTAAATACCTTTTGCTATTTCAATTTTTGGGTGTATATTTGGGTGTAGAAATTCAAACACACCCAAATTATGAATATCAAACGTAACATCATTTTTGCATTGGAGAGCCGGAAGAAGAAC
>CAJUDC010000159.1 GCA_910584955.1 uncultured Paraprevotella sp. | reverse complement strand
CGAAAAAAATAATATGGTCTATACGTACATAAAAACCTTTCTGATTATAAGAAACACCCGGTCCGCAGCCCGAATCCTCAAAAGCGCTGGAGAGCACATCGGTCAGCACCCGACAGGAATAGGATATGGGCGAATCATTGAAGTCGCCGCAGAGGATAACAGGATGGCCCTTCAGAGCACGCACCCGCGAAGCTACCGTATCGACCTGCACCGCCCGCAAAGCCGCCGCTTTGGCCATCTTGCCTATCAGCAGCCGGGCACCGTTCTCCACCTTGTCGCGCTCGGGATCACGGATCATTTCCTTGTACTGCGTCTTATCAGTCGGAGTAAGTTTGTTGGATTCAAAATGATTATTGAACAGATAAATGGTATCGCCTTTGTATGACAAGGCATATAACACACTGCCGTTCGTTTCGGAAGGATAGTCGATAAACGATACGGAAAGAAACGGGAATTTGGCATAACACATCAGTCCTCTGTCCGGTCCGTCTTGCAAACGACCGGCATAATAGCCTTTTTCTTTCATCAGCTCATCCAGACGCTCCCCCTTTATCCGACTGCTTTTATAGGCCTCCTGCAAACAAATAATATCGGCACCGCTGTTCAGCAAGTAATCAGGCGTCACATACTGGCCCTGCTCATCCTTTTCCAAATCCGCAAAAGCATGTGTATTGTAAGTCAACACTTTCAATGCGTCTTCAGGAATCTCTTCCGACCGGTTCAGCGGACAATAAGCCCGAATAAAAGGATAGCATACCGCCAGCCCGACCACAGGTATCCATACATACCGGATATGAAAAATCAGCCAAAAAGGAATGAACAGCAGGACAACAAGCAGAAATACGGGAAAAGCCAGCCCCATAAGCGACAGGCGCGGATATACCTCCGGCGGCACATACGTGGAAAGGCCGCACAGCAACAGGAGCAGCACAGTGGCTCCGTTCGCCCCGGCCGCCAGTCGGATGAATATGTTTTTTATCAGTTGCAGCATCAGCGTTGACTGGCGTCAAACAGTTTTTTCTTCTCGTCGGATGTCAGACTTTCATATCCCGAACGCTTCACCTTCTGTAAGATACGGTCCACTTCTTCGGCCTTTTCGCGCTGACGGGCCTTATAATCCAGATCGTCTTTGTGTTTACCTCCCATATAGACTTTCATGTGGGTACGGCGGGAAGTAAAGCGCTTAAAGAAATCCGAGAACCGGCTCCGACCGTCCCGCCGCATGCCTCCGCCGAAGCCCGAACCGCCACGCGGGCCGCGCCAGCGCAGGATGAGCAACAGACCGAACAGCATACCGCCTAAATGAGCGAAATGAGCCACTCCGTCGTTCGATCGGCCCAAAGCCGACAGTAGTTCAATCACAGCATACCCGATAACGAAGAACTTGGCCCGGATAGGAATCGGCAAGGGAAAAATAAAAAGCCGCTCCTCGGGAAAAGTCATTCCAAATGCCAACAATATACCATATACCGCTCCCGAAGCTCCCACCGTAGTCCAGCGATTCAGAAAAGTTTCCATCGGTATCCCCACGCCTCCTCCGAGATGCTCCATTTTGTAATCTCCAAGCCCCTTTATCAAATAGGTGGCATATTGCGCGCCTTCCTGAATCAAACCGGCCCCCAGTCCGCAAACCACATAATAAAGCAGGAAGCGGCGCGGCCCCCACACGCTCTCCATCAACCGCCCAAACATCCATACGGCAAACATATTGAACGCAATATGTTCTATGCCTGCGTGCATGAACATATAAGTGAACAGCTGATACAGGCGAAAATCCGACGCCAGGAAAAAATGCAACCCCAGCCAGTCGGACAAATCCATCCCGTACTGCGAAGCGACAAACGTCCCTAGAAAGAATAACAGATTGATTATAATCAGGTTTTTAGTTACCGGCGGCATATTCATCATTCGTTTCTCTCCTTTTAAAATTACAATAACACCGGCAAAATTACTCATTTTCTTCTATTGCAACACACAAAACGATCTTATTCATTGTTATTTTTCACAAAAAGGCATACTTTTCCCGAAAAAAAGTTGGGCATGCGCCCATATTTACATATATTTGTACACAGAATTGATATTCAGCATGTAAAACTAACTTAATCATTTTGACGAAATGAACAAAACAGAACTTACCAACGCCATTGCAGAAAACGCAGGTTTGAGCAAGGCAGACTCTAAAAAGGCTTTAGACGCCTGCTTGGAGGCTATTGCAAATGCGCTGAAAAGCGGAGACAAGATCGCCCTGGTGGGCTTCGGTACCTTTGCCGTAACCGAGCGTCCGGCCCGTACGGGTATCAATCCCCGCACCAAGGAGCAAATTACCATTGAAGCTAAGAAAATCGTGAAGTTCAAGGCAGGAGCCGAATTGGCGGATGCCGTCCAATAAACGGGAGCATACCGATATTTAAAGAAAAAGGGAGGTGCATTTCTTCGCATCTCCCTTTTTTTATAGTATCTTTGTCGGCAGAAACAGACTAACACATCATGGAAATAGAAAGCAAAATACGGGCAGCGGTAATCGACTGCATCAAGGCCCTTTACGGGCAGGAGGTCGAAGCAGACACCATACAGTTGCAAAAAACAAAGAAAGAATTCGAAGGCCACCTCACCTTGGTGGTATTTCCATTTTTAAAAATATCCCGGAAGAAACCGGAAGATACGGCACAAGAAATCGGAACGTTCCTGAAAGAGAATCTGCCTTCCGTCATCGCCGGATACAACGTGATAAAGGGATTCCTTAACTTGACCGTTGCGCCTGCCTGCTGGGTGGAATTGCTCACCGCCATCCACCGCGACGAGCATTACGGTATCACACTCCCTACCGAACAATCGCCGCTCGTGATGATTGAATATTCCTCGCCCAACACCAACAAACCCTTGCACCTAGGGCACGTACGCAACAACTTGCTGGGCTGGGCGCTGGCCAACGTAATGGAAGCCAATGGTAACCGGGTAGTGAAAACAAACATTGTGAACGACAGAGGTATCCATATCTGCAAAAGCATGTTGGCCTGGCTGAAGTACGGCAACGGAGAGACGCCGGAAAGCACAGGCATCAAAGGCGACCACCTGATCGGCAACTACTACGTGGCATTCGACAAGCATTATAAGGAACAAATCAAAGAACTCATGGCCGGAGGGATGAGCGAAGAAGAGGCCAAGAACGAAGCGCCGCTCATCAAGGAAGCGCGCGAAATGCTTGTGAAGTGGGAACAGAACGACCCCGAAGTGCGTGCCCTCTGGCAGCGGATGAACGAATGGGTATATGCGGGATTCGACGTCACCTACAAAGCCTTGGGTGTGGGATTCGACAAGATTTACTATGAATCGGACACCTACCTGGAAGGGAAAGAGAAAGTGATGGAAGGACTGTCTAAAGGCTTTTTCTTCCGTAAGGAGGACGGCTCGGTATGGGCCGACCTCACCCGGGAAGGACTGGACGAGAAACTGTTGCTGCGTTCCGACGGTACCTCCGTATACATGACGCAGGACATCGGTACCGCCAAACTGCGTTTCCAGGATTTCCCGATCGACAAAATGATTTATGTGGTGGGCAACGAACAGAACTACCACTTCCAAGTGCTCTCCATCCTGTTGGACAAACTGGGATTCGAGTGGGGTAAAGACTTGGTACACTTCTCTTACGGCATGGTGGAACTACCCAACGGAAAGATGAAAAGCCGCGAAGGCACCGTGGTAGACGCCGATGATCTGGTGGCCGAAATGATCGAGACGGCCGGAAAGATGTCTGAAGATAAAATCAACAAACTGACGGACGTCAGCCCGGAAGAGGCACGGGAAATAGCCCGCATCGTGGGGCTGGGCGCCTTGAAATATTTCATTCTGAAGGTGGATGCCCGCAAGAACATGCTGTTCAACCCGGAAGAGAGTATAGACTTCAACGGCAACACGGGACCGTTCATACAGTATACGTATGCCCGTATCCGTTCCATCCTCCGCAAAGCGTCCGAAGCCGGGCTTACCGTTCCCGACACTTTACCGACCGACATCTCGCTCAGTGAGAAGGAAATCGGACTGATTCAGATGCTATCCGATTTTGCCCTGACCGTCAAACAGGCCGGTAGCGACTATAACCCGAGCTGCATAGCGAATTACTGCTACGATCTGGTGAAGGAATACAACCAGTTCTACCATGACTTCAGTATCCTGCGCGAGGAGGATCCTCACAAAAAGCTCTTCCGCCTGGCTTTGTCGGCCTGTACAGGAAAAATCATCCGACTGGGCATGGGGCTGTTGGGTATCGAGGTACCGGAAAGAATGTAAACGACCGGCATGGGGAAAAAGAAGTTCTATGTGGTATGGAACGGTGTGGAACCCGGCATCTATACTTCTTGGACCGACTGCAAACTACAGATCAACGGATTCGAAGGGGCCGTATACAAATCGTTCGACACACGGGAAGAAGCGGAAAAGGCGTACGGCTCCTCTCCTTATCTTT
>CAJUDC010000158.1 GCA_910584955.1 uncultured Paraprevotella sp. | reverse complement strand
TACATCGACGACGTGATCGAACCGCGCAACACGCGCTTCCGCATCATACGGGCACTGGCACAGCTGCAAACCAAAAAGCAGGCCAACCCCACCAAAAAACACGGTAATATTCCTTTGTAAACTTCATTCAAACAAAGAGACATCATGGAAACAAAACCGCTTGACGGTGAGATTTTGGCAGCTATCACGATGGCCTTGTACGAATACCAGGGCGGAACTACCCACGACCTGGAAAGCGGACGCCTGACACAGCATGCCGAAAAAACCGAATGGAACTGCAAATTCTTTATGCAAAGGCAGTTGCCCGTCAAAAAATAGTTAATTACATAGCAAGATGAAAGAATATACATACAATATCAACGGACACGACTATAAAGTCACCGTTGACGGAGTGGAGAACAACGTGGCTACGGTAACCGTAAACGGTGAAACCTACAATGTGGCCCTGCCGGCTCCCGAAATCAGCGAACGCCCGCGTCCCGTTGTCAAACCGGCTGCCCCGGCAGCTCCGGCGGCGGACAAGAAATACAGTATCAAAGCTCCGCTGCCCGGCGTCATCCTGGACATAACGGTAAAGCCCGGCGATGAGGTAAAGCGTGGCGAAACGGTCGCCATACTGGAAGCCATGAAGATGGAAAACAACATCACCTCCGACCGTGCCGGTCGTGTGGCGCAGACATGCGTCGCACCAGGCGATTCGGTGATGGAAGGCACCGACCTCGTTATTTTCGAATAAAGCCGAACCTCCCTATTTTTCCGGAAGCCCATGCCTTTTATTTGGCATGGGCTTCTTTATTATCCGTTCCGCCGGAGAGAAATAAAAAAGCTGTACACCTTCTTTTAAAAAGGTGTACAGCAAAAACAGAAAAGGTCTACACCTTTTCAGAAAAGGGTGTAGACCTTTTTTGTTTGTCTTCTGCCAAAGGATTTTTCGCTACGCTCCTCCCTTCAAAAAGGGAAGCAGGTAAGGACACTATTTCCCCGCATCCGAAACCAGTCTGTTCGTACGCGAATCGGGGAAAACCACAGTCGGCTGAAAAGTCTTGGCCTCCTCGAAATCCATCATTGCATACGAAATAATAATGCAAATGTCGCCCACCTGCACCTTACGCGCCGCCGCACCGTTCAGGCAGATGCAACCGGAACCGCGCTCACCTTTGATTATATAAGTTTCAAAGCGTTCACCGTTGTTGTTGTCCACAATCTGCACTTTCTCACCCGGTATCATATTAGCCGCATCCAGCAAGTCTTCATCAATGGTGATGCTTCCCATGTAATTCAGATTGGCTTCCGTAACCCGCACACAATGCAGTTTTGATTTCAACACATGTATCATCATAACCGTCTTTTTATATTATGTCCTTTATCCTTTATACTTGATATGATCAATCAGACGAATAGGCGTCGCACCGCAATATACGGTAATACATCCCACCACGAAATCGGCATCCTCCCAGTTGTCAATGTCCTGCAACGTATAACCGTCCACTATCGAGAAATATTGCACTTCAAGACCGACAATGGAGTTTAAAGTGTCGATGACAAATTCACGGGTCTCGGCCAACGTATGCCCGGCTGCGAAATTGCGGCTTTGGAACAGCACCTGCGAAATATGGGCCGCCGTCGCCCGTTCCTCTTCCGAAAGCAAGGTATTGCGGCTGCTCATGGCCAGCCCGCTCTCCTCGCGCACCACAGGACAGGGCACGATTTCCAAATCGAACTTCAGATCTTTCACCATAGCACGGATCACGGCTATCTGCTGAAAATCCTTTTCCCCGAAATAAGCACGGTGAGGCTTCACCATCTCGAACAGCTTGCTCACTATCTGACACACTCCGTTGAAGTGGCCCGGCCGGAAAGCCCCTTCCATCACCGTATCCACAGGAGGATAGCTGAACGTACGGGTATCGGGTTCGGGGTATATTTCCGCTACCGACGGGGCAAACACCAGCGTGGCATTCTTCTGCTCCAGCAACGCACAGTCCGCCTCCAGCGTCCGAGGATATTTCTCCAAATCTTTCTTGTCATTGAACTGAGTCGGATTCAGGAAAATGCTGACAACCGTCACCTCATTTTCCGCCACACTACGCTCCACCAGTGAAGCGTGACCGTTATGCAAAGCTCCCATTGTAGGAACCAATCCTATCTTTTTACCTTCCCTGCGCGGCGTCTCAAGCGCCCGCTGCAAATCTTCAATCGTATGTACTATTTTCATGCGTACAGAATTAGAATATACGTTCTTGTTGCCTAAAAAAGACGTGCAAAATAACATATAAATTACCACATAAAGAAAAAAATAAGGAAATAAATATCAAATTAACGTAAAAGCCGGCCAACGGCAGATGCAAATTTGGCCCTTTCACGATTTTTTTTACTATCTTTGCATATTAAAATGAAGATAACACGATGAAGGCAAAGAAAATACTTTTTATAACGCAGGAGATTATGCCGTATGTTCCCGAATCGGAACTTTCCTTAATGGGGAGAAAGCTGCCCCAGGCGATTCAGGAAAAAAGCCGCGAAATCAGAACATTCATGCCTAAATGGGGCAACATCAACGAACGGCGTAACCAGCTTCACGAAGTCATCCGCCTGTCGGGAATGAATCTTATCATCGACGAAACAGATCATCCGCTTATCATTAAGGTAGCCTCCATTCAAGCAGCACGCATGCAAGTGTACTTTATCGACAACGACGATTACTTTATGAAACGCCAAATGGCCACCGACGAAAACGGAAAGGAATATGAGGATAACAGCGAAAGAGCCATCTTCTACGCCCGTGGCGTGTTGGAGACCGTGAAAAAACTGCGTTGGACACCGGATGTGATCCACTGCCACGGCTGGATGAGTGCGGTAGTGCCGCTGTATATCAAGACCGCCTATAAGGACGAGCCTTCTTTCCGCGATGCCAAAGTGGTGTATTCGGTATTCGGCGACGAACTGCAATTGCCGATGGGAACGAATTTCGGTAATTGCATACAGTTCCGGGAGGCAGACAAAAGCGTACTGGACGAATTCAGCCCCGAATGTACCTTTGAAGAACTGAACAAACTGGCCGCCAAATTCTCCGACGGTGTCATCGCTTCCTCCGAACGGGCCAACCGCAACGTACTTGACTATGCCCGCGAAAAAGGCATACCGGTGCTGGAGTATCAGGGCGACGACTATGCAAGCGCCTATGCAGACTTCTACGATCAGGTATGGAGCAAAGATAAAGAAGAATAAAACGATCTCTATTAAGCAAAACCAATGAAGACAAAATACGCAGGTCTTTTGCTGGGGGCAATCGCTTTTGCCGCCTGTGACGACAATACCTCAACACTGGGCATCTATCCGGGAACGGACGGTATATCTTCCTCTTCTTCCGTATTCAACGTCTACACACGCTCGTTGGCTCTGGACTCCGTATTAGGCAACAATGCCAAATGCTATCTGGGACAAGTGACGGACCCCGAGACGGGATTGGAAATCAAGGCTGATTTTCTGGCACAATTCAGTACATTGGAAAACTACGAATTGCCGGCTTATGAAAATATGGTGAAGAACGCAGCGGGAGAAATTGAAGCCGACTCCGTGGAGATCCGCCTGTATTACGAGAGTTACTACGGGGACAAGAATAACCCGATGAAGATGGAAGTGTACGAGTTGGATACGGCAAACGTAGTGAAAGAGGACACCCTTTATTACAGCAATGCCGACCTGAGCACTTATCTGGCCCCCAACAAAGGCCCTATCGCCCGCAAAGTATTTGCTGCAGCCGACTACACGGTGGACGAAAACATATCGGGCAGTAGCAGCTACTACCCCAACATACGGGTGATGCTCCCGAAAGCCTACGGCACGTTTATCCTGAAAAAGTATTATGAGAACCCGCAATACTTTGCCAATTCCTTCAACTTCATCCGCCACGTGTGCCCCGGGTTCTATTTCAAGCTGACCGGCGGAAACGGCACCATGATCTACATGGACGTGAGCACGCTCAACGTTTATTTCCGTTATAAAGAAGGTAAAGAGGAACTGGCCGGTATGAGCCGTTTCTCCGCCACCCCCGAGGTGATACAAAACAACCGTTTCGAAAATAAGGACCTTACACCTCTGTTGAACGAAACGGCATGCACTTATCTGAAAACTCCTGCCGGACTTTGCACGGAGTTGTCACTGCCGGTCGATGCCATCTACAACGAACATGCAGGTGACAGTGTGAGCCGCGCACAAATCACATTGACACGCTATAACGGCCACAGCCAGAATGAATATTCCTTAGGTATACCTTCCAAAATATTATTGGTGAGAAAAAAAGATATGTACACCTTCTTTGAACAGAAAAAAGTGTCCGACAACCGGACTACATACATCACATCGTTTGACGAAACGTACAACACCTATACTTTCTCCAATGTCAGCCGGCTGATCTCGTATTGTTATAACGAAAAAATCGCCGAGGCGGCGAAAGCACAACTG
>CAJUDC010000157.1:4041-4659 GCA_910584955.1 uncultured Paraprevotella sp. | reverse complement strand
GGCCAGGATAAAACGCGGCCTAGGCCACATTTTTCGATCCTTATAGTCCCCGTTTACACGGTTTTATCCGTGCAAACATTTCCGGTCGGATACACATCCCAAGTCCCTGTAGCAGAACCTTCGGAGAGCCGGCGAAACGGCCTCTCCCGACGGCCTCCCGTCAGAATTTATATCCCAAAGTAAAAAATACCTGATGACGATCCAGATTGACATCCACAGGATCCAGTTTCACACCGGCCAGCCCCGTTTCCGCAAAATCGGCCTTGCTGCTGAATGAGTCGTCAAAAGCATAAAAATCGGCATGCTGATGACGGTATTTATAAGCCACATCCGCAAAAAAATGCTTTCCGCGATAACCCAGTCCGAAAGTAAAGATATTCACATCGCCGGTGTTCATATAATCGGTTCCCGTTGCCACTCCCATAGCATACGAATCGATGTTCTGATCCAGCCGGGCGTTCTTCTTATACACCTTCGAAGAGTAATTATAACCGGTCCGGGCGCTGATATTGTCCGTCAGTCTCACCTCCATACCCAGTTTCAGACTATGAACACCCTGCAGCGTACGGTCCGTCAGACGGTTCATCTCGTGGTCCTTGTCCGATGTCTTTTCCCAAT
>CAJUDC010000157.1:0-4023 GCA_910584955.1 uncultured Paraprevotella sp. | reverse complement strand
GCTCTCCCAATAACCGTCGTACCAGTTGTAATTGGGGTAAGACATACGGGTGAAGGAATAGTCGGCATATTCGTATTCGGCTCCCAAAGCCAGCAGGTTGCTCACCGTGTGTCCGGCACTCAGACGGAATTTCCAAGGCGTGCGCACTTCATATTCCAGATAGTTGTCGCTGTTGTCGCGATACTGATTCCAGACGCCGGGTGTATAATTGCCGTCACCGTCAAAAGGCGAATCGATCATATAGTAGGCCGAAGATTCCAGGTGATAAAAAGTAGGGGTCTCGATAGTCAGCCCCAGCCGGAAGGGAGAATCCTCCAACGGACGTATGATCGTCCCGAACTTCACGTTATAGCCATAGCCGCTTATGTCCTGGCTGGTATGCAGGTTATACCCTTCATCGTGCATCGTAACACCATTCTCATCCGGCCTGTTGTTCACCTCATTATATAAGGTATGGCTTTCATAATCCACCCGGTCTATGCCCACCGTGGCACCAAAGTAGAAACGGTCCCTTACATTAAACGACATATTGAAGTCAAACCCTTGCAAAGATCCCCTCGTCACACGGGTAAAAGCATTCGACTGGGCGCCATAACCGAAATATCCGGCTTCGTCCCGATCAAAAAGCCAGGCATTGAAAGCATTTCCGATCAGTCCGCTGGGAAAGTTCGTATTGCCGTCTTCGTCCTCATAGGCCCAGGCATTGCTCAAGTCGGCCATCTGATCGGTTTGCGACAACCCTTTCGTATTCGGGTTTAGGGCGGTCAACACATGATTGTAGTTAGCCTTTTTCTGGTAGTTGAAACCGAAATTAATGAAACGCAGGTTCTGCGTAGTACCCAACGGAATGCTTATCACCGTGCCCAGATTATCGAACGAGAAACGTGTCAGGCTCTCCCCGCTGCTTTGCCGGTCTGCCTGGGTGAGCAGACTGACCGTTCCTGCCAGATTGGTTTTCCTGAACATACCGATACCGGCGGGATTGGCGGACATCACCGAAATGTCGGCCCCTAAGGCTCCCATTGCGCCCCCCATACCCACGTAGCGTGCCGTACCGATCAGATCGGAAGTTCCCGTAAGACGTTCGTTCAAATAGGTGTCCTGCGCCTGAAGCGACACTGCCATACCGCCCAAAACGAGGGCTGACATATATTTTTTGTTCATTTCTTTATCTCTTTATGAATTATACATTATTGTTTTTTCCCTGGCGGAAAAGCCGGACTTCTCAGCGTCGCCCTCCTCTGCTTCCGCTGCCCGAACGGGTAGCTCCGCCACTGCTACGCGAGCCGCCTCCGAACCCGCCGCCGGGTGACGAAAAACCGGAATGGCGCGAGCCGCTTCCCAAACTGCTTTCGGTGTTCCTGCGCTGAGGCGATACGGGCTGCGATGTCCGTTCCGCAGGCTGCCGCCGAGTGGCAGACGGCTGTGTACGACGGGAAGGAACGGTCACATTCCGGGAAGGTTGCGTAACCCGGTTACGGCGGTTCACCGTATTGGGACGGGTATTGACCGACGAACCGGAGGAACGTCCCGGGGTAATACGGGTACCCCGGTTACCGGAACCGACAGGACGCGTGCCTGTGGAAGGAACCGTCGGTCTACGACCTGACGGAGCAGCAGGCTGATGCCCCCGGGGAGCAAACCAGGCTCCTTCACGACGGGAGGAATGCGAACGGGACACCGTTGTCCAACCGGGCCGCCATCCCCAATGGGGATGATGATGATGCCAGCCGCCATACCACGGGTCATAGAACGGTGAATGCCAGCCGTGGTAATGAGGCCACCCCCATCCGAAGCCCCACGACCAACTGCCGTAACCGTAGGTCCACGAAAAATAGGGCCTTCCCCAGTAATAATGATAATTCCAGTAACTCGGGAACACATAGGCATACGCTCCGTCGTCGTATACATTCCAATAAATGGCATCGGGACCGTAACAGAGATCCCAGTACAACGGACTGCTCACAGGAATGCCCAATGAAGGTGAACGGAAACGCAACAGGCGCTTGGCATAGGTGTAGTCTTCATCCGTACCGGAAAAGCCGTTCACCCAGTTCCCGTCTTCCTCAACAGCCTCTTCCGTCTCGCTGCCGTCGTAGCTGTCCGGGTCCAGATAGAGCGTGTCGTTCTTCACCGCCCCATAAGCACTATATCCGTACCGGCGGTTGTATTCGTCTACATCACGCACGACAGTCCGCTCCGGTTGCCGCTGCTCTTTCGGGACGAAATAAACAGGGGAAGGTTCTTCCACCTTCTCGTGTTGCACCGTCTTCTTTTTCGGGATGAAATACATATCATCCTCCTGGGCGTGCCCCATATACGGGAACAGCGCCACCCCAAAAGCAATCAGGATTCTTATTTTCATCGTCTTCTGCATGATAGTTATTTTTTATCTTCAACAAATTTAATCCTAATCCGCAGACCCTGCAAAGGAAATCCCCTAAGAAAGCAGGGAAATTCCCCATTTTTCGTTATTTTTGCACAATTTATCATTTCAAATTTACGATTCCGCCATGAAATACCTTGAAGTTGACTTTTCCCTATCCCCTTGTACGGAAGATATATGCGACATATTATCCGCCTTATTGGCCGAGAACGCAGACTTTGAGACTTTCGAACCCGGCACGGAAGGGGTGAAAGGATACGTTCAGCAATCCCTGTTCCGGGAAGAACGGGTGGAAGAGGTCTTGTCCGGCTTTCCTCTACCGGACACGCACATCCGCTATACCGTAAAAGAAACGGAAGACCGCAACTGGAACGAAGAATGGGAAAGAAACGGATTCGCCCCTTTATATATCGGAAAGCAGGTTTATATTCACGACACACGTTATCCGAAAGACCCGAAAGTACCTTACGACATCCTGATCCAACCGCAACAAGCCTTCGGGACTGGCAGCCATCAGACTACCGGCATGATCATAGCGCATCTGTTGGAGACAGACCTTGACGGAAAACGGGTGTTGGATGCGGGATGCGGTACGGGTATCTTATCCATATTGGCCGCTTTGCGGGGAGCCCGCGACGTTTTTGCATACGACATAGATGAATGGAGCGTAAGAAACACATTGGCAAATATGGCACTGAACGGCATCCGGCAAGTGAAGGTGGAAGAAGGGGATGCTGCCGTGTTGCAAAAACGTCCTCCTTTCGACATCATCCTGGCGAATATAAACCGTAATATCCTGCTACATGACCTGCCGGCTTTTGCTTCTGTCATGCACCCGTCTTCCCAATGGATCGTCAGCGGGTTCTATACGCAAGACATCGAACAGATTGTAGAGGCCGCCCGACCTTACGGGCTGCATCTCGAAGTCCGACGGGAAAAAGAAGGCTGGGCCATGCTGGCTTTCCGGCGCTATTGCAGCACGGAAGAAGCCGGTTCCTGAAGGGTCAGCTTCATCAGTTCTTCCACCGTACCGTTAAAGATGTTACAATCCACATACCCGCGTATGCCGTCCACCTTGCCGCAATCCGTGTGTTGCCAAAAATGCCAGCGTCCTTTATAAGCCAGTTTTTCCACATAATAATGGGCGATCCAATACGGATAATCATCAAAGACAGGATCGTTCAGATAGTGCAACTTGAACTTGTAACCGGTGTAGATAATAGGCTTTACACCGTATTTCGCCTCCACCACATCCAACCAGGTCTTAACCGCTTTCTTTAGCTGGTGATCCGAAAGGTTTCCCACCTTCTCCACATCCAGCACCGGAGGCAGATCGCCGGGTTCCAAATGCACCTGCTTCAAAAAGAAACGGGCCTGCCGGCGGGCATCCACATCGGGCGAAAAGAAATGATAAGCTCCTCTTATCAAGTCATTTTGCTTTGCCTCGTAAAAGTTCTCATTGAAGTTCTCATCGATGATAGAAACTCCTTCCGTAGCTTTGATAAAAACAAAACGAAGAGGCACCGATTTGATGTTGGCGTTTCGCAACTTTTCCCAATCGATGTTTTCCTGATAGTGGGACACATCGATACCATGCACCTCGAATCCATCCGGATAGTCAGGTTCTCCGTACAAGG
>CAJUDC010000156.1 GCA_910584955.1 uncultured Paraprevotella sp. | reverse complement strand
AAGTTTATGCGTTGTATGGCCATACGGCTTTGCGCTGTACCAATTACACTGCGGGCTGGGATATTGTGTTTAATTACGGAATCTTCAATTTCAACACGCCGGGGTTTGCCTGGAAGTTTGCGTTGGGGGAATGTGATTACGAAGTGGCGGCCGTGCCGTTTGAATACTTCCGAATGGAATACGAGGCCAGGGGATCGGCCGTGATACAGCAAGTCTTGAATTTGACAACAGCGGAGAAAGAAACTTTACTGATGGCTTTGATAGAGAATTGCAAGCCGGAAAATAAGACTTATCGTTATAATTTCTTGTATGATAATTGTACGACCCGTGTACGGGACCAGATAGAGAATGCTTTATCGGGACATGTGGAATATCCGTCGGATACGGGCAAAAGAACATACCGTCAGATTATCCATCGCTATACGCGCTTGCATCCTTGGGCGCAACTGGGCGATGATTTGTGCCTGGGTGCTGATGCGGATACGTTGATTTCCGTGCGGGATGAAATGTTTGCCCCGCTTTTTATGTCGGATTATGCCGATAAGGCCGTGATTCGCGATTCGACAGGAACGGTCCGTCCGTTGGTGTTGGAACGCAAAACGGTGGTGCATCAAAGGAAAATATGTTTGGAGGACGATAATTTCTTGTCACCGTCATTTTGTGTATGGTTGCTATTCTTGTTGATTATCGGTCTTACGGGGTGGGAGATCCGGCGGAACCGTATGTTGTGGGGGCTTGACTTAGTGTTGCTTACGGCGCAGGGAGCGGCGGGATGTATCATCGCCTTTCTGGTCGGTTTTTCGGAACATCCCACTGTGGGCTCCAACTGGCAGCTATGGGTGCTTAATCCGCTTCCGTTGTGTTTCCTTCCCAGAGTGATTTACGGAGCTTTGACGAGAAAGAAGGTCTGGTATCATTATATAAATGCGCCCTCGTTAACGCTTTTTATACTATTTTCTCCGGTAATACCGCAAAAGTTCAGCGTAATAATCGTACCTTTGGCACTGACTTTGTTAGTTCGTTCTTTGAGCTATATATGGTTTTATAAAAGAAATTCATTGTGATGAATCCGATCAGAAACACTCGTTTTCTAGCTTCATTGGTGGCCGTTTTGGCTTTGGCTTCGGCCGAAGCCCAGACTTCGCCGGCTGTTCCCCGGCTTGTTGTCGGCATTCTGATCGATCAATTGCGTTCGGACTATCTGGAAGCTTTTTCTCCGCTTTATGGAGAAAGAGGATTCAAACGGTTGCTTCGCGAGGCACGGATGTATACACAGGCGGAGTATCCTTTCAGCCATCCTGACAGAGCTTCGGCTTCGGCTTGTCTGTATTCGGGCACTTCTCCCTACAACAATGGTATTGTAGGTGCTATGTGGATGAACCGTAGCACTTTGCGTCCGGTATATTGTGTGGACGACGAGGCATGGAAAGGTTTTTTGACAACAGAGAGCAGTTCGCCGCGCTTTTTAGGGGTATCTACGATTGTCGACGAATTGAAAGTGGCTACGGAAGGGCGGGCTTTGGCTTATTCCATCGCTCCGTTCCGTGATGCCGCCGTGTTGTCGGCCGGTCATGCTGCCGACGGGGCTTTTTGGATCAATGATCTGACCGGTCAGTGGTGCGGTACTTCTTATTACGGAGATTACCCCCAATGGGCGGTGGCATACGATCAATACATGCCTTTGGGCAAACGTATATCTTCGCTTACCTGGACCCCGATGAATGATCTGGTGGGTAATTTCAACTATTTCATCTCGGGAGGTATGAAGCAGCCTTTCAAGCATTCTTTCTCCGGTCCTCGTAAATTCAGGGCATTCAAGGCGAGTGCTTGTGTAAACGAAGAGGTGAACCGCTTTGCTCTTCATTGTGCGCAACATACGGCATTGGGAATGGACGGGGTGACCGACTTCCTCGGAATTACCTATTATTCCGGGAATTACGACCATCAGACTCTGTCCGATTCTCCCATGGAACTGCAAGACACTTATGTGCGTTTGGATCGCGATTTGGGTGCGTTGATGGATGCGTTGGAAAAGAAAGTCGGTGCCGGTAATGTTTTGTTTGTCGTTACGTCCACCGGATATGCCGATCAGGAGACGTCGGATCTTTCCAAATACCGTATTCCTACGGGCACGTTCAGTCTGGACAAGGCGGCGGCTTTATTGAATATGTACCTGATGGCCGTGTACGGGCAAGGGCAGTATGTGGAGACGAAGTATGGCGCTCAGTTGTATCTGAACCATAAGCTGATAGAAGAAAAACAGCTGAATCTGACCGAGGTACTGGGGCGCTCGCAGGATTTTCTGATGCAGATGAGCGGCGTGAAGGATGTATATACTTCGCAGCGTCTGACATTGGGTGCCTGGACCCCGGGAATCAACCGGATACGAAACGGATATAACCCCAAATGTTCGGGAGATATACTGATTGAAGTGGCTCCGGGATGGAATCTGGTTCATGAGGAATTAAATGAGAAAACACTGATAAGAGAATCCTATATGGGATTCCCCCTTTTCTTTTTGGGATGCAACATACCGACGGAGGTCGTTAAGACGCCGGTTACGGTAGATTGCGTGGCTCCCACATTGGCACAATTCATGCGTATCCGGGCGCCCAATGCCTGTTCGGCGGCTCCCTTGACCGGATTACGTTAAATCCTCTGAGATTTTTTTACAGGGAAAAGGTCGGCAGCCCGTCTTTTTGTATTAACTTTGTGCTCGATTGCACAAGATTTCCTCATGCAAATAAAATAACACTATATGGATATAAACAAATTATTGATTAAGCTTTTCGGTAACAAGTACACCAAAGACAAGAAACTGATTCAGCCTTTGGTAGAAGAAGTGAAAAAGGCTTATCCTGAAATTCAGGCGCTGGACAACGACGCCTTGCGTGCCAAGACACAAGAAATAAAGAAGTTTGTGCAGGAATCGGCTTCGGAACTCCGCAAACGGATTGACGAGTTGAAAGCTAAAATCGAAGAAACCGAGATGCAGGATCGTGCACCGATTTTTCATCAGATTGACAAACTGGAGAAAGAGGTGCTGGAGGTATATGAACAATCTCTGAACAAAGTAATGCCCGTGGTTTTCTCCATTGTGAAAGAAACGGCCAACCGCTTTGCCCATAACGAAACCGTAGTGGTTACGGCGACGGATTTCGACCGTGAACTTGCTGCAACGCATGATTTTGTGACGATAGAGGGCGAGAAGGCCGTTTATTATAACCATTGGATGGCGGGAGGCAATGATACGCGCTGGAACATGGTGCATTATGACGTACAGTTGTTCGGCGGTGTGGTGTTGCACCAGGGAAAGATTGCCGAGATGGCTACGGGTGAGGGTAAGACACTGGTGGCTACGCTGCCCGTATTCTTGAATGCCCTTACCGGAAACGGTGTGCATGTGGTGACGGTGAACGATTATCTGGCCAAGCGCGACTCGGAATGGATGGGCCCGCTTTATATGTTCCACGGTCTTAGTGTGGACTGCATCGACAAGCACCAGCCTAATTCGGATGCACGTCGGAAGGCCTATCTGGCCGACATCACTTTCGGAACCAACAATGAGTTCGGTTTCGACTATTTGCGTGATAATATGGCTACACAGCCGAAGGATCTCGTGCAGCGTGCCCATAATTATGCTATTGTGGACGAGGTGGACTCCGTATTGATTGACGACGCCCGTACGCCGTTGATTATTTCCGGTCCTGTGCCCAAGGGCGATGATCAGTTGTTCGAAGAGTACCAGCCGCTGATAGAGAAACTGGTAGGTGTGCAGCGCCAGTTGGCTACACAGTATCTGGCCGAGGCCAAGCAGCTTATTGCCACCGAACGCTCTGAAAAGGTAGATGCAGGCTTCCTGGCGTTGTATCGTAGTCATAAGGCATTGCCCAAGAACAAGCCCCTCATCAAGTATCTTTCCGAGCCGGGTATCAAGGCCGGTATGCTGAAGACCGAGGAGATCTACATGGAGAACAACAACAAGCGTATGCCCGAGGCGGTGGAGCCGCTCTATTTCGTGGTAGACGAAAAGCTTAATAGCGTAGATCTCACCGACAAAGGAAACGAGTGGCTGGCCAAGTCCGTGTCCGACCCCGACCTCTTTGTATTGCCCGATATTGCCTCGGCCATGTCGGCCATCGAGGGCGACACGTCGCTCTCCGACGAAGAACGTCTGGAACGCAAAGACAGGCTCTATACGGAATATGCCATTAAGAGCGAGCGCGTGCATACTATTCAGCAGCTGTTGAAAGCCTACACGATGTTCAACCGCGACGATGAATACGTGGTGATCGACGGCGAGGTGAAGATTGTGGACGAACAGACCGGACGTATCATGGACGGACGTCGTTGGAGCGACGGTCTGCATCAGGCGGTCGAGGCGAAAGAGCATGTGAAGATACAGGCGGCCACGCAGACATTTGCCACAATTACGCTTCAGAACTACTTCCGTATGTATCACAAATTGTCCGGTATGACCGGTACGGCAGTGACCGAAGCAGGTGAGTTCTGGGATATCTACAAACTCGATGTGGTGGAGATACCTACCAACCGTCCCATAGCACGTATCGATATGAACGACCGTATCTATCGTACCCAGCGCGAGAAATACAAGGCCGTGATCGAGGAAGTGGAGAAAATGGTACAGGCCGGTCGTCCGGTATTAGTAGGTACGACA
>CAJUDC010000155.1 GCA_910584955.1 uncultured Paraprevotella sp. | reverse complement strand
AATCGATCAGGATAACAGCCATGAGTATGACCGTCATTCCCAGGCCTTTCAGAGAAAGGCGGCGTATGAAAAGGGCATATAGCAGATTACCGATGTATTCGAAGATAAGCGACCACACCGGAATGTTCACGGAAGAAAGTTCCTCAGTGCCCCGCACATTCATGGAGGCGGGTTGCGGGATAAGGAAAGCGCTTAGCACCGTGGAACCCAACAGCATCCAAACGGCGGTATCGGACACCTTGTAATAGGAAGGGCAATCGCTGAAATAGAACGTGGCAAAACCGAGCAGCATGCCTAAAAACACCAAGGGTTGCAGGCGGATCAGCCGTCGTTTGACGAAGCCTTTTATCGATAGATGTCCGTTTGTCCAGCGGTCGTCATACGCATAGCCGATGACGAAGCCAGAGAGAACAAAGAAAAAGTCTACTGCCAGATAACCGTGGTTCAGCAGTTTGTCTACCGGATTCATGGAATAGCATTCTGCGATGTGAAAGCACACAACCATTAAAGCGGCTACACCGCGCAGTCCGTCCAAGATCTCATATCGGGGTTTGATACTCGTATATGCAGGCAAATGTTTCATATATTTTTCAATTATTAGTTTCATGTTAACGGGAACCGGTGCAAAATTCGATCTTTTTTTTCGTTTATGCAATACTTAATTCTAGCCATTTGCAGGTACCGGGGAGCCGGTTTATAGAACAAAATCCGTATCTTTGCCATCGGATTTTTACCGGAAACGGAATGGAGCATACGATCGAGAAACTGGTGTCTACGCTTACCCGGCAGTCTTTTGGTCCGCAGGAAGCCGAAAATGTTTTGTTGGAACAATATAAACAGTATGCGGAAGCTTGTGCAAAGATAGATGCGGGCATTCTTATTCTTTCCGATTTTCGCACCCACACTTGTTATACGTATGCCGGAACCGCCGGCGCCCGTTTGGGTATCCCTTGGTCGGGAACGACTTTCGAATCGGCCTTCGAAGATCATCTTTTTTCCAGAATCCATCCCGAAGACCTGAAGGAAAGACATCTGCTGGAACTGAACTATTTTAATTATCAGAAAGGCGTCCCGGTTCATTTGCGCCGGAACTTCAATACCTGGTGCCGCTTACGGATTAAGGATGCACAAGGCAATTACCGGCTGGTGATTCACCGTACCTGCTATGTGGGTAATCATGCAAACGGGAGCGTGTGGCTGGCTCTTTGTTTTTATACTCCGGTGGCGGAAGAGACCGGTCGGAAGGGCTTCGACGGAAAGATTGTGAACAACCAGACCGGTGAGGTCGTGTTGGACAGTCTGTCCCGTACGTATGACACGAAAGGATTGACCCAAAGAGAACTGGAGATTCTCAGACTGATAGCCCGGGGCAAAGGGAGCAAGGAAATTGCGGCCGAACTCCGTATCGCCTTGTATACCGTCTATCGGCACCGGCAGAATATCATTCAAAAATTGCAGACTGCCAATACCACCGAAGCCGTGCGTATAGCAGCCATTATCGGAGTGATATAGTGTCGGATGTTTTTTCCTGTCGGGAAGAACATCCAGCAGGCATTATCTTGGAAAAACATCCGGTAATAATTCGTAATTAATGTAATATTGTCGTTTGTTTTTTCTTTATCTGTCGTTTTTTATCCGTATCTTTGTAACGGACAATTATGTGAAATATATTTCATTTAAATAGAGAATATGATGGATAATGAATTAATTAAATCTTGTGAAGCAAAGGCGCAGGAATGGCTTTCTTCCTCGGTATACGATGTGGATACTCAGGCCGAAGTGCGCCGCATGCTGGAGAATGCAGACAAAACCGACCTGATAGAAGGCTTTTACAAAAGCCTGGAATTCGGTACGGGCGGACTTCGCGGTATAATGGGTGTGGGAACCAACCGTATGAACATCTACACGGTGGGGGCCGCCACTCAAGGACTATCCAATTATTTGAACAAGAACTTTAAGGACAGGGACCAGATATCCGTTGTAGTGGGGCATGATTGCCGCAACAACAGCCGCCTGTTCGCAGAAGTTTCTGCCAATATATTCGCTGCCAATGGCATCAAGGTATATTTGTTCGACGATATGCGTCCTACGCCCGAAATGTCGTTTGCCATCCGTCATCTGGGATGCCAGAGCGGTATCATTCTGACGGCATCGCACAACCCCAAGGAATACAACGGTTACAAGGCCTACTGGGACGACGGCGCGCAGGTACTGGCACCGCACGACAAAGGTATCATCGACGAAGTGAATAAGGTGACGGCCGAAACGATCAAGGGATTGTCCACCCGGATAGATGCGGCCAACCCGCTGATTCAGATTATCGGTGAAGAGATCGACAAGATTTATCTGGACAAGATAAAAACCATCTCGATAGATCCCGAAGTTATCCGCCGCCAAAAAGACATGAAGATAGTCTATACGCCTATCCACGGTACGGGCATGATGCTTATCCCGCAGTCGCTGAAATTATGGGGCTTCGAGAATGTCAATACCGTGCCGGAGCAGATGGTTAAAGACGGCAATTTCCCGACCGTTATTTCTCCGAACCCGGAGAATGCCGAAGCGCTGACTATGGCGATTGATCTGGCCAAGAAAATCGACGCCGATATTGTCATGGCTTCCGATCCCGATGCCGACCGTGTGGGTATGGCCTGCAAGAACAGCGACGGAGAGTGGGTGCTGGTGGACGGCAATCAGACGTGTATGATCTTCCTGTATTACATCATTAAAAACCGTATTGCTACCGGTAAGATGAAAGGCAACGAGTTCATCGTGAAAACCATTGTGACCACAGAACTGATCAAAGCCATTGCCGATAAAAACAAGGTGGAAATGTACGATTGCTATACGGGATTCAAATGGATTGCCCGCCAGATCCGCCTGAACGAAGGGATTAAGCAATACATCGGTGGCGGCGAGGAGTCGTACGGATTCCTTGCACAGGACTTTGTGCGCGACAAGGATGCCGTTTCGGCATGTTCCCTGCTGGCAGAGATCTGCGCCTGGGCCAAGGATCAGGGCAAGACGCTCTTCGACGTGTTGATGGATATCTATCTGGAGTACGGTTTCTCCCTGAACCATACGATCAATGTAGTGAAGCCCGGCAAGAGCGGAGCTGATGAGATCAAGGCGATGATGCAGAACTTCCGCACCGATCCTCCGAAAGAACTTGCCGGTTCACCGGTTGTACTGACCAAGGACTATCAGACGTTGAAAGCGGTGGATGCCGAAGGGAATCAGACGGATATAGACCAGCCGGAATCTTCCAACGTATTGCAGTGGTATACGGCGGACGGCACCAAAGTCAGCGTACGCCCGTCGGGAACCGAGCCTAAGATCAAGTTCTATGTGGAAGCCGGCGGTGAGATGGGATGCCCGAAGTGCTATCCTGCTGCCCGCAACGCCGCTATGGAGAAAGTGGAAGGCGTTAAGAAATCACTGGGATTATAGTGGCTTCGCACGATAATTAATAAGAAGTTCCCTTTTACGGCCTGCCTGTATACGGCATGTGGCGGAAAAGGGAACTTTTGTATGATATTGCGGTTACATCATAGGATGAATACAGAAAACAGTCTGTCGCACGCCATGTATTGGTTTGTGTTCTGTAAGGACGAGCTTCTGCTGGAACGTACTCCCGACGGATACGGGATTCCGTTGCAGGCGGAGCCGCCGGTTCCGCTGGCTGCCTGGCACACGCAACTGGTTTTGCCGGATCTGGACGGACATGCCTCCAGGGCCGTCCGTATAGATGCCCCGGTGACGGGGATTCCCCGTTTCGAGATGAAAGGGCTGCGTGCGTGTTTCGGGGTGCTTTCGCCGGCTCTGTATGCACACGCCGGCAAAGGGGCCGAATTGCTTTATTGGGACGGTAATACCCGGTTCTGCGGAGTATGCGGAGCACCGATGAGGTTGCATACGCACATCAGTAAACGCTGCACGAACTGCGGCAAGGAAGTGTGGCCTCAACTGGCTACGGCCATTATAGTCCTGGTGCGCCGGAAGGACGAAATACTGCTGGTGCATGCCAATAACTTTCGCGGAGACTATTACGGGCTGGTTGCCGGTTTTGTGGAAACGGGAGAATCCCTTGAGGAATGCGTGCGGCGCGAAGTATGGGAAGAGACGCGTATCCGCGTGACGAACATCCGTTATGTGGCCAGTCAGCCTTGGCCGTATCCCTGCGGACTGATGACAGGGTTTGTAGCCGACTATGACGGCGGAGAGATCTGTTTGCAGCGCGAAGAGCTGGGGGCCGGCGGTTGGTACGACAAAAACCATTTGCCTCCCATACCCGGAAAGGTGTCGCTGGCCCGCCGGCTGATTGATGCCTGGCTGGAAGGACAGCTGGCTTGAATGCCGACATTGCGATCCGAGGTGGAAAACGATGCCTTTCGGACTGTAAATATCCGGCTGACGGCAGGGAAAATGAACACTAAGTTATAGTTTGTACACACCAAGGCAGGGTTTGTAGCGATCAAGGTTTGATCTTTGCAAACCCTGCCTTGATTTTATGTTTGCATCTCGGGCAGATTGTTTTTCGGGCGTGAAAGAAGGGGCTTTTCCTGTTGAACCGCTATCTTTGCAGCCGGATTCTTTTTTTTTTATTATTTATGGTCGGGATGAAAGTGTTTTCAGGAGTATATGTGGCAGTCGTGTTGTGGGCCGGACCGGTCGGTGCACAAGAGATACCGGTGGATACGGCTTTTGCCCTGCTGACACTCATGATTTTCGGACAGACA
>CAJUDC010000154.1 GCA_910584955.1 uncultured Paraprevotella sp. | reverse complement strand
ACCTGACAGGAAACCATTCCGTGAACGACTTCCTGTCGTCAGACAAAAAACCGACATTTTTGGCCGTATGTTTCGATCAGTTAGACCATACCGGTCATGCGACGGGCCACGACACCCCGGCCTATTACCAAACATTAAAACAGATGGATGACTATGTGGCACGGATCATAGAAGCTACAAAGAAAGCCGGTATGTATGATCGTACAATATTCGTCATAACATCCGATCATGGAGGCATTCATACCGGCCACGGGGGCAAAAGCCTGAAAGAGATGGAAACACCTTTTGTCATCGCCGGAAAAGGAGTACGCCGGGGAGGTGAATTCCGGGAATGTATGATGCAGTTTGATGTGGCATCCACTATCGCTTATGTATTCGGACTGAAGCAACCGCAAGCTTGGATTGGACGTCCCATGAAACAGGTGTTTAAGTGAACACAGAAACAGGCAAGAACCTTTATTTCCTCGCGGATGTCATCGTACATCTGTCGGGGACTGTTGCAGAAGTTCGAGTCGTCATCTTCGCCGAATCCGACAACATATTTTATCATGCCCTCATAAGGCCGGGAATAAGAGAACTTAAAACGTTTCTTGATTGTATTAACGGTCAGAGTGTTCCCATTCAAAGAAAAGCCTCCTTGCTTGTAGACTATTGAACAAAAGTTAATCGCTTTCCTGAATTTGGGCGGTCGTTTCGTCAGTTTCTTGAAGAACCGCTGATATGCCGTGTCGAGACGTTCAAGAAATTCCTGCGTTGCCTGCGAATGAAGCAGGGTGCGTCTTATCCGTTTTGCATAGTGCTTTTGTATCGCATTCTTCGATATATACCCGCCAAAGAGCGAATAGTATCTTTTCTGCAATGCGAGCGCATGATTCCATACAAAAGATGCCTCACGGAGCATCGCGTCCAAATGCCTCGTCCGTTTGGTCCTATACAGTTTATATTTGTATGCTATCATCTTTTGTTATCCGCACTCCTTGCACACTCTTTTCGGACATCGCGCATCCGTTGCGCACTCTTTATTCTATATATTTTTTTTCAATGAGTTACGTAAAAGAAAAGAGAGTGAACTACCGCTAAACTAAAGATTTATCGGCTTCGAAGATACCAATACCTTCTCTCTTTTCCTGCTTCTTCCTGCCATTGCTTTTTAGGACACGAGGTCGTTCATCCACAAGAGGACAGTCCACAGGCTTGACTTTCCCACGTTCCGTGGGTAGGGCTTTCAAGCCAAATTCCTTGATGTTGCGGGCGGCATTGAGGTCCCTGTCATGACGGGTGCCGCATTCAGGGCAAGTCCAACTGCGCTCGCTAAGTTTTAATCCTTTGTATATGTAACCGCAGTTGCCACATTTCTTTGAACTTGGAGCAAAGCGGTCTATCTTGATGAGGTTCACACCATACCACCTGCACTTGTATGCAAGCTGCGTGAGGAACATCCCCAAAGAAGCGTCCTCTACGGCTTGTGCCAGGTGATGGTTGCGCGTCATTCCTTTCACATTCAAATCCTCCATGCAGATGGTGCGCACTTGACTGTCGTGCGTGAGTGCATGGGTGATTTTGTGAAGGTTGTCTTTGCGCTGATTGGCAATATACTCCTGCAATCGGGCCACCTTGATCCGAGCCTTGTTACGGTTTGCGGAACCTCTCTGTTTGCGGCTGAGCCTGCGTTGCAGCATGGCAAGCCGTTCCAGTCCTTTCTGCAGGTTCTTCGGATTCCCGAACCTGCGTCCGTCAGAACATACCGCAAGCGACTTGATGCCAAGGTCTATACCTAGGGACGCTTCGGGATGTGGAGCGGATGTCGGCGGTTCTTGCATGTCAGTGTCCACAAGGACAGAGGCAAAGTATCTGCCCGATGGGGTCAGGCTGACGGTAACGGTCTTTACCGTGCCTTTGAACCTGCGATGAAGCACGGCAGGAATATCCTTTGCCTTGGGGATGGTGAGGGTCGCTTTTTCAAAATCCACACGGCAATGCTGCGGACAAAGGAAACTCTGCCTGTCCTTACGGGACTTGAAGCGTGGAAAACCGACCGCCTTGGTGTTACGGAAAAAGTTGGTGTAGGCGGTATCGAGATTGCGCAAGGCACTCTGCAAGGACTGGGAGTTGACTTCCGAAAGCCATTCGTGCTCCGCTTTCAATTCGCTCTTCATCAGATTGGTCAGATATACGTTGCCGAGCGTTTCCTTGCGTTCCTTGTATGCCGTGATTTTCATATTCAACGCCCAGTTATAGACAAAGCGACAACAGCCGAAAGTCTTTGCGAACAAGACCTTCTGCTCTTCTGTCGGATATATTCTATATTTGTAGGCACGTAACATACGACAAATGTAACGATTTAAAACGAAACAATGATACAGAAAGAACACATTTCAAAGAATCACTCGAAATTCCTCATCAAGTATCACGTGATACTTGTATGCAAATACAGAAAGAAACTACTCATTGGAGCGGTAGAGTATGACATGAAGCAAATCATGCAGAACATATCAGACCTGTCAGACTTCGATATTGAAATCATGGAAACTGACAAAGACCATATCCACATGATGATTTGTAGCGAGCCCAAACTCTCTCCGCTACAAATTGTAAGAAGACTAAAGCAAATGTCTACAACGGTCATCTGGAAAAGGCATAAGAATTACCTTAGACATATATTTTACAGGGAAAACACATTTTGGACAGATGGTTACTTTGTATCATCAGTCGGAAATGTCAGTCAGGAGACCATCAGAAAGTACATCGAGAACCAAGGATAGCTGCGTTACCCCGCATTTTTCATTCCCTAAACTGAAGATTTAGGGGGGGGCAAATGCGAGGCCTTATAAAAACGGTAAATCGTTCCGGTGTACACACTGCGATTATATTACCGACGCGAATCTCAACACCGCCCGCAACATCACCATAGGAAAGGATGTAAGCACCCAATACATGAAAAACGTGGCGAGCAGGATATTTTATTCTCCTGCCCGCCACGTTTTAAGGTTCCGCCCACCGCGTAAAATCCAGATGAGCATCCCGTTTTAAACATATATTCTCCCTTTCTCGAAAAACCTCTAAATAACATCTTCAACAACGAAAAAGAGCGTTATCCACTCCCCTCCCGGAGTTTGCAGAAAAAGGGATTCACGGGTTCACACAACCCGGAATCCCTCTGTTTATGCGGCTCGCAGCGTGAAAGGGGATGTCCGAGGGCCTTCACAACCCCTTCACCACTCCTTCACACAGCCATCTAGCATCCCCTTAAAAAGGGATTTTATTCTTTTTCCGGCACCCGATAGCGGTCACCGGTCTGTTCCGCAACCTGACGGCGGTATTTTTCCGGGAAACCGGGACGCACCACAGGCTTGGCATATCCGCCGGGCGTCCGTTCGAAACGTCCGTCCGTCTCTCGCTTCACAGCCTGATCGTTGTACTTTACGATCAGGTATTTGGCCAATTCCATCCAGCGGTCCAACATCCCCTGTGCCGCACGGCTGGTATAAGCTGTCAGGTGCCTGCGGGCCTCCGCTTCGCCTTTTCCGGCATCGACCGCCAGCGCCTGCGCTTCCTGTTCTACTTTTCCCTGCAAACCGTTGTAATCGTGCTCCAGACCGTCGCGCACCGTCCGCAGCTCGTCAAACAGCTGACTATAGCGGGGATACACCATATTGCTCACCCAGTTACACACCCAGAAGGCATTCTTAAACGAGAATGTAAAGGCATCGGCCAACTTGTTGGAATAACATTCCGGCACACGGTCGGTGCAACAATATACCGGCGTATAAGCAATCATATTGGAGTCGTCGCAACCGAACCACAGCACCCCGCCCACATAATCGGGCAACCAGGAACGCATCTGCGCCACCAGCGTAAAGGCGGTCTGCTGGGTGGAGATGGGACGCTCGTTGAAATACGTTTTCCCGTCTGCCTCCCACGTCAACGGCGTAGGCCGGTACGGCGCCTCATAAGGCCCCTGCCCCAGGTCGTTGTCCAATGCAAAGGGAGTTCCCTCGTAATGGTCGCGCATCATGTTTTTCACGTCCTGCACACTCAACTTGAAAGCGGGCACAATGCACAACGGCATCGGCTCGGCCTTTACGTCCGCACCCGAAGCATACGGCAGGTACTTTTCCATGCCTCCCCGGCTACAGCGATTGAAGAAGCTCCACACACGAGCCTCGCAGAAGCGCAACGCGCTGAAATCAGCCGGAGCATAAGCCTCTGAAAATGAAAAATCAGCATCCTTACCTTTAAAGTAACCCTTTTTACGGGCAAAAGAAATCACGTCGGGAGAGTACAGGCAGTTTTCCTTGTCTTTCAAGGGGAATCGACGGATACGGCTGTGATTGGCATGAGCCGATACGCAATTGTCCGGCACCCGGACAGCCACCCATACGGCGCCTTTCTCTTCGGATCCTTTTCCTATCATCTCCATAATCCAGGCTTCGTTCTTATCGGCCAGGGTAAAGCTTTCTCCCTCGCTGGCATAGCCGTATTTTTTCACCAGGTCCGTTATCACTCCGATCGCCTCGCGCGCCGTGCGGGAACGTTGCAGAGCGATATAGATCAGACTGCCGTAGTCGAGCAGACCGGTGGTATCCACCAGTTCCTCACGCCCTCCGAAGGTAGTCTCCACCACAGTGAGCTGGTGCTCGTTCATATTGCCGATGACATTGTAGGTTTCGGCCGCCTCTTCTATCTCCCCGCGATAATTATTCGTTTCCCAATCGTAAATGGGGCGCATTTCTCCCTTCTTATGCTTTCCGGCCGGATAATG
>CAJUDC010000153.1 GCA_910584955.1 uncultured Paraprevotella sp. | reverse complement strand
GCCTGGTGCTGGTGGCGGCGGTTATTTGTATATGGTGGCCAAGGACCCGGTGGCGGCTGCCCGTATTAAGGCCGTTCTGCAGCAGAACCGTCCGAACGGATGTGCCCGTTTTGTAGATATGGCACTCAGTAGGAGCGGTTTGCAGGTAAGTCGCAGTTAGGCAGAAAAAGAACAGATGGGAACGGTCGTTTCTTTTACGAAGCACTGTCGGTGTCTTTCGGGAAGCGGCCGTTTACTTGTTTGTAGGCATATAAATAATATTCTTCGGGATCCACACCGGGATAGTAAGGGCCGAAGATCACTTGTGCGTTTTCTCTGTCTTCCGATCCGGCCCGTTTGAGGAAGTGCAGATAATTATCATAATCGTCTGTTCTTAAATAGCAGTAGGCCAGGTATGAGAAGCACTGAGGCGCCAGTTCGGTGTCGTCTCCGTTCATTACTTCCAGAAACAAGGAAATGGCTTTTTCGTACTGCTCGTTCTCGCAGAAAGCGGCTGCAATGGCGTATTTCGTCTGTTCCGGATGACGGCTTTCTTCTATTGCCGTGTGGAAAGCGTCTTGTGCTTTCTCTTCCATATCGTTCTCCAGAAGAATACATCCTTTCAGGAGGTTATATTCCAGGTCTTCACCGTCTTCCTCGCACGCCTTCTCCAGGTACGCAATGGCTTTGTCGGGATGGTGCAGTTTGCTTTGTACGAAAGCCTGTTCCAGGTAGATGCGTGTCTGTTCGGGGGAGATGCCCTGTGCCTCTTTCTCCGCTTTCTGCAATTGCTTTGCGGCTTCTTCCGTTCGGTCCATCCGGTTCAGGCAGATGCCATCGAAGAGGTACGGCAATTCGTTGGACGGATGCTTTTCCTGATACTGCTGGTAGAGTGCGTGTGCCTCTTCGTAATGTTTCTGATGAAAACGGCTGTTGGCCTTCAGCAGGAGTGCCAAGGCGTTGTGCTCGTCTATGGCCAATGCGAAATCCGCCGCTTCAATGGCTTCGTAAAAATTGCCTTCCATGCACTGCGCTTCCGCCATCATATTCCATGCCTTGGTTGAATACGGATCTTTATCCAGTGCATCGTCCAACAAGGGGATAGCCTCTTTGTAGCATTCCGAAGCATTGAATATCTCGGCGCCCAGTAATGATGCTTTGAATCCGGGACTGAGGCGTTGCATCCATGTCCACCATTTTTGTGCGATGTCATAGTAAGCGTAGTCCAAAAAGATGCAGGCGCTGTCGTATATGAAAAGCGCTTGCTCTTCCTGTGTTGTCTCGGCCAGCTGCCACAAGTAATCGGAAGCCTCTTCCGCCTGTTGTTCCCGTATCATCAACTCGGCGTTGAGGAAGTACACTTCCCGATCCGTCTGGTCGATAATGCGGTTACGCAATATGCGCGCTTCGTTCAGATTGCCTTTGAACATTTCCTGCCGGGCTTTGAATATCAACGGGTCCACATCGCCGGGGTGCAGCTTCAAGGCATATTCGATACATTCGTGCGCTTCCGCTTCCCGGTTGTTCACCATATAATATTCGGCAATGTCCGTCAGCTCATCTGCATCCAGATAAGCCGACGGACCGCCGTTGAGCATGTCTTCGTAGCGAGCCAGACTCGCCTTGAACTCGTCTTCTTCGAAGTAGGAGAGGTCTTCTTCTCTCATAAAGTCGGTTTAGCTTTTTTTCTTGGCCCAGGCATCTTTCAGTCCCACCGTGCGGTTGAACACAAGATGTTCGGGTGTGCTGTCTTTGTCCATCGTAAAGTAGCCGATACGTTGGAATTGCAGGTAATCGAGCGGTTTACGCGTTGCGAGGAACTTCTCTACGTAGCAGTTCGTAAGCACGGTCAGTGAATCGGGATTCAGCAATTCGCGGAAGTCGCGCTCGTCGACCGACGGATTTTCTACGCTGAACAGGCGGTCGTACAGGCGTACTTCGGCCGGCAGACAGTGACCGCAGCTCAACCAGTGGAGCGTGCCTTTCACCCGACGGTCGGCACCCGGCATTCCGCTGCGGCTTTCCGGGTCGTATTCGCAATATACTTCCGTTACCTGTCCGTTCTCGTCTTTTTTGCATCCCGTGCACTTCACGATGTACGCGTTTTTCAGGCGCACTTCGTTGCCCGGCGTCAGACGGAAATACTTTTTCGGAGCGTTCTCCATAAAGTCATCGGCTTCGATCCACAGTTCGCGGCTGAATTCGATGGTATGTGTGCCTTCGGCCGGATTCTCCGGGTTGTTCACGGCTTCCATCTCTTCCACCTGCCCTTCGGGATAGTTGGTTACGATGAGTTTCACCGGGTGCAGAACGGCAGACACACGTGTGGCCCGTGCATTCAGGTCCTCGCGTACGGCAGCCTCCAGCATGGCGAAATCGTTCAATGCGTCGAACTTCGTGTAACCGATCATATCGATGAAGCGCCGGATGGATTCGGGCGAATAGCCGCGTCGCCGGTATCCGCATAAGGTCGGCATACGCGGGTCGTCCCATCCGTTTACCAGTCCCTCTTTCACCAGTGCCAGTAACTTGCGTTTGCTCATTACGGTATAGGTCAGGTTCAACCGGTTGAATTCAATCTGTTGCGGGCGGTTGTCGTCCAGCTCCTTACCTTCTTTCAGCTCGTCGATAAAATGATCGTAGAGCGGACGGTGCGGTACGAATTCCAACGTACAGATAGAGTGCGTCACCCCTTCGAAGTAATCGCTTTGTCCGTGTGCGAAATCGTACATCGGATAGGCTTTCCATTTATCGCCGGTGCGGTGGTGCTCCTTGTTGATGATGCGGTACATGATCGGGTCGCGGAAGTGCATGTTGGGGCTGGCCATATCCAGTTTGGCACGCAGCACCATCGAGCCTTCCTCGGCCTCTCCGCTGTTCATCTTCTCGAACAGGGCCAGGTTCTCTTCTACCGGTCGATCGCGGAAAGGGCTGTTTGTGCCCGCTTGTGTGGGAGTGCCTTTTTGGGCGGCTATCTGTTCGCTGGTCTGCTCGTCGATGTAGGCTTTTCCTTCCTTAATCAATCGCACGGCGAAGTCCCAGAGTTGTTGAAAATAGTCCGAAGCATGATAAATATTTCCCCATTGGAATCCCAGCCATTGTATGTCCTCCTTGATGGCGTCTACGTATTCAGTGTCTTCTTTCACCGGGTTGGTGTCATCCAGACGCAGGTTGCATACGCCGCCATAACGCTGGGCAATGCCGAAATCCATGCAGATGGCTTTGGCGTGTCCGATATGCAGATAACCGTTGGGCTCGGGCGGGAATCGGGTTTGTATCCGTCCGCCGTTCTTACCGTTTTTCAAATCGTTTTCAACGATCTCCTCCACGAAGTTGAGGCTCTTTTTTTCGGGTGCCTCCGATGCTGCTGTTGTGGTCATGATTCTTTTTGTTTTTGCATTATGGGTTACAAAAGTACGAAACTTTTTTCTTTTATTCCGTATGCCCACAGGGCGAAATGAGCGTGAATTTTTGTTTTCAAGTAAAAAAGAAGATGTAATAACGTTATTTATGCTTTATAACATATAAAAAGATTTGCTTCGTTGCTCAAAAAGCCGGATATTTGCAATCGTTATTCTGAAAACAATCTTTTTACCTTAAAAAAACTAATACCTATTGAAAACTGAAAGAGGATGTGTCGAGAGGACACGTCCTCTTTTCGTTTATATAGCTGTGTTGCCGGCTGTCATTCATCGGGGAGCGAGGTGTAGTATCCCAATTTGTACAGGGCGAACAGAAACAGGCTGGGGCGGGGGCCGAGCAGGTTACGACGTATGGCTCTTCCGAATAGCCGGTGAAACAGGCACACGGCGGACCGGAGATGCAACTGATTCATACGGTCGGACAGGCGCGACACGGCGGCATGGCCACGCATGGCCTCGTCCAGACTGCGCAGGGTGCGCAGGGCCGTTTCGCTTTTGTGCAGAAACGTTTCGTTGCTGTCCAGTCCCAGATGTATCAGCGGGTTTTCGATATGCAGGATCGAGATTTGCTTGCGTGCCAGTTCCATACCCAGGTAAGCGTCCTCATAACCGTAATGCCGGCATTGTTCGTTGAAGCCGATGCGCAACATTTGTTCGCGCTCTATCAGAAAATTGAAGGCGCTGAATTGCAGATACGGCGCCTGTGCCCGTTGTACGGCATGGCGCTTGCGGTCGGCGGCGGCCTCGTAGCGGAAACGCAGGCTCACCGACGGTGAGGGCAGTCGGTCTACGTTGCGCACACCGCCCACTACCACCTGTGCCTGTGTAGCAGCGGCCCGATAACGTTTCAGAAAATCACCGTCAACCGTTTCGGCGTCGCTGTCTATATATATAAGGTAAGGTTGTGTGGCCATCTCGGCCAGTCGGTTGCGTATGGCGGCGCGCCCCATGTTTTTCTCCGCCATCCAGTAGTGGCAGTGGGAAAGGGTGTTGACGGTACGGTTGGCCTGTATGCTGGCCTTATCGGTCGAACCGTCGTCTCCTACGATAATCTCGTACCGGAAATGTCCGTCCGTCTCCGTCTGTAGCGCTTCGCCCTGACGGGCCAGTTCCTGTACCAGGCGGGTGCATACGTAGTTGTAGGTGGGAATCAGGATGGAGAACATATTTGTTTGTGGCGTTGAAGGGTTGTTTCTCGTATGACCATAAAACTATTTGTCTTTGTAGTGCCCTTTAAGGGAAATGACAGAGACAATTACCTCATATTCCTTAATTGCATAAATCAATCTGTTGGCTTTGTCTATACGTCTGCTCCATAATCCCGATAAGTTCCCTTTGAGCTGTTCTACTTGTCCTGTTCCGGTGGTGGGATGTGATATTAATTCTTCAAAGAGGTTTGAAATCTTGATAAGCATTTTCTTTTGCCCTGACCTTTTC
>CAJUDC010000152.1 GCA_910584955.1 uncultured Paraprevotella sp. | reverse complement strand
TGGCCGAACTGACTTTTTCCCCTCTGTCCGAAAGAGGAAAAGGCTGTTTTCTATAAAAAATCATGTTTCCGAGGTAAAAATACTATTTTTCGGTGAGCAGGACAAATTATCGGCAAAGTTTATATGAATCCTCACCTTCCCGAACGTTTTTCCTTATACCGGCTTTCCTCCGGCAGTGTGCGCACACATTTTTTATAGAACTCCCCCTAAAAATCATTGTCATGAAGATAACAAAACAAAATAAATGCCTATTTTTGCACACATTAACATCAACATTCCAACAAATATATGAAAAACTATTTCGTAGGTATCCTCCTTGCGGGGTTTCTTTGTCTGGGCCGTCTTTGGGCGTCACCGACCAACATTTACCGTATCCGCAGCGGAAACGCATACTATCTTTATCACCCTCACTACGGTCGCCTGCTCGGCGTAAAAGCCGACGGGTCCACACCGGGTTTGTCGCGCCCCGGCACGCAAAGCAACAGCGACAGCTATGTGTTCACGGCGGAAAGTGCAAACGCAGCAGGCTTTCACTACCTGAAGCAGAAAAGCAGCGGGAAATACCTGTCCGCCAGCACGACCAACAACTACAATGTTGTCTACCAAAGCGGGAAAGGCACACAGAATGTCTATCTGTGGCGTCTATCACCGGGCATCACCGGCCGGATCAGCAACGCAAAATCTCCGGCACAGCACCTGGGATGCGACACGGGTAAGGACAACGACACTTACATCAGTGTCTTCTACGACAAAGAAGCCGACAACCTGGCGGAATGGCAAATCATCGAGGCCGACGGCTCTTTTGAAGATTCCTATCGGAGCTATTGCCTCCGGGAGTTGCAGAACGCCATCAGCGACAGCCGTCCCGAAGCTGCCCATACCGTAGCGCCGCTGCTCTATCGGTCCGACCTGCAAAAAGCCATATTGTCGGCCGAACAAGTATGTCTTCATCCCGAAGACAGCACTGCCGGCCAGCTGCTGAACACTGCCGTCCGCCTGCGTGCCTTGCTGAGCCGTTGCTGCACCTACGACGCCCGTATACTCCTCTCCACGGATTTTGAGGTGGGTGATGCTTATACCTTGGCACTGAACAATGTACTTTTCAAATCCCCGACGGACTCCGTCTGCATGCTCATCCGCACCCGTTCGGGCGAAGGCGTGGCACTGACATTGTCGCAACAAGCCATCGGAGCAAACGGACAGACATACGACGTGGCTCCCGGAAACGATCAGGGGACCGACTACCTGTTTGCCTGTTCCGGCGGCACCGTATCCGTCTACAAGGACAAAATGCTGGTTGCCGTCGTTCCCACGTATGCCCTACCGGCTTATACGACAAACGGCACGGACAGCGAATGGACCCTCCTGCGAAAAAGCAACCTAACGGCTTACAGCCCCGAAATAGTCAGTACCTCGAAAGCCGTCACCGAATACGAAGAGCAGACCGATAAATACGGCAATAAAGTGCGCTACGTCATTTCCCTCAACAACCGGTCGGTCACACTGGCAGAGCCTATCGACTACCATATCGTCAGCGAGGAGGAACCGTTACGGAACACCGTCATCGACCTGACCGATGAAAAAGCTTGGGTCATCTTCGACAACACGATGCCGTCGGACGTGGTGGAGAAATACCTGAGCGCTTTCCGTGTCAACGGGCAACCGGCCTCCCTCAACCGTAACATCCGCGCGGGCGTTTATCTGAACGGAACCGTCGTTATGCCCTACTCCCCTACGGACAAACCTTTTACGGGATACAGCGGCGAGGCCTACGCCGGCGAGGCAGTGGGCGTACGGGAGGGAGCCAACGACCTGGGCAAAAACAGCAACCTGTTCCGCAGTTTCATCCTGAAAAGGGGCTACATGGCCACCCTAGCCAGCGGCAAGAAAGGCAGCGGCTACAGCCGCGTCTACGTAGCCGACCACCACGATCTGCTCATACCGGTACTGCCCGAAGCGCTCAACCGCCGTGTGTCATCGGTCCATGTCAAGAAGTGGAACTATGTATCCAAGAAAGGCTGGTGCAGCACAACCGGCAATTCGGCCATCGCCACGGAATGCCGCAAGGTACGCGCCACATGGTACTACACCTGGAGTGCCGACCGGCCCAGTACCCACAACACGGAATACATCCCCATCCGGCAGCATCTTTACTGGCCTTCGCTCAGTCAGATCAACGGACAGACGGCCAGCACCCACGTACTCAGTTTCAACGAACCGGAACACTCCGAGCAGCACACATCGGACAAATGCTCCTGCGGCGGTGTGATTTCGGAATGGACCGCCTGCACCAAAACCCCCGACTTGCAGGAAAGCGGCATGCGCATCGGCTCGCCGGCACCCACCGATGCCGGATGGCTGTATAACTACATCGGACACTGCAACGACATGTCTTACCGTTGCGACTTTGTAGTCATGCACTGTTATTGGGGCACCAACGAGGCGCCTAATGCCGCCTCGTGGTACAGCCAGCTGAAAACCATCTATCAAAAGACCAAACGCCCCATCTGGATCACCGAATGGAACAACGGGGCTTCCTGGACCAAAGAGAACTGGCCGAGCGGATACGGCGAGAAACTGGAGAAGAACCGCAAAGCCATCAAAGAGATCCTGCATGTGCTGGACACCTGTAGCTTTGTAGAGCGCTACGCGATCTATAACTGGGACAGCTATTACCGCGCCATGATCAACACCGACGACGGATCACTGACCCCCGCCGGCAAAGTGTACCGCGATAACAAATCAACCTTCGCCTACAACGCCGACGTTCAGTTTGTCCCCATCTGGTGGACGCCGGGGCTAAAAGAGGTCAAACTGACCACCCGACTGAACTCCGCCACCGGTAAGGTAACCTTCACCATCGACAATCCCAACGGGGATATGACCGAACGCATGGTGATCCAACGACGCAGGGCGGGCAACGCTTTCGAAGACTATTACGAAGAGACCGACCGCTCCCGATTCGACGAGACATCGCACGTCTATGCCTTCGACATGAATGACTTCGAACCGGACAGCGATGAGTTCCGCATCTATCTCACCACCACGCCGGGCAAAAGCACATACAGCAACACGGCTTCGCTGAGCTACATCGTGAATCCCAACATACACACCGACAACAAGAACGCCGTGGAGGGATGGACCTGCCGGCGGTCGGCGGCCAACGGCTTCACCAAAGCCACGGAAGACACCTATCTCGAGGTATGGAACGCCACCGCACAGGACATGAACTTCGATTACTATCAGGACATCGAAGACCTGGCCGACGGCGTATACGAACTCTCGGCAGCATGCTTCAACACCACCGACAAGGTGGCGGGAGCTACCGTAAACGGCCATGTCGGACTTTACGCACAAGCCGACGGAGTGGAATATTTCGCTCCCGTGACCGAAGACGGCGAACTGGATCTGTCCCGCCGGCTGACCCTGCCGCATATCGCCGTTACAAACGGCAGGCTCCGTATCGGTATCAAGAACATCGGGCGCATGAGTGCACGCTGGGCCGGTGCCGACGAATTCAAACTGCGCTATGTAGGAACCGTCGACGAGATTTTGCCGCAAGGCTATGAAGCATTCATCCGCGACATACGCCGGGCATCGGACGAACGCTATGCCGGACTTTTCGTCTGGAACGCCGACCGTACCGAAGCCGACGCTTCCGAAGTGATTGTCAATGCAGACTGCGACCGCAAGGACACCTACGGATGGATCGCAGAAAACATCGAATCCGCCACCGGCGAAGCCTTCGACGGAAATACCGCCAATCCGTACTGGAACAAATGGGCGGCCGATGCTTTCGAAAGCCGTTTGTCGCAATCGCTGGACTATCTGCCGGCCGGCGAATACACCGTCAGTGCACTGATACGCGGATCAGCCGGTATGCAACTGGAACTGACAGCCACCACCGACGACGGCACACACACGAACGAATACACGCAGAACGTACAGGGAACCGGTATCGAGACATCAGCCGGAAGCCCGTGGTCCAAGGGATGGAAAACCGTCAGTCTGCCGGCCCTATCCCTGCACGAAGGCGAGAAACTGACCCTGGGCGTCCGCCTGACCAATCCCAACGGCAGCAACTGGTGGAGCGTCGATCATTTTACACTTTCTTACCGTCCGCTGAAAACCGACGCCATCGGAGCAACCGATGCGAGTGCCGGCCTCCTCACCATACGGGACGAAGAAGGCGGCATCGGCATTACCGCAGCACAACCCACCCGCATAACGGTGTGCACAACGGACGGTGCCGTTGTCTGCTCCCGACAGGTAGGCACCGGTATCACCCGCTTGCCCCTTAAACGCGGCATTTATCTCGTCAACCGCCGGAAAGTATATGTACGATAATTTCTAAAAGGGACGGAAATATCCTCCTTCCGCCCTTCTCTTTTTTCAGTGTCCTCCGCTCCTATTGTTCCTGATAAGAGCGGAGGATTTTTTCAGGTACTGCTCCCCAAGTCCAAAACATGATTTGATGTGTACACATCATGTTTCAATACGTACACATCAAACCGTGATGTGTCAAAATCAAAGTTTAACGACAAAATTCATTGCACTTTGTACTTTCTTTCCCAATTCTTTCTTACAAAAATTCGCCTTACGAACGTCTATTTATAAATGTGTCCGACAGACGGTTTTTCCGTATGTTAAATATGTGTTAATCTGCAATACGCTATTGTATTATAAAGATAATATTTTTTATTATATAAATAAAGAACTAATTTTGTTTAACAAATAACAAAGAACACATAAACAACAAATGATTCTTTACTGAGCCGCCTATTCCAGAAAGGGCTAAAAAAACAATTCATCAGGCTATTGAGAAATAGCAATATACTTTTCCAACTTAAATGTTGTCCTTCGGTCAGGG
>CAJUDC010000151.1 GCA_910584955.1 uncultured Paraprevotella sp. | reverse complement strand
GCCGAATGTTTTCAGCACCACGGCTTTCAGGCCCGGCACATGCAGCACCGACTTAATGATGCTCTCCTGAATACCGGGAAACAGCGTAAGCATCACTACATTTGTATCAAACAAGTAGTGCGGTTTCATGGGGCGGGAGAAATCGGGACACCGTACGGCGTGTTCGTTGTAGCGTATGTGAATGCCGGCCTGCGCCAGCACCGGGTAGTTGTAGGATCGGAACGCATTGAAATGCTCGGCGTTGATTTTGGTGGTCCGGTTGCCGCGCATGAGTTCGTTTTTGAAGAAAATACATACTTCGGGAACCATCGGTGTTCCGTCCGGTTTCTTGGCAGCCGCAATTTCTATAGCTGTAATCAGGTTCTCCTTTCCGTCGGTGCGTAAAGTGCCGATAGGGAGCTGCGATCCGGTAAGGATGACCGGTTTAGTCAGATTCTCCAGCATAAAACTCAGGGCGGATGCCGTATAGGCCATGGTATCGGTGCCGTGCAGGATGACAAATCCGTCGAAGTGGAGATAATTGAAATCTATGATTTTGACAATCTTGGCCCAGTGCGCCGGTTCCATGTCCGATGAGTCGATGGGTGGGGTGAACGTGTATGTGGAAATACGGTAGTTAAACCGCTTTAATTCGGGAACCTGTTCCAGCAGTAAATCGAAGTTGAAGTTTTCCAAAGCTCCTGTTTCTTGGTTTTTTATCATGCCGATGGTACCTCCGGTATAGATAAGAAGGATGGACGGTCGGCGAATGTTCAGTAGATCCATGATGTGTGGGGTTAGGGGATGAATGTGATGTTCACGGTGTGAAATCCTAATGAGCGGAAAAGATTTTCGATTTGTGCTCTTGCGTTTTGTTCAGCCTGTTGCAGATTGTTGCGTGTCAGTCCGCGACGGAGCATGGCCTGCCGGGCTTTATGGTACATTTGCTCCTTGGCCTTTCCGTTCCAATACCCTTTTTCGTAAAAAGAACGGGTACGGGCTTCGTCGATAAAGTTCTTGTCGAGCAGCCGGATGGCAGGCAGCTGTACGTTTACGGTGTCGCCCTGTGTCGTAAGCCATCCGGGCCGCACTTCTTTCATGTTAAGGCCCAAACGCATTGTTCCGGTATAAATTCGTGTCAGCCGATCGGCCGACAGAAATCTTTTGCGTACGGTATCGACCATCTCTTCTGTGCTCACAGCCAGGAATTCCCATTCTCCGATGTCTTCGATGCTTCGTATTTGTTGGGGAGTGATCTGAATGGGGTTTTCCGTCTGGACGGATAACGTTATCTCTCCGCCTTGCCGAAACCGGTAATATAAATAACCGACCGCAGCGGTCAGGAGTAGAGCCGACAACAAAGGCCAGTGGCGCAGGCCGGTTGTCAGCCATCGGAACGGTAAAAGGAACAGACGTTTTTTCATGTGTGTGAACTTCATAAGGTTCGGGAGGATTCCGGTGACAGCAATTGCGGTATGTCCTCCGTAGTGAAATCTTTTCGGAAGGAGATGATGATGTTTTCCTCCTTATACCCCAGGTTACGCAGCAGAGGTATCAATAAACGGGCGGCACTGCGGCGGGCGTCCTCCAGGATACCGATGTCCGGCAGTGTCTGTAAAATACTCTGTACACCTTGACGGGCAAAATCCGTCAACTCGGCATCTGTGTAGCGTGTACGCGTGATGTCTATATATTGTTTGACCTGTTCATGGTCGATTTTGGAAGAAGTGACGGTCACGCGGGGATCGGGCAGGAGGATCTGGATCTTCTCTCCCTGACGGTGTATGTGGCGTTCGCCGAATCCGCTGAAATCAATATATGCTTTTAGGGTGACATCCATCGGTAAGGCCGTCTTGCGGTCTCCTATCGGCATCCGCAGATTGAATTTTTTATTGAGGAACGATCCTTTGATGCGTACAATATCGTCGTGTGTGACAATCTTGTGTATACGGTATTCCGTTGTGTACAGTTTGGAGGTCCGGTTTACTTGTAGAATCCAGGACGTTGTGTCGGTAACATTTGTTTGTTGTGGAGCGTCCGGTTGGCTGCAACCGTAATTCATGCCTGCCGCTGCTGTCAATAACAGGGCATACAGACTGATGTATGCGGAAATCCTTGCCGGTTTCATAAGCGTTCAAGGCGATATAGCGCGGCAAAGGTAGAGAAAATAGGCGGAAAAAACGAATAAAACAAGAAAGAATGGCGGGAAGAAAACGATAGGCGAAAAGGCCGGCATCTGCGATGGATTGGTAGGAGAACATTAAACATGCAGATAATCTCTTTGTAAGATGCCGGTAATTAGATGAAATCTTCGTATCTTTGCATCTTCAAAAGTCATCACAAAAACAAAGCTTTTATATGTTCGATAATTTAAGTGAAAGACTGGAACGTTCTTTCAAGATTCTTAAGGGTGAGGGTAAGATCACCGAAATAAATGTGGCGGAAACGCTGAAGGATGTACGTCGTGCCTTGCTTGACGCCGATGTTAATTATAAAGTAGCTAAAACGTTTACCGATACCGTTAAGCAAAAGGCGCTTGGGCAGAATGTGCTGACTGCAGTGAAGCCCAGCCAGCTGATGGTGAAGATCGTGCATGATGAGCTGACCGCGTTAATGGGCAGCGAAGCGGTTGATCTGGAGCTTAAAGGACATCCTTCCGTCATTTTGATGGCGGGTTTGAACGGTGCCGGTAAGACGACTTTTTCCGGGAAGCTGGCCCTGATGTTGAAGAACAAAAAGAAAAAGAATCCTCTTTTGGCAGCCTGTGACATTTACCGACCGGCTGCTATCGAACAGTTGAAGGTGTTGGGCGAACAGATTCAGATCCCCGTTTATAGCGAACCGGAAAATAAGGATGCTGTGGAGATCGCCCGTAATGCCATCAAGGAAGCCAAAGCCAAAGGATATGATACGGTAATTGTGGATACGGCCGGTCGGCTGGCGGTAGACGAACAGATGATGCGGGAAATTGCTGCTATCAAGCAAGCCATTGAACCGGACGAAACGTTGTTTGTGGTGGATGCTATGACCGGACAGGACGCTGTCAATACGGCCAAGGAATTTAATGAACGGTTGGATTTCGACGGCGTGGTTCTGACAAAATTGGATGGAGACACGCGCGGAGGTGCGGCACTGTCCATTCGTACGGTCGTCAACAAACCTATCAAATTTGTAGGAACGGGAGAAAAGATGGAGGCTGTGGATCAGTTCCATCCTTCGCGTATGGCTGACCGTATTCTGGGAATGGGAGATATAGTATCGTTGGTAGAGAAAGCTCAGGAACAGTATGACGAAGAAGAGGCACGCCGTTTGCAGAAAAAGATTGCCAAGAATCAGTTTGACTTTAACGACTTCATGTCTCAGATTCAACAAATAAAGAAAATGGGAAATCTGAAAGAACTGGCAAGCATGATTCCGGGAGTGGGAAAGGCTATCAAGGATATAGATATTGATGATAACGCTTTCAAAAGTATTGAAGCGATTATCCAAAGTATGACGCCGCGCGAACGTACGAATCCCGAGATACTAAACAGCAGCCGTCGTCAGCGTATAGCCAAAGGATCCGGTACGAACATTCAGGAAGTGAATCGTTTGATCAAACAGTTTGATCAAACGCGTAAGATGATGAAAATGGTGACGGGAAGCAAAATGGGGCAGATGATGGGACGTATGTCCAAGATGCCCGGAATGCCCAAACTGAAGTAATGTTTTTTGGCAGACATAGAGTTTATGCAATTGATAGACGGAAAAATTACGTCGGCTCTTATTAAAGAGGAAATAGCGGCCGAGGTGGCGGCTATCAGGCTTGCCGGAGGAAAGCAACCGCATCTGGCGGCTGTGTTGGTAGGTCACGACGGAGGTAGCGAGACGTATGTTCGTAATAAGGTTCTGGCCTGTGAAGCCTGTGGTTTTAAGTCCACATTGATTCGTATGGAAGATGATATTACGGAAGAGGAACTGCTGGATAAGATAGAAGAACTTAACAGGGATGAAGACATCGACGGTTTTATTGTGCAGTTGCCTTTGCCGGCACACATATCGGAGCAGAAGGTAATAGAAGCCATCGATTACCGGAAAGATGTGGATGGTTTTCATCCGGTCAATGTGGGGCGGATGGCTATTGGCTTGCCTTGTTATATATCGGCAACGCCCAAAGGTATTTGGGAATTGTTGTGCCGCTATGGCGTTGAAACCAAAGGTAAGAAGTGCGTTATATTGGGCCGTAGTAATATTGTGGGAAAACCGATGGCGCAGTTGATGATGCAGAAAAACTATGGGGACGCTACCGTGACAGTCTGCCACAGTCATAGCCGCAACCTGAAAAAAGAATGTTGCGAAGCCGATATTCTTATTGCAGCAATCGGACAACCGGATTTTGTGACGGTCGATATGGTGAAAGACGGTGCTGTTGTGATAGATGTAGGTACTACTCGTGTGCCGGATGTAAACAGTAAAAAAGGTTTCCGGCTGAAAGGAGATGTGAAATTTGATGAGGTGGCCCCCAAATGTTCGCTGATCACGCCCGTTCCCGGTGGGGTAGGTCCCATGACTATTTGTATGCTCATGAAAAATACGCTTGCGGCTGGCAAAAAAGAGATATATTAAGCTGGAATTCTTATGTTATGGTGTTCCGCAGTTCCTTATAACGGTAACTGCGGAACATTTGTTTTTAGCGTAATCTTATTGATTGTTTTTATCTTCTTTGTCTATAATGTAAGGCATTAAGGAGGGCTTCGTTAACAAGATGAGTGATATTTGTACCTCTTTTTTGTATAGGATGAGCAAAAAAGTCTTTCAAAATTTGGAATATAAAACAAATGTTCCTATCTTTGCACTCGCTTTAAGGGAAGAACTATTTTAGTTTTCTCGAGAAAAAGCTAAGACGGTGACTATAGTTCAGTCGGTTAGAGCGTCAGATTGTGGTTCTGAATGTCGTGGG
>CAJUDC010000150.1 GCA_910584955.1 uncultured Paraprevotella sp. | reverse complement strand
CACGCTGTTGGCCCCTTCAAAGCGCACGAACAACCGCTTCCCTTCCCATTCGGGCCGGATAAAAAGCCGCTTCGTGTAATTACCGATACCGCGTTTGTAATCGTGCCGTCCGCTCAAAGCATCTTGGGCATTCCAAGTATGCGGAAGGTCTACCCTGCGGGCGGAATTACGGTCTACCTGATGGGAAAAGCGAAAATTCCATCCTTGATTGATCCGTATGCTTTCCCGCCCGGCATACGAAGATAGACAACCGCCCGCTATCCACAACCCGAGGAATAAAATTTTCATTTTACTCCATGAAAAAAAAGATGTGTTCATACTGATTGTATATAACAAAGGTTAATATTACGTTCTGCAAAGATAGCCATTTGAGGAAACCGGTCCAATAAAAAAATAAATGCTTGATAAATTTTGCCTCAAAAATTCGTCTTAATGACGGGAAACCGTTACATTTGCAGAATGAACGAATTGGCCAAACATATAGAATGCCTGTTATTGGACAACGATTGTGTCGTCGTCCCTCAATTCGGTGGCTTTGTGACCCGGCAGGTCGCAGCCGAACGAATTGAAGACGAAGGCCTGTTTCTGCCCCCGATGCGGACGGTGCGCTTCAATCCCGCTTTGCAGAGCAACGACGGTCTGCTGGTTCGTTCGTTGATGAAGACGTACGGAACAGGAGAAAGCGAAGCCAAACGCATGCTTCAGGTTTTGGTTCTGAAACTGCGGCAGACTTTATTGGAAAATGCCTCCTGCGATTTCGGAAGCCTGGGGGTTCTTACGCAGGACGAAGACGGCGAGGTGAGTTTCTCCCCTTGTCAGGCCGGTACCGTCTGTCCGCTTTATTACGGACTGGACGCGCTGCATTTCCCCGTGCTGGAAACCGAGCGGGAAGTGACGGACGAGATGACTTCCACACCGGAAAAACAGCCTTTCATCAAAAGGGACGAAAAGCATATCACGATTCGTGTCAACCGCAGGCTGATTAATTATGTGACGGCCACAGTAGCCGCCGTCATTCTGTTCTTCATGTTCATGACGCCTGCTCAAAATACAAACATAGAAGCGGGAGACAACTCTCATGCAGCCGCCTTATTTATTCCGATGCATCTGCTTCCTGCCGGACACACGAGTGAAAAAATGCCGGAAGCAGCTACCGAAACAACTGAAAATAATCCTATTGAATCAGTTACTGAAAGTAAGGCTTTAAACGATTCGCTGACCTTGGCCTCCGTTCCTTCCAAGGTTGAATCCCATGTCCCGGCTCCGGCAGCAGACAGCATACTCACCGGCAATGTGACGGGCTATTGCATTGTAGCCGCCAGTGCCGTCACCGAAAAAAATGCCCGTTTGTTTGTATCCAAATTGTCCAAAGCCGGTATATCGGGCGCCCAGGTCTACAAAAAAGGTAAAATGACACGGGTTATCTTTGCCGGATTTACCACCGAAACCGATGCTTACCGCAGGGCGTCCGAACTCCGCAAGGCTCATCCCGACCTGGCGTCGGCTTGGGTGCATAAACTTTAATCACACTTCTTATCCTTTCTTTTCCGAACGTCTCTTTCCACAAGGATGAGAGAGGGAATTGGTCGTTGCGCGCATCCCTTGTTCACATCCCGCTTTAATGTATATACATCATGCCTTACTCTGTACAGACACAAGTTCGGTGTATACAATTCATGTCTTGAACTTAAGTTTCCAGGTAGAACAGCCGGACAAATTTTCTCTTACAAAAAAAGTTACGGACAAGGAGAACCAATGTCTGTCCACCCACGGAAAATACGTATAAAATAAGGGGATCTTTGTGAGGTCCCCTTATTGAATTATTCCTTCAACGGAACAAGATTAAGATTCAGTTCGTCAAGCTGTTTCTGGTCGATGCGTGACGGAGCGTCGAGCATCACATCGCGTCCGCTGTTGTTCTTCGGGAAAGCGATGCAATCCCGTATACTGTCCAGCCCGGCAAAAAGGCTCACCCACCGGTCCAGACCGTAGGCCAGACCGCCGTGAGGAGGAGCACCGTATTTGAAAGCATTCATCAGAAAGCCGAACTGCTCCTGCGCACGTTCTTCGGTAAAGCCCAGGATACGGAACATCTTGTCCTGCAATTCCGGGTCGTGGATACGAATGGAGCCGCCTCCGACCTCCACACCGTTGCATACCATATCGTAGGCATCGGCACGCACGGCTGCCGGATCGGTGTCGAGCAACGGTATGTCTTCGTCCTTCGGGTGCGTGAAAGGATGGTGCATGGCCATGAGCCGCCCTTCCTCTTCGCTCCATTCAAACATCGGGAAGTCTACCACCCACAACAGAGAGAATTTGTTCTTGTCGCGCAATCCCAAGCGGTTACCCATCTCCAGACGTAACTCGCACAGCTGCTTGCGTGTCTTCATGACATCGTCTCCACTCATCATCAGTATCAGGTCGCCGGGAGCGGCATTCATGGCGCCCTTCAGTTCCTGCAACACTTCTTGGGAGTAGAATTTATCTACGCTACTTTTCACTGTTCCGTCTTCCTGAACCCGGGCATATACCAAGCCTTTGGCACCGATCTGGCTACGTTTTACAAAATCGGTAAGCTGGTCCAGTTGCTTGCGGGTATACGAAGCACAACCCGGTGCGCAGATTCCACCGATATAAGCGGCATCGTTGAACACGGCAAACTCTCCCTTGCCTTTCAGCACATCGGCCAGTTCGACAAATTCCATACCGAATCGCGTGTCGGGCTTGTCGCTTCCATACCGGCGCATGGCCTCGCTCCAAGGCATACGCGGAAAATCGCCGGTAAGCTCCACTCCGCGCAACGTCTTGAACAGATGTTTGGCCATTCCCTCGAACAGGCTGATGACGTCTTCCTGTTCCACGAAGCTCATTTCACAATCGATCTGTGTAAACTCCGGCTGACGGTCGGCCCGCAGGTCCTCGTCGCGGAAACACTTTACAATCTGAAAGTAGCGGTCCATACCGGCTACCATAAGCAGCTGTTTCAGGGTCTGCGGACTTTGCGGCAAAGCGTAAAACTGTCCGGGATTCATACGGGAGGGCACCACAAAATCGCGCGCTCCCTCCGGCGTGGAACCGATGAGCATAGGAGTCTCTATCTCCAGAAATCCCTTGCTGTCCAAATAGCGTCTGACCTCCATCGTCATGCGATGACGCAACTCGATATTGCTTCTCACCGCAGCCCGGCGCAGATCCAGGTATCTGTATTTCATGCGTATATCATCTCCTCCGTCGGTATTGTCCTCGATCGTGAACGGGGGTGTCATGGAAGCGTTCAGCACCTGAAGGTCCGATACGATGATTTCCACTTCACCGGTGGGCAGATTCTTGTTCTTGCTTTCCCGTTCGCTCACCCGTCCACTCACTTGAATCACGTATTCGCGTCCCAGCTTGTTGGCCTGTTCGCACAGCGCCGCATTCACCTCGTCGTTGAATACCAATTGTGTGATGCCGTAACGGTCGCGGATGTCAACAAAGGTCATACCGCCCATCTTGCGGGTGCGTTGCACCCAGCCCGCCAAAGTGACTTCTTTTCCTGCGTCGGCGAGCCTAAGTTCGCCGCATGTGTTCGTTCTGTACATATCCTGTTGATATTTATTGATTACGTCCTCTTACGTTTAACTCACAAAAGTACTGCTTTTCACGCAGTCGCCCAAATCAAACCCTTTTTTATTTGTGCGAAATGTGAAGGCTCCCGATTTTCATTTCGTTTTCTTGTATGTACCGGCATTTTGTTGTATTTTTGACACTATAAACTATAAGAAACACATTTAACAAAAGCAACAAGTATGATACATTTAACAAAAGGAGTGGGCCGAATGCTGGCGGCCGCCGCTTTGTCGGCCGGTCTGCTGACGGGTATGCCCGCGCAAGCTGTGGCCAAGGAAGATTCGTTCACAGTGGGCGAAAAAACATTCTTGCTTAACGGAAAACCCTTTGTGGTGAAAGCAGCCGAAGTGCATTACCCCCGTATTCCGCGCCCGTACTGGGAGCAGCGCATCAAGATGTGCAAAGCATTGGGTATGAACACGCTTTGCGTGTACGTGTTCTGGAACATACACGAACAGGAAGAGGGCAAGTTCGATTTTAGCGGTAACAATGACTTGGCCGCCTTTATCAAGCTGGCACAGAAAAACGGCATGTATGTCATCGTACGTCCCGGTCCTTATGTCTGTGCCGAATGGGAAATGGGCGGACTGCCTTGGTGGCTGTTGAAAAAGAAAGACATACGCCTGCGTGAACAGGATCCCTACTTCATGGAGCGCCTGCGCATCTTCGAAAAGAAGGTTGGCGAACAAATCGGACATCTCACCATCGAGAAAGGCGGTCCGATCATCATGGTACAGGTAGAAAACGAATACGGTTCTTACGGAGAAGACAAGGCATACATCGGCGAGGTACGTGACATCATCCGTGAATCCGGTTTCGACAAGGTCACTCTTTTCCAATGCGACTGGAGTTCCAATTTCACCAAGAACGGGTTGGACGACCTGGTATGGACCATGAATTTCGGTACGGGCGCTAATATTGACAACGAGTTTAAGAAACTGGGCCAGTTACGTCCCAATTCACCGAAGATGTGCTCCGAATTCTGGAGCGGATGGTTCGACAAATGGGGCGGCCGCCACGAAACACGCGGCAGCAAGCAAATGGTAGACGGTCTGCGCGAGATGTTGGATAAAGGCATTTCATTCTCGCTCTACATGACACACGGCGGTACGAACTGGGGACACTGGGCCGGAGCCAACAGCCCGGGATTCGCACCCGATGTGACCTCCTACGACTACGACGCACCTATCAACGAAGCCGGACAAGTGACTCCGAAATACAAAGAACTGCGCGAGATGATGGCCCGTTACACCGGAGGTAAGAAACTGCCGGCCATTCCAGCCGAATACCCCGTAATCAGCATACCTAA
>CAJUDC010000149.1 GCA_910584955.1 uncultured Paraprevotella sp. | reverse complement strand
GCCCGTCAAATCGCATTTCCAGCCCGGCAGTTCTTTGTAGACAGCTTCGCAGCCCTCTGTTTCGAAGGGCATGTCTGTGGTCTCGCAACCGTCTTTCCGGTAAGCGACGCACGCCTTGATGGTGTCGAATGTATCCAGTACATCGCTTTTCATCATGATGAGTTGCGTCACTCCGTTTATCATGATCGCATATTTCAGGGCTACCAGGTCTACCCATCCGCACCGGCGGTTGCGTCCGGTTACGGCGCCGTATTCATGACCGATCTCCCGCAGTTTGTCACCCGTTTCGTCGAACAGCTCTACGGGGAACGGCCCGGAGCCGACGCGTGTGCTATACGCCTTGAAGATACCGAACACCTCGTCCACACTGCCGGGCCCTACGCCCAGTCCCGTGCATACGCCTCCGCTGGTAGTGTTTGACGAACTGACAAACGGGTAGGTGCCGTGATCAATGTCGAGCATGGTGCCCTGTGCGCCTTCCGCCAGTATGCTTTTGCCTTCTTTCAGGTAACGGTTGATCTCGATTTCAGTGTCTGTCAGCTGGAATTCCCGCATATAGGCCACGCCTTCCATCCACGCCTTCTCTTCGGCGGTGATGTCGTAGTCGGTATAATGCAGATCGCGTAATATTTGTTCGTGGCGGGCTTTCAGATCGGCGTATTTCCGGTCGAAATCCTCCAGTATGTCGCCTACGCGAAGTCCCGTCCGGGAAGCCTTTTCGCTGTAGGTCGGGCCGATGCCTTTGCCTGTCGTGCCTACTTTGTTTTTGCCTTTGGCGGCTTCGTAGGCCCGGTCGAGCACCCGGTGGGTGGGCAGGATCAGATGGGCGCGTTTGCTGATGTGCAGGCGGTCTTTCAGGTTATAGCCCGCTTGTTCCAGCTCTTTGGCCTCGGCCATGAACAGGTCGGGAGCAATGACGCATCCGTTGCCGATTATATTGATCTTGTCTTTGTCGAAGATGCCCGAGGGTATGGAGCGTAAAACGAATTTCTTGCCTTCGAAGATGATGGTATGTCCGGCGTTGGGACCACCGGCAAAACGTGCGATTACGTCGTACCGGGGCGTAAATACGTCCACTACTTTTCCTTTGCCTTCGTCGCCGAATACGATGCCCAGCAGAGCATCAACTTTTCCTTTTTTCATTTTCTCTTTTCCGTATTTTGTTTTTTTTGTTTCCGTTTTAGGGCAGCCTCGCACTTGGCACAAAGACCGTACACGTAGAAGGTTTTGTGGGAGACTGAGAACCGGGGGAGTTTGAGTTTGTCGATAGCTCCTTCGAGGGGGATGTTGCTGAATTCTTTCATGGAGCTGCACTGCGAACAGATCTGGTAGCACTTGTACCGTTGCCCGTCGATTCGTTCAAATTGCGAAGCGTGGGGCAACTGGTGTTTCATGAGCAGGTTGGCGCGAACCAGTAGTTCGATGGTGTTGTAGAGAGTGGCACGGCTCACCTGGAACTTAATCTCGTTGAGCAGTTTGTGCAACAGGTCTTCTATCGTGAAGCTTCCTTCAATGGAGTAGATCGCCTTCAGGATTTCGTAGCGTTCGGGCGTCTTCCGCAAATGGTTCGTTTCAAGATAGTCTGTAAATTTTTCGCAGATTATCGCTTGCACTTCATTTGTATTCATGGAACCGTATAGCTCTCTCTTTCTTTCGCAAAGATAAGGGTTTTTGTGATAAGTCCGAAGCAACGGCCGGCAAAATCGCCGAAAACTTGTTATTCCGGTGAGATGCCTGCCGCTTGCTGTCCTTTTTGAAAAGCGCTTTCGTTGCTTTCCATGAATTTTTGCAAGGCGGCGCGGGCAGCTTGCCGGACAGGCAGGAACGGCGACTGCAAGGCGGATGATGCCTGATCGAGGAACTCGTTTTCAGCCTGTTCGTTCAGTACGGCGCCTTGCATGAGCAGGCGTGCCGTGAGCAGGAATCCGCACAACTGAAACATGTCGCGTTCGTCGGCCATCCATCGGAAAGCGCAGTCGGCGGCATACGGAAGGCGGGCGAAGAGGTTCATCACCGTGAGTTGGGCCAGTTCGGGCACCCGGATACTTTCCACCCAGATGTCGGCGATTTCGGGATAGAACGTGTCGACAGGCTGCAACAGGCCGGCCAAAATGTTGCATTCGCGTACGTTCTCTTTCCACAGGGCCTGGGCCAGTTCGTGGTTGACAGGAAATTCCGCAGCGATTTGTTGCAGTCGGGGCAGTTCCACACCGAAAATCAGTTTGTAATTCATACCGCTTTCGCGCATACGGGCCGAGGCGATGCCGTTCATGGCCAGGCGCAGTTCGCGTTTGATGTCGCGCAGGAGAGATGGGATGTCCATGTCGTTATTCATTAATATAAGGTAAGGTGGCGTAATCGCGGCTGTAGCGCAGCATTTGGGCGTCGTAAGCTTCACCGTAGGAAATGCGGATGTCGGTAATGCGCCCTTCTGCGTCGGTTACCGGCTCGTATACGGGGTTGATGAATCCTTTGTAGGGGGCCAGGTTCAGTTTCCGATAGCGGTCCAGGATTTCACGGTGCAGGTCGGGGTCGACGGTTACGCCATAGCGTTCCACCAGTTGGCGGGCGGCCGCATAATCGCCTTCGCTCTTGATGCGCTGGATCTCGGCCAGCAACTGTCCAAACAAGAGGCGCAACTGGGCGTAATCGTTTATGCGTACGGTTGTTTTACCGTCCTCTTTTATCAGTTCCGCTACGCCGTTCCCACTGCCTTGTTCCAAAGTCCAGTGGGCTATCAGTGCCCGGTTCCGCATGTGAGCCTCCTCAATGTAGTTGCCCGGTTCGATGCGTACCAGCTGTGTCAGCAAGCCGTTCATCATATAAGTGTAATACTGTGCCTTATAAGCTTCTCCGTCGGGAGTGAGGCCCAGTTCCACCAGCTTTTCATCGGCCAGATAGTAAAGACCGAACAGATCGGCGCGCGCCTCTTCGATGGTGGCACCGTAGGCCTTGAGCGCATCGGGGTCGACGCCGGGCAGCAATTGCCCGCTGCCGTGTCCCAGACATTCGTGCAGGTCGGTATGCAAGTCGTCACATAGATCCCCGTAGCGGTCGATGAGGGCTTTAACGGTGGCATCTGCCACAAATTCTTCGAGGAAGCCGTTGCCGTGGGCGGCTTTGTTATAGGCTTCGGTCAGATTGCCGATGGTGACACTTTTGCTGCCATGCTCGGCCCTCACCCAGTTAGAATTTGGTAAGTTGATACCAATGGCGCTGGCGGGATATAAATCTCCTCCCAGTATGGCGGCGGTGATTACTTTGGCCGAAACACCTTGGCAGGAGCTTTTCTTGAAACGGTTGTCCACGGGAGAGTGGTCCTCGAACCATTGGGCCTGTGCACTGAGTTTCTCGGTGCGGCGGGTGGCCTCCTTGTCTTTGAAGTTGGCATATCCTTCCCAACTGGCTTTCATGCCCAGCGGGTCGCCGTAGGTTTCTGTAAATCCGTTGGTGAAGTCCACGTCGCTTTCCGTCTCCTTGACCCACAGAATGGTATATTCGTCAAAGGTATGCAGGTCGCCTGTGTGGTAGAACTCGATGAGTTTTTCAAGTACAGCCTGTTGACGGGGATTCTCGGCCACGGCGGCGGCTTTTCTCAACCAGTATACGATGCGGTCGATGGCGGAGCCGTAAAGTCCTCCCGAGCACCATGTCTTCTCGGTGAGCTTTCCGTTTTCCTTGATCAGGCGACTGTTCATACCATACATGACGGGGTGAGGATCATCGGGTTGCTTGAGAGACCGGTAGAAGTTTTCGGCCTCGGTCTGGGTTACCCCTTCGCCGTAATAGTTGCAGGCCGAGGTCAGGAGCAGGTCTTCTCCCGACGCCTGGTTGACGCGTTTGGGCATGACATTCGGATCGAACAGCACCGGTGTTATTTCATTGCATAATTGTTCGACGGTCTGTCCCTCGGATAAAGGAAGCTTTTCCGGGGAAACGTTCGTTATGGCGTGCCGGAAAAAAGTTTCGGTGAAGCCCGGAACAAATTTCTCACATCCGTAATGGTGGTGGATGCCATTGGAGAACCACACACGTTTCAAGTAGACGACCAATGCTTCGAAGTTCGGCCCCGTGCGGTTGCCTTGGTAGTCGGTATAGATGGTTTCCAGTATCTTGCGGATGCGTAGGTTATATCTCCCGTTCTGGTCCCATAGGATATCGCGCCCCGTCAGTGCGGCTTGTGACAAAAAGTAAATCAACTTTTTTTGTGACAGTCTGAGTTGCTCGAAGCCATGCACTTGATAACGCAGTAGTTGCAAGTCGGCGAAACGTTCGTCCTGGTAAGGGAAAGAATCGGGCTTTTCTCGTATGTCTTCAGTGCCGTTCAAGACGTTTTTTTCGGTGAAACGTGTATATTTCATAAGGTGATGTAGTGGAATGAAAGAAGAAAAGGGATAGATCCGAAACCGGATTTATCCCTTTCTGGCAATTTATGGTATGAAATTAGACTTTTGCATTCTCTTTAGCCAAATGATTCATTCGGTAAGTACGTGGTGTCATTCCTTCCTGCTTGTAGAATGCGGCGTAGAACGACTGACGATTGGCAAAGCCTACCATCGCTGATATTTCCTCCATCGTCTTGTCCATGTAGCGCTTGTCGACGAGCAGATACATAGCGTCCTTAATCCGGTATTCGTTCACCAGACTGGAATAGTTCTGGCGGAAACGGATGTTAACCACAGCACTGATGTAGCGGGTGTTCGTGTTCAATTCTTCAGCTAGTTTCTTGGCAGAATAATCGGGATCCCGGTATTTTTTCTTGGAGACGAAAATATCCAGAATCTTTTCATACAGTTCGTCCACCAGTTCGGCTCGTACAAGCGAACGGTAGGCCGCATTCTTTTCTTTTTTTTCTGTTAAATTATACTTTCCCATACTTACTTTAAATTGTCTTTTTTTCGGCCTTGGGCTTGGCAGCCGGGCTTTTCTCTTTCTTTGTTATCCTTCATAACGCGAAATTACCACAAAGTTGATATTTTTTTTTCGTTTATACAAGAGGTTTTACGTTTTTAAGAAATAAAAAAGATTAAATTTGTACACAATAAACTTGTTTGTAGATTGTGCTATGTATAATATACTGAAAA
>CAJUDC010000148.1 GCA_910584955.1 uncultured Paraprevotella sp. | reverse complement strand
TAACTTTCCCTGTACAATGCTGTAGCGTTGTTTGTTCGAGCCAGTACCCTGGTGCATCAGGTAAAGGGTACAATAATGTCACAAATATTACTAAGGTAGGGTGCACACTAATAATAGATAATGCTCCAGGGTGCTGGTTGGCTGTCGGATATTAATTCCAAACTGGCAGGTATTGGAGGTTCTGTTTATGCCACAGGAAGAGTATCTGCGACAGGAATCAAAAGTTGGAGTACCGGGTATAATTTTAGTGCTTATCGTATTGCGGAAGGTCGTTATAGGATAACACACGGTGTCGGCAATACAAACTATATATTAATGATTACTCCCATCGTCACTAACGAAAAAGGTCGATCGGGAGTAATCCAAAATATTACAGTAAGCTATACGGATATAGCTATCATTGCGGGGGGAGATGTCTATCGCGATCATGACTTTTTTATTGCAATAATCAAAACTTAAGTATTCCAAACTGGCAGGTTTGGAGCAAGGAGGATTACGTGTAAAAATAGTTACAATTAACACGAATCTTGATGGTAATTTTAATTGTATATTTGGGATGAATACAAATGAAATCACGATAACATTACCTCCGCCTCAAACAAATATGTATATCTTAATTCGTAAATGTAATACTGGTTCTATCGTGGTTAAATCATCGTCTGGTTCTTATCCAATCTACGATGATACTTCTCCAGACGCTTCTCACAAATTAACTACGAACGGTATAATAATGTTATTTATTTATAATCACACATACACCAGATGGCATAAAAATATAATCTCGATGGGATAAGTGGTATGTCAAATTTAGCATGATCCAACCGCTATCCACCGACAATTGAATCCAACCCGTTCTGTATTATTAATTTGGAACGAACTTTTTAAAATCGAGCAGACGGCAAGGGATTTATTTTGCCCTGTATTCGAGTCCTCGGGTACCATTACAACGCTGTAAGCGTTTACAAAAGATGTTGCGAAACTTACAGTTGTGTTCGTATTCGCACTGGCATAAGAAGTTCCCCATTGTATCATTATGCCCCCAATTTTTATGTACCCATTTAAAGATTTCAGACTACTTATACTTTCCAAACCTGCCAGTTTTGAACGTTCGGTTTTAGTCATCATAACCTTTGTTGCCGTATCTGTAATCTGGTCGGCCGTATGTGTGTGCGTTTTGGCAGCATACGCATCGCCATGATTGTGGTTTGCCGCAGCATAACTGCCTTTAGGTTGATACGCTGCGTCATGGTTGTGGTTGGCAGCCGCAGCCCCGACCTCTCCAGCTGAGTAACTTGGCTTGTTCGGCTGTTTCGCCCAGGAATAAACGTCACTTGCCGGCATCGATGCCGGGAAATCTGAAATTTGTGCCTTCGTATGTGTGTGCCAGGAATCAGCCTTCCCAGCAATTAAGGCCATGATCGTAGTAGCGAAATGGGGATCATTATTCAGAGCGTTAGACAGTTCGAAGAGAGTGTCCATTGCTTCTCCGGCCCCGTTTACGAGATCGTTTCTTAACTGTCGGGCATACTCCTTAGCCAATGCCAATATCCCGTTATTCAAGGTATCAACTTCCCCCTTGTTATACGTCTCCGTTTTCCGGTAAACTTCGTTTCCAAGCCCAGAAACCTGATTGTCTGCATACTCTTGGGCACTTCTAAGCGTTTCTGCCTCCCTGCTTTCCGTTTCCTGCTTCGTGTACGTGTCATTCCACCGGTCTTTCTCCGTGTCCGTCGTGAGGCGGTGGCCTGCATCGTCCGTCAAGTCCTCCGTCTTTCCGGAAAACGCCACCGTCTGCAACCCGGCAAACCATTTCCGCACCTTTCCCCACAATCCGGACAACGTATCCCCGGATTCTACATTTGTCCGTTCCTCTGCCTCTTCAAAGGAAACAAACACATCTTTACCGTTCCCGTTCTGGTCTAACTTATGCGTTACCCCGGTCACATCCAAAAAGCAGGCAGCCCCGGAAGGAGTAATTTCCAGAAAAGGCTCATCAGCCGGCTTTTCCGACACCAGTTCTGCCCGGTATTCACAGCAAATCGGGTGCATCTTCTCATCCACATACTTCCTCTCCACAACTTCAAATCGCAGCACCATATAAGCCGGCAAAGTCACTTCCGTCATCCCGGAAAACGGCGCCACCTTATAAGTCTTGTTGCCTTCCGGATCCGTCCCCTGCAACCCCACCAATCCGGGCTCCACATGATACGTCCCGTCTTCCCAGTTCAACACTCCGCATCCCCTAATAACACAATTTCCAAACTCCTCAAAAAACGCGTCTATCACCTTGAACGGTTCAGCTTGTAAATCGATAATATGTTCACCCGCCCAACGGCGCACGCCTTCTGTCTGTACATGCCTTTTCATACCTTTTTAGTTTTGAATGATTTTGTATTTCGTCAATGCCTGTTTGTATTTCTCAATTTCCGTCCGGATTAAATCCGCGTCGATGCCTGATGGGATATACACAATAAAATCCGCTTCCCCGAACTGTCCACGGAGTTCATTTTCGAGCGGTATTTTTGCCACCACATTTTCATGTACCAACCCGATTTCCGGCTGCATGGCGATTCCTTCACGTTCCAGTCCGATAAATAACAGCCCGTCCCCATAGGTTTCAATGTGTATCGTCAGTGCGCCGTATTTCTTTTGCAGATACCCTTCCAACACCTTCACCTGATTCGTGATATTCATCAGCATCCGGATATCGTCCCGCCACGGGTCAAATGCTTCAAACAGTCCCCGTAACGGCATCACGAACGTCCGCATGAGCCACAGCCGAACCCGCTGCCGTTTGTGCGGCGGAAGCAGCTGTTTCACCAAATTGTCATATTCAATATTCGGATTCATGCACCCATGTTTTTAACCGATTCAACCACCAACCGCGAATCCCCTGCATAATCAAAGTACCCGCTTTCCAAATCGCTATACACCTCGAACTCCTTGAAATCATCATCCGATACCCCTTTCCGGGCAATCGAGTTCAGCTTACAGGTGATTACCCCTTCGGCGCCCATCACGGCGTCGATGAACTGCTGCACGTAAATTACACCGTCAAAACTGACATCTGTTTTAAACTGTTCAATAGCCGCCTTCACATTCGCCTCCACTTCGGAGTAAGGATAAACAGTATCATGCCACACCTGGAGGTCATACTGGATTTTGTCCTCGGTCGTCGATACCACATCCGTTGTCGTCCCAGCCGCCCGGATTTCGTGAATGTAGGCAATCAAGTTATATTTTTCGGACGGGGAGAGCGGAACCACCTTTCCGGAGTCGTCCGTTTTAGCCACCTTAATTGTCAAGTGCTTGGGACTCTCTTTTATAGCCACTACCTTCACAATCCGCGCTGCCGGATCATTTTCCGCATAGTACAGTGCTGCCGTTTTCTTATCGAAAAGAAGTTTGTGCCCGTTCTGGAACCTGAGACACTGTTCCCCGTACCACCGAACCGTCCCCGGCGTAATCTTGTCCGTTTTTTCCTGCACTTCCTTCCGGAACAAATCCAAAATCACCTCAAACGCATGTATGGCGGTTGCCACCACCCACGTCCAAAGCCGCCATTCCGCCACCTTTGAGGTGGATAGTTTCACCTCCGTCCCGGCTTCTAATTCCGAAACAATGCCTGCCTGTATCTCGTTAATCGTTCGTGCCATATCAGTTATAAGTTGTTACTTCTGTGTTTATCTCCTTGACTACAGATGTCTTGATTAATTTACTGTCCGTATCAATCCGCACCGTTGAACCGGAACGCACCGGCAAATCCAACCGGAACGCCCGCATCGCTTCAGGCGTCGATCGTCCGGAAACGGAATCTTTATCCGGTACTCCCGCCTCGGGAGCGTTCTCCAGTGCCGGATTATTGCACATAAACTCCTCCAGCGCCTCGCATGTGCCGTACTGCTCGACCAATATGTCAAATACCGTCTGATTCGGTTTAACTTTTACTGTCTTCATATCTTGCATCTACATTTATTTTACCTTGGGTAATGGCTATTTTCTGAACTTTCATACTGTCTTTTGCAAACTGTTTGCGTGTTGTCCGCAAAAGGTTTTCCGGATCAGTATCCTGCAAAAAATTCAAAATACCCACTCCCATATCCGGAGATTCTTTATAATGCCCTTTATCCGCAACCAGAATATCCTGCTGGTGTTGCTCGCTACTTTCGTTGTAGGCCAGATCTCCGGTTGCCAATTCGATATCCCCATCGGATGTATGTGCTATATCAATCATGATATCGTGTATTGAAACTGCCCCGTTACCGCTCCCATAGGGGAGGTCAGACCTGCAGTATAAGTTATTTGCATACTTTTAATGGATGTTATCACAGCGTCGGCAATTTTGTCCGCGAGTTTGTCCAAGGCATCTTCCCGTTTGTCATCGGCCTGGTTCATTACTCCCGTAAAAGCTGCTTTGATATCCGATTTCAATGTTTCTTTACTTAGTGCCATTTTTACTCTTCCAAATAGTTAGACAAATCCTGTTTTACCTTCATAAAATCCGGAGCATTGATGGGTGTCCCGGAGGGTCCGACACCGGTCGTTACCGTCAGTTTGACAATGGCATCAATCAGGCTCTCCAACGTTTTTTTTAATCCGGAACCACCCCGTACAAAAGTCATTCCGGCAGACGTCGCCCGGATAACCGTGTTATCTGCCTGGATGCGGAGATTGTCAGCCTCAGCAGTTATCTGCATTTTTTCACCGATGGTCAGCAAGGCTTTATCTACTTCCGTAAACATGGCGACAAACAATTCATTGCTGCCGCCAATCCGGCCGGCTAACACCTGGCTCCCGATTTTCGGGATAAAACAGAACCCTTTTAAATCGCCTTTTACAATACCGTACAGCCGAACATCTTCATATTCCACATCCCCCGTTTTCACTGTACACGTCCGCTCAGCTTCATTGACAGAGGAAACAGTTCCGGAAAGGACGGTTTTGTCCTGGTCTTTTATCATCCGGGAAATCTTACCCCAGAATTTTGCAACATCTTCTTCCATGCCTTTACATTTTAATACCGAGCGTCACCATCCGCCGCGCCCCGTTTGTTCCGTAACTCGTTTCCACGCCTTCGACGTAATACTTTCCGTCCCTGTCGGGATATGTTTTGTCCGTCAGAACG
>CAJUDC010000147.1 GCA_910584955.1 uncultured Paraprevotella sp. | reverse complement strand
GGCGTGGACTACGAAGATGACGGCGGCAAATTCCCGTCGGCCAAATGGAAGAGCGACACCTTTAAGAAAGAGGCGCACAAATACCTCGATGTGCCCTACTGCTGCTCCTACTACCTGTATGTGGACTTCAACCTCGGTGTGGACCAGCTGGCGAAAAACATGCTGCTCAGGACTTGGGACGGCGTGATATGGTACACCACCTACTACGACGGCGACTGCCAGCTCGGCAGCGACAACAAGAGTTTCCTCACCGGCAAATACAACGATAACCGCCAGACCAAACGCGACGGCGCGTTCGTGATGCAGGGACACAACAGCTGGCTGTGGAATTTGATGCTCGCCAACTTCGGCGACCTGATGGAACAGCTGATGACCACCGGCTACAACGGCGGCACCTCGTTCATGTCCGCTTTCAGCATACAGAAAGCCATCGACCATTTTGACAACGAACAAAGGCAGCGGTGGTGCGCCCGCCTGTACAACAAGAGCGGCATCTTCAAGTACATCTACCCCTTCCTGAACCCCATGAAAGTGGGCGCGGACGGGGCGGAACAGACCTATCCGCAGATATACGGTCTGAAAGGCTCGTTGAAAGCCCACCAGAACTACTTCATCCGCAGACGCTACGACCTCAAGCAGGTGGAGTACGGCTATGTCTCCACGCTCGGCGCACAAGTCTATCAGAGTACGGCGGCACTGGATGCCGGATATATCCTCAAGCCCATGCAGTTCGTGCTGACCATCCCCTACAGGGTGCAGCTCACGACCAGCAACACCACGGAGGCCGACAGCGGCGTGGTGGAAGCCGACATCCTCCACTCGCTGCAACTGAACCGGGCCTTCGGCGAGAACGACCCGTTGAAAATCATCGGCGCACAGAAAATCAAGAAACTCGTGTGGCATGAGGACGCTTTCGCCATCGGCTTCAACTTCGGCCTGTTTACCTCTCTGGTGGAACTGGACATGAGCGTGGACAAGCCCGGCGGCTACCGCAACGGCTCGTTCATGACCTCCACCGACTCCCTGCTGCTGTTGGAAAAACTGAATATGCGGAACAACCTGCTGGCAAGGAACGGCGACAGCGGCAGCGTGGCCACGCTCAACCTCAGCCGCATGGCACGGTTGCAGGAAGCCGACCTGCGTGGAACCGGACTGACAAAGGTTCAGACCGCTACCGGCGCACCGCTTGTAAAGCTGATGCTCCCCGGCACGCTGGAAGAACTGTTCATTGAATATCTGCCCAAACTCCCCGAAAGCGGACTGGCACTTGAAAGCATAGGCAACATTACCGGCTACCGTTTCGCCGAATGCCCCGGCATTGACGGTTTCGCCCTGCTGGAGAGGCTGCACAAGGCCAAGGAGAACGGCAGCGGCAATTTGGAACGCTTCCGCCTGAAGATAGACCGTGAGGACGACGGTACCCTGTTGGAGAAATACTACGGTTACAAGACCTACACCGCCACCGGAACAAATGACAACACCCATTCCGGACTGTTCGGTAAAATCCGCCTGACCAAATATCTGGACGAAGCAGACTTGCAGCGTTACCGTACCAAGTACCCCGAACTGGAAATCATTTTGCCGGAGTACACCATGATAGAGTTTGATGGCGACGTGAGCGATGATGCCAACGTGACCAACCTTGACAACAATACCGGATGCAGGTATGGCAACAACTACGAGATGAGCGGCCACATCGCGGCCATCTTTAGAAAACGGTACAAGGTACTGGCGAAACTTACCAAGAAACCCACCAGTCGAAAGGTGAACATGGCAGGACAAGATGTGGACGTGAACAACCCTGACGGCGAGATGACCTATTATCCCCTGCATGATGCGAACTCCAACTATTATGCCGATGCCGATAATCTGAACGACTGTACCGTTGCGAAGTTGAACGGCACGGAGGGCGAATGGATGATGTTCGAGCCTTTCTTTTGGAGCAAGGGCATCAACGACTATCTTAACGGCAAGCACTACAGCTGCTACAGTTCGAAAGGCAAGGACGATATGCCTTCCGTCCCTGAAGCCACCGTAATAACCCTTGACGACATCAAAGGCACGTCTGGCGGTTATTTGCCCGAGCGCAAGATTATGGGTGGGAAAACAACGTTGGAGGACTCGTACAGCACCGACAAGTCCTATTCCGTGTGCAAGGTGGACGTAAAGGGATACAGGCGCGTGCGCTTTCCGAGTGTGCCCGGTACCAACCTCGTGGGATCAGTCTTTACCGATGAGACGGGGCACATTGTCAGTACCGTTGTCGTCACCACGCTCGGCAGCCGTTTCGAAGCCGGTATGTACCTTATTTCCGATATACCGGAAGAGGCGGCCACACTCCATTTCACCATTCTGAATACGGCGGAGTTCGACAAGGTCGTCCTGAGTAACAGCGATAGGATAGAAGACATGGAACCTGACTGGGTCGCCAATGACGAACACCTTTGTGCCGTTGTTGGCAGTTCCGTTGTAGGCAGCAAGCTGAGAGCCTGCATAACCGGTAACTCCACGGCTGCGAGCATGAACTGGTCGGACTTCCACTATTACAGCCAGCAGCGCGGCATGCAGCAGATCGACGCCCTGATGCATTCCCGTATCGCCAACCTGTTTTATGCGAGGTACGGCCGTCGTGACAGCCAGGAACAGTGCGGTGGCGGACAGCATACGAACAACCGTATAACGGGCGGTACAGCCGCTTACGGCATGCAGGATACCATCGGTTATGAAGAGGCGTATGCCATCAACAACAAGATAACCAACTCCCTTATAGACGGCTCCGTCCACCAGTATGCATGGTATAAGGGTAAGGATGAATACAGCAGGGACACCGTTACACAGGTCAATAACATCTGTTGCCTCGGCTATGAGGATATCTACGGCCATAAGTATGACATGATGGACGGCGTTGACCTGCCCAATAACACCGGGAATCAGGGCAAGTGGCGTATCTGGATGCCGGATGGCAGTACCCGTATGGTTCAGGGCAGGACAAGCAGCGACCAATGGATTTGCGGTGTCGCCCACGGCAAGTATATGGATATGGTGCCTGTAGGTACGATGAACGGCAGCAGTTCGACCTATTATTGTGACAAGTATTATATCAGCACTGCAGCCTTCCTTGTGGTTTATCGTGGCAGCTACAGCGCGTATGCGTATGGCGGTGTGTCGGATGCGTATGCGAGTCACGATGCGTCGAATGCGAACACGGGTGTCGGGTCGCGTCTTGCCTTCCGCGGCAAAATCGTGATGGCGGAGAGCGTTGCGGCGTATAAGGCGATAGTCGAAATAGCGTAAATCGGGAGCGAAGCGACAAAGCGAAAAGCGAACGGCGTTTGAATGTACTTCAAACGCCGTTCTTATAATGTATTCCGGCGTAAGCCGGTCGAAAAATTTAGTGTGAAAACGTATTTATGGGGTAAGATAGGTGTCCGTAATAAAGTGTACAACACGGCAATTTATACTATACAAATGTAGTCATTTTTAGCGAGATGACCAAAGTTTTTCGCAATAATTTGAGGTATGAAAACATGTGTAAAAAGGGTAGGGTAGGGGTGTTTGGGAGCGCGCGAAAAAGAACATTTCGTTTTGCGGAAAAGAACGCTTCGTTCCAAAAAGGCAGAACGTTTCGTTTTGCGGATTATAGTTGCGCTGTCGTTACACGTACAAGGTCCTCCGATGCAACCGTTGGCACAGGCCATCACCTCGATCATTTTTGTCGGGCATTTTCCGGTTTTGGCATAGGCACGCAGCAATGCGATGTTCTTCTTGTCCAGTCCGGCGATAATGGATCCTTGCAGGTTGGGATCGCCGATCAGATTCTTGACAGCTGTAAATACACCGCCTGTCTTGGCGAAGCCGTGTGCGTCGTGTCCCGATCGCTCCTGAGGTATGAAATCTTCGCAAGCTGAAATTTCTATTCCCATGCCTTCCAATATGGCATCGAGTTCACGGAAAGTCCATACGAAGTCTACATCGGGATTCTCGCGCCCTTCGCTGCGTTTGCTGGCACAGGGGGCGATGAAAACGGTATAGGCATCGGGGTGTTTCTTGCGGGCGTAACGTGCCGTATAGAACATGGGAGAGCCTGTGGTTGATACGTATTTCATCAACTCGGGAATATGTTTTTTTACCAATTGCACGTAGGCCGAACAGCAACTTGTTGTCATAAACGGTGCTCCTTCAGCCATTTTCTCCTGAAACTCTTTGGCCTCGTTTCGTATGGTTTCCTCGGCCCCGTAAGCCACTTCGATTACATCGTCGAATCCGATGGCTCTCAGAGCGCCGTACACTTTTTCTATCGGTTCCTTGAACTGTGCGAGGATCGACGGAGCCACCATCGCCACCACTTTCCGTTCTTTGGCTTTGATCCTTTTCAGCACATCGAACACACTGCATGCGTCGAAGATGGCCCCGAACGGGCAGGCGTTCAGGCATTTTCCGCAATAGATACATTTCTTGGGGTCGATATGCTCCACACCGTATTCGTCTTTCGATATAGCCTTCACGGGACAGGCTTCTTCGCAAGGAACCGGCAGGTAGACAATGGCGTGATAGGGGCATACCTGGTGGCATTTCCCGCAACTGATACATTTGTCGTGGTGTATGAATGCCTTGCCTTCGTTGTCATACGAAATCGCGTTCTTGGGGCAGTTGTTATAACAGGCCTGAGCGGCACATCCCCGGCAGAGGTTGCTCACTTCGTAATTGATTTTCACACAAGAGGAACATGCTTCATCCATCACGCTCAGTATGCTTTTATCCGGGCGCAGGTTGTCGCGTTCCAGCATTCTGCGGGCATAGGAAGAAAGCCGTTCCACCTCGTCGGTCTCATCCTCCATATCGAATCCCAGCATAGCCATTGTCTTATACTTTGTCACGGCTCTTTCCTTGTATACGCAACAGCGCCCTTTGGGTTTCTGTTTGCGGGGATGCAGTTCCAGGGGAAGGCGGTCTATTCGTTCCAGCAACTCGTTGTCTTTCCACATTTTTACCAACTGTGCCAGCAGTTGATAGCGAATGAACATGATGTTGTTCGTGTTTGCCATTGTAGGTCGTTTTTTTATAATCTAGGTGCAAAAATAACCTCAAATTCGCAGCCAATCCGTTTGCTCGAACCGATTTAATTGTTACGCG
>CAJUDC010000146.1 GCA_910584955.1 uncultured Paraprevotella sp. | reverse complement strand
AGCGTTCTATGAAAGGCCTCATCTGGTGAGCGTCAAGCGAAGCATCCGGTAACATTCACTGCAACCACCTCCTCTCCACCACCGGCGTTCGCTGGAGGTCTTCCCCCAGGCGGACCAGCAGGGATATATGGCGGGAAAGGTCTGCCAGCAAGGCGGGACGGAAGCCGTCGGCAGGCGTTGCCGCCCGAAGCTGTCCGTTCAGGCAGGCGGTTTCGCTCAGGATACGTTCTTCGTAATATTCCAGGCGGAAATGTCCGGCCAGTTCATGGCAGACCGTACCTTCCTCTTCACTCAACAGGGATGCCGGTACTCCGGCCGGAAGCGGTAGCTCCGGAAGAAGAACGGAAAGGATTTCCGCCAACAGGGATTCGGGGACAGGCAGGTCGGAAACAGCCACACCCTGCGCCGTGAAATGCAATAAATTCCGATACGCCTCCGAGGTAAACGGCAGATCGTCCTCCTCCAGCATCCGTTCCACATGCGAGGCGACTTCGGGATATTTCAGGCAGAAAGCCAGCAGACGTTTCTCCCCTTTCCCCACCTCTTCCGTAAGCAATCGCATGTACCGGTTAAAACCATCACGCCCCAGCCGGCGGAACAACTCGTCGGCATCCTTCGCCGTAGGCAACAGCAGGCTGTCCAGGGATAAGCCGCCGGGAGACTGCGCCAACAAACGCTCCGTCGCCGACCACCCGGCCGGATCATTATCCAGCAAAAGGACCGCCCGTCCACAAAAACCACGCAACACCTCCGCCTGTCTTTCCGTAAAGGCCGTACCGCCCAAGGCTACCGTATTGGTCAACCCTGCCGCATGCATCGCCAGCGTATCCTTATACCCTTCGGTCAGGTAGGCGAACCCTTCCCGGCGGATCGCCTCCGCTGCCCGGTGGATACCGTACAACATCCGGCTCTTGTCAAACCAAAGGCTGTTCGGACTATTCACGTATTTAGGCTCCTCCTCCGAAGCCGCCATCGGACGCCGACCGCCGAAACCGGTCAACCCGCCAGACGCATTATAGATGGGAAAAACGATACGGCTACGCAGGTAACGATAGTCATCGGGTACAAACGCCGTTGCCTGCGCCACACCGAAGTCGAGCCAGGTAGCCGACAATTCCGTATGGCCCGAAGCACAGGGGACCAGGGAGGATAAAAAACGGACATTCGCCTCCATCCCCTGCTTCCGGGCAAGCATCTGTTCCGGGGTCGCTTCCGGAGTCGCTTTCGGGGTCGGCTCAGGCACAGCTTGCTTTGTACGCTCCTGTACGTTACGGGTTGCCTGGACCGCTTCGCCACGGCTATCCCCACCCAGGCGTTTCACCGCCTCGGCAAAGGAGCAACGCTCCAGCCCCATCACCAACTCGATCACATCGCCTCCCGCCCCGCAGGCATGGCATTTGAAATACTGTCCGCCCACATGGATGCCGAGCGAAGGATGATGGTCGTCGTGGAAAGGACAAAGCATCTTGTAATTGGCTCCGGAACGCAGTAAGGTGCCGTAGCGTGCCGCCACCCGTTCTATCGGATTGGCGGCTTTCAGTTGTTGCATATTCATGATCTTATTTTTTATACGGATAAATCTGTGTCAGGCTGTCGTTGTAACGGAAACGCACTTCGCCGGTGCCGCCGTTACGGTTCTTGATGACGAAAAAGCGGCCCACATGATAGAATGATTCACGGGTAACAGGGTCACTCAGTTCGCCATACTGTTCCGGACGGTAAACCATTGCAATACTGTCGGCGATCTGTTCGATCTCACCCGAGTTGCGCAAGTCGCTCATCATCGGGATATGGTCGGTGCGCGTTTCACAGTTACGGTTCAGCTGTGCCAGGACCAGGCAGGCGACGTTCTGTTCCATCGACAACGTCTTCAATCCACCCGCCACCTCGCCCAGGGCCAGGTCCATCGTGTCCTTCACCTCTCCCCGGTCGGCACTGACGTTGACCAGGTTCAGATAATCCACAATCATCAGATCCAGCTTGTGCTTGCGGTTCAGCACCATACATCGCGCCCGTATCTCCGCCAACCCGCAACCGCTGCAATAATTGAGGAAAAGAGGCAACTTGCGCAGTTCGGCTGCCGCCTTATCCAGCCGCTGCTGGTCATCGGCATCCATCAGTTTAAAACGCAGCTTGTCCGGTTCCACGCCGCTCAACGTACACAACAGGCGGCTGATCAGCTGGCGTTCGGTCATCTCCAGGCTGAAGAAACAAACCTTCTTTCCTTGTTGGGCCGCCGCCAACGCCATGTGAAGGGCCAGCGCCGTCTTTCCCATCGACGGACGCCCGGCGAGCACGAGCAGTTCGCCGCGATAAAGTCCGCCCAGATAATGATCGAACTCGTCGATGCCGGTAGTGATTTGCAATTGCTCGCCTGCACGGCGCCGCTCCTGCTCGTCATAAATCTCCGCCAGCACCCGGTCGCCCACTTCGGCCGCCGTGCGGGTAGTGCTATGCACGGCAAATTCATCTTCCAGCTTCTCCAGGTCCTTACGCGAAGCATTGAGCCATGCCATCACGTCGACACCCGGTTCACGCGCTTCGACCATACGCGCAGTCATCCCGGCAATGGCCTGTCGCAACACCCAGCAACGGATCACCCAGGCGGCATACGTCTTGATGAAACGGGCATTGCGCACCTTCAACATGCCATCGGCAATAAAAGCCAGCCCGTTCAGTTGCGTGGCATGCTCCGGGTCGATCCGTCGCATCTCCCGTTCCACACTCAGCATATCGATATCCGCCTCATGCTGGTAAAGCGCCAGCATCGCCCGGTAAACCAGGCAATAAGCAGGATTGGTAAACATCTCCGGACGCAGACGGTTGCCCACTTCGCAAATGGCAGTGCTCTGCGTCAGGATGGCCAATACGACGGCCTGTTCCATCTCTTCGGACGAAGGCATCCCATTGTCTGTACTCATGTAATTGCCGGCAGCGACACTGACTGTCTTTGGCTGTCCGGCGTTTTTCGGTTGTTCGTTTTTCATGATTCTTTATCTTTAAATCTGTTATAATTCGGTCGGCCGGCAGGCGGAGTACGAGGCTTCGCCGGCTTGGCGGGAGGCGGCTCTTTTCCGTCGGAAGCGGGAACATCTTTCGGAACTCCTGCCGGAGGAAATTGCACGAAGGTAAAATGGCCGTCGTAGCGTATACGGATGTTCCCCTCTTCTGCCAGCTGCTTGATCAAGCGGCTGATCGTTGTCCGCGCCACCCCGGTCTTCTGTTCCAACTGCCGGTAGGTGGTCACCCACTCCCCTTTACGGCAAGGCATCCGCTGCCCGTTGACTACGATCTCGCCGTCCGCGAAATAAACATGTTTCAGCAAACAGAGGTAAATACGTGCCTTGTTACGCCGCTCCGGTTCATCGGAGTAAAAGTCGTCCAGCCAATAATTGGGGACGCACAAAAAACCTTTCTTTCTTTTTCCAGAGTTAACACTCTGATAATCTTCACCTTTCATCTCTTGCGATTTAAGTTAAACAATCATGTTACAGTCTGGGACAGTCACCTGGACAGGGACGGGACAGCATCACAGTTGCATAAATATCTCATTTTCAAACACTCAACCCTACACAGACGAAACCTTTGGGACAGTCGTGGGACAGTCGGTGGGACACTCTTATTAATATATAAAGAATATCTTATATAAAGACTCTTATAAAGGTTTCCTCTTTCATCGTTTAAAAGATCACAGAGGCAAAGGTAGTAAACGGGAAAAGGCAAAAGAGTATAATTATATTGCAGCTAAGACCGTAAAAAAGAAGGTATCCGAAAGAAAAACGGCCGTTTTTAACTTACTGTTTACTGTTGATTATTTTATGTACAGACCGGTTATTTGTCCTTGTATGATTTGATTTTTTTATACAGTATACTTTCCCTGAGGGTATTGGCGCGCAACTTTCTCTGGAAGGTCGACAAGGAGAATTTCGTTTTGAAAACGGCATTAAGATTTCGGCCTAAATGATCTGAAGAACAATCTATTACCCCTAAATCCAGGGTAGCGTGCATCAGGTCGATTAAAAATTCCGGTTGTCTTACCGGGATCAGTTGATGATCGAAAACCAGGTGTGAACAGCCGCAGTCTCCGGCGATCTGTTGTCCATAGGTTTCAAAGAAAAGGTTCGTGAAACGTTGCTTCAACTCGTTCTTTTCCTCATGCGTTTCCAGCAGGAAACGCGCGCATTCCTGCAAAAAAGTCATATTATTATCCATCATTTCTACATGTATTTTAAACTGCTTGAACGAGCGATAGTACCCGCCACAAAGATGTGTAATTTGCTTTTCCATTCGACTAATTTATTATAGCCTTTTTCTTCCGGAGCCCTTACCGAATAAAGGTACAAGGCAATTACACAACTTGTCCGGATTTTTGTTGACAATTTGTTGACAAATGCATCAAAGCGGATTTGAGAGGCAACAATATGGTCTAATCGGTTGTAGCACAGTAGTGCTGATACAAGTAGGACTATAGTGCCGGATATGTTAGCACTATAGTCCTGTTTTTTTTCAAAAACCACGATTTCATCGAGGGAAACGGGTTATTTACACAATAAACGATTATTTATCGAACTGGATAATTTTTATCGTCCATATCTTTTTTGTCCCATCGGCAGCCATCACTTCGTACTTGTTTTCTTTCGACCAGTCGCCGGGAGTTCCCATCGCCGGACTACCGTTTATCGGACTCATACGGGCAGCCGTAGAAATAGTAGCCTGTCCCCACAATCTACTTACCGAGACTTCGTTGCGAACACTTTCCGTAAAATCGCCGCTAGCACCAGGCACAGAAACAGACACTTCGACCGTTCCGGCTTCAGAGTTTACATTATTCGTTGTATTCAAACGCTGTTCTTTCACGATCGGTTCGCCGGTAACCGGATCTTTAGCATCACTCGGCCAGCGATAATAAAACTGTACCGCACTAATTTCCGCCTCTTCATATGCCGGCAGATCTTCCCAATCGCACGCCGTCATCAGCAAAGGGAGGCACAACAACAGCATCAGCCATTTCATATCTATTCGTTTCATATTCATCTTTTTTATATCAATTAATCATTAAACAATTATTCCCAACCCGGATTCTGGTCGGCATCCGTAATAGCCGGATTCGCATTGATCACAGATTTAGTGATCGGGAACAAGTAAGAACGTGTATCGAACTTGCGTTCGTCGTTACTAAACTGTACATTAGTATCGAACTTGCGTTCGTCGTTACTAAACTGTACATTTCCGACATAAGCGG
>CAJUDC010000145.1 GCA_910584955.1 uncultured Paraprevotella sp. | reverse complement strand
CCATGGCGGCTGTCAGTCGGAGAGGGGCTGTTGAGGCAGGCGGCTGATGTAGTCCAGCAGAGCGGCGTACGACGGGCTGCGGCGCAGCAGGTTGGCGTCTCCGGTGAGAAAGAACTGCTTGCGTGCCCGGGTCAGGGCTACATTGAGTTTGCGGTCTGTGGGCTGTCCGTCGATCCGTACCGGTACGGACAGCATGTCCAGTTGATAAGGTTGGCTGACGGTGGTGCTGAACAGGATGATGTCGCGCTGGCTGCCCTGGTAACGTTCGACGGTATCAATGGTGAGTTGTTCCGTATCGGGGATATCCAGTCGTGCCAGCTCTTTGCGTATCATGGCTATCTGACTGCGGAACGGGACGATGATACCGATGCGTTTGTCCGCCTGGAAAGGGACGTTGCTGTCCTGGCAAAGTTGATAGACGCCCTGCACCAGCCGGGCGATGATTTCGGCTTCGGCCCGGTTGATTTTGTTGTTCTCCGTGAAAAAGGGAGCCTTCGTGTGGATAAATCCCATACGAGTGGTGGCCACATAACGTAGCCAAGGGTCCGTTCCGCTGAAAGCGGCAAAGTCGGGGGGCGTCGTTTGGTGGGGCAGAGGGACGGCTTTCAGCCGGTTGTTGTAGTAGTGGCGGTTCACGAAATCGCTTAGCGCCGGATGCATACGGCCTTGTCGGTGAAGCATGGCTACGGTGTTTTCAGTGCCGAGGATACCTTGCAGGGTGTGCAGCCGTTCGAAGAGCGAGTTGCGGCAGTTGGTCAGCCCGACGGCCCGCAGTTGTTCGTCCCTTACTTCCGACAGTTCCGGCGATTGCAAGACGACAGCCGGCAATTGCTTGTGGTCGCCTATAAGGATGAATCTCGCAATGGCGCAGGGCTGACAACGGAAATCATCGGACGGCAACGAGGTGGTGGCGCACAGCAGCGGAAGCAGTTGTGGTTCCAATACCTGGGAGGCTTCGTCGATCAGAGCGGTGTCGAAGCGTTTCAGTTCAAACAAAGAGGAATAGGCCGTGACGGAAGCGATGGTGCCGGTGAAAATGTGCAGGGGAGCCAGGGCCTCGAACAGCGCCTTACGGCTGGTGGCGTTGTCCGTCAGCCGGTTCAGCAATCGGGGGCGGAATCGTTCTTCGCAGCATAATTCCTGTCCGATGCGTACATAAGCCGGTGCGGGGACGATGCTTTCCAGCATGCTGCATATCTCGTCGACAGCCCGGTTGGTGTAGGCCATGATGAGCAGGTTGGCCGACGGACGGTCGGCTGTGAATTCCTCGACCATCGCTTTTAGGGCTACCGACGTTTTACCCGTTCCTGGCGGACCTATCAGCAGAAAGTAGTCCGAGGCTTGTTTGGCTTGTCGTACGATGTGTGCCGTTTCGGCTTGGGGGAATGTTTTTTTCAGCGTGACGTTCGTACGGATGCGTGGAGGCCGTCGGCCCAAAAGCAGGTCGCGGCGTTCGGCGGGTGCTGTCAGCAAGGCGTAGAGGCCTCGGTAAGCGTGCGTATAGGAGGCGTCCATGTAGCCCGGTTCCAGGGCATAGCGGCTTTCCGGTCGGAACATGCGGGCGTTTCGTTGCGGGAAGGCCAGCCGTAGGATGATCTCGTCGGTGCCGATCTGTTCGACGGAGCAGCGGAATATTTGCTGGTTCGTCACGTTGTCGCCGTCCCGGTTACGTTCGTACAGCATCACGGCGTCGCCTTTTCGGAAGTTGGGCAGGACGCCATCATCGTAAGGCGGGATCTCCAGCACAAGACGGCTGACGGATCCGTCGGCGGAGGCCACGGGATGCAGGCGCAGGCCGAGCAGCAGTGCTCCGTCGGCCAACCGTGTCTGCGGGTCGCTGTTCCAGGATTCGGCGAACCCTCGCCCCGAATCCGGTTGCCCGTCACCTGTTTTTGCCAGGGCCTGTTCCCGTTCCAAAAAGGTGAGGAACGTGTGGAAATAGGCTGTCGTAAGCGGGTCGGCATGTTGTACGGTATGCAGGAAACGGCTGATGTCCGGTTGCAGATAGCGTTTGTAGAACAGATCGTTACGCCCGTCTACATTGAACATCTCTTCGGTGAGGCCTTTCAACAGCACCTTCGAATCCCCGCTGCGCAGGCGCCGTTCCAGATGCACGATGCCGTTGCGCAGTGCCAACGCCCGGCGTACGGTGTCGCGAGGCATGCGGATGTTGTAGAAAAGCGGGTATTGCGAATAAAACAGGAAAGTCTGTACGCCGTTGCGCCGGATGCCCTTGGTGTGGTAAAGCATCTCCTGATAAAGGGCCATTTGCAGGGTGTGCTCCGCGTGGGGATGCGTATGAGGATATTCGTCGGCTTTCCCGCTTTTCAGTTCCACTATTTTGCGGAAGTCGTGGGTGAGCAGGTCCATACGCCCTTGCAATCCGAGCGCCTCGCATAGAAAAGACGGCTCCAGTTGCACGGCGGTCTTTTCTATGTCAATGTCGGCTGCGCTGAACTTTTCGCGTACCGTTTGCCGGATGTTCCGAAACTGCGTACGCGCTTTCTTGAAGAAATCCGCATCGATACCGGGCAGCGTGGTGAAGTCCAGCGCCGAATGGCGGAAGCTTTTCTGCATGGAGTGCCGGTATAATTCCTCTTCGTCGGTGAGGGAAATGTCGGACGTTTCGTTCACGCAATCGTCCAGGAACTGATTGGCAGTGTTACCCAGGCAGATGGCCGCGCTGCGTGCCGACGGTGTGAATTTTCGGATCAGATGCGTGAGCGGGGTGGTTCCGTACGGCTTCAGACAAGCGCACAAAGCCGTTATGTCGATCAGAAAGTCGGGATCGAGCACGATGATTTCGGGATGCAGACACCCGTTTTCCGTACGCACGGTGAGCAGGTTTACCTGTGCTCCTTCATACAGCTGTTCCGCCAGGTCGGAGAAGAGGGTATGCCGGTCGTCGGCGTATTGTACTTTAAGCGGCTGTTCGGTGGGATGTTCCGCATCGAAGCCGTACAGGAACCGGCGGTCCCACCGTACGACGGTAAGCCGGATGCGTCGGGCGCTGTCCGGTGCGAAGACGGGATGCTGAAAGGAACGCCAATGAGCCGGCAGCCGTTTGCGCAGACGGTCCGGTAGCGGGGTGTTGTAGAAAGCGGACAGGGCTTCGCACAGCGCTTTCAGGTCGTATCGGGCGTCTGTTTCTGTGGGGAGGTATTCGCCCTGCTGAATCCGTCGGGCGTGGGCGCGGAACAAGGCCACGGGATACGGATTGATCCGCGCCATGCGGCACAAGGTGTGCAGGCGTGCCGACGAATGGGTGAAATCGGCTGTGAAACCGGCTGTTCTGTCCAGTATGGCCCGTTCCAGCAGCCGGTCGAGGCGGTAGTAGCGGGCAGCCGTGTCTGCCGTATGCCGCACGATCGCTTCCACTTCGCGAAATAATTCGTTAGCCTGTTCCATGCTCGTCAGTGTTGTCCGCTGTTGCCGATGGTGTCCCTTTGCCCGGGCCGCACTACCTTGCTCCGGTACGCGCCGTTTCTCAAACTCTTCTTCGACGGAGAGGGCACGGAGCCGGCCGGTGTGTTACGTATGCGGCTCCGGTAATAGTGCCACCGTTCCCGGATAGACTTGACATAAGTATATGTTTCCTCGCCGCGCAGAAAGCCGTATTTCACCACAGGGTCGTTGTAGTACTTCGGTTGGCTCAACAACCGTACGAAAGGCGCCACTTCATTCCATTGCGTCTCGTCTTTTCCGGCCTTTCGGGCCAGCATCATGGCATCGCGCACGTGTCCGGCACCGCCGTTGTAAGCAGCCAGCACGAAACTAATCCGCTCGTCGTTTCGGGGTATGTCGGCAAAGGTCCGGTTCAGCTCACGCAGATAGCGTGTTGCTGCCTGTATGTTCTGGGCCGGGTCGTTTATTTTTGTCGGGGCCAGCCCCAGGTGGGCGGCTGTTGCGGGCATGATCTGCATCAGTCCGCGCGCTCCGGCCCAGGATACGGCCTGCGGATCGAATCCCGATTCCTGATAACATTGTGCGGCCATCAGCCTCCAGTCCCAACCCAGGGAGGCGGCGTGGCGGATGAAGTGAGCGTCGTAAGGGGAGATGATTCCCTGTCGTTGCGACTGGAGGGGAGCCCGCATTTGCCGGCGGACGCCGTGACTTTCCGCTGTCGGCCTGCGGGTATCGGCGGTCAGTCGGGCTTTGAGGGATGGCGTGAACCATTCGTTCAGTGCTTGGCTCAGCAAGGGGGCGTTGCTTCGAACCAGCCATTGGCTGTGTGGGGCGGGATGCCCGTTTGCGGTACTGTCGGAAAACGGACCGCAAAAAGTATAGGCTTTCCGGCGGAAGCGCTCGACGGGCAGTTCCAGCGCTATCAGATCGGCATCGTTCCGTTCCAGCCGTTGCAGCAGTTCGGCCGTGTCGCGTGCCGTCTCCATGCGCAGACGCGCTCCCACGGAGCGTGCGAACGCTTCGGCCAGTACGAACTGCGTACCGAATGCCTGCCCCCGGTATTCATAATAGGTATCGGGACCGGACAAGGTAACGGCTATCAACTCTCCGGCCTCCTGAATCCGGGGCAGGTCGTATGCCTCCGTGTCCGCAGCGTACCGGATGCCTGAAGCCGTGAGGGGCTCTTCCCGTTCCTGCGTGCAGGCGACGATGATACCCGCAACAGCTGTTCCGGTCATCAGACAGGCGATAAGCGGCACCTTTCTCTTTTTCATGCAGGCGGAGGGTTTGTCCGGTGTACGTAATCGGGATTAAGGATGCAGCCTGTGGGTGATGTAACTGCGCATCAGTTCAATAGCCTTGCGGTTGTTGCCTCCTTGCGGTATGATCAGGTCGGCATACCGCTTGGTCGGTTCAATAAACTCCATGTGCATGGGCTTGAGCACTTCCGTGTAGCGCCCCATCACCATTTCCGCCGTACGCCCGCGCTCCACCATATCGCGGGAGATGACGCGTATCAGGCGTTCGTCGGGATCGGCATCTACAAAAATTTTCAGGTCCATCAGGTCGCGCAGTTCTTTTCTGTACAGGGCCATGATGCCTTCTATGATCAGGATTTCGCAAGGCTCCACATGGATGGTCTCGGGCAGGCGGTTGCATTCCAGATACGAATACGTGGGTTGTTCCACGGCATGCCCGTTCTTCAGTTCCCGGATGTGGCGTACGAGCAGATCCCAGTCGAAAGCCGACGGATGGTCGTAGTTGATTTTATGGCGTTCCTCCATAGTGAGCGCCGTGTTGTCGTTGTAGTAAGAATCTTGCGGAATGAGGCCCACTTTGCCGTCGGGCATACTTTCCACGATTTTGCGGACTACGGTGGTTTTTCCCGATCCCGTGCCGCCTGCTATACCGATAATATACATATTCTTTTTATTAAATATCGCAAAATAAAGTTTTTTTCCGAAAAAGGAGTAACTTTGTCGCCGAATCTGCTTTTATGCAAAGATAGATAAATAATAGGAAAAAAAGCAAAGAAAATGGTTAAACATATCGTGT
>CAJUDC010000144.1 GCA_910584955.1 uncultured Paraprevotella sp. | reverse complement strand
AAACAGGTCGGTAAAGCCTATCTAACATAATCTCAGGAAAATTTAAACAGGCTCTCAATTTTTCAATTAAAAAAGTTATCATGGCAATACCATTTAAAAGAGTGGGTCGTAAAGACCCGAGAAAGGTTGATGGGGTGGTGAAGTTTCACCCGCAACTTGTGACGCAGGGACAGAGTGTAGACCTGGATAAACTCGCTTACACTATGAAGGACAAGAGTTCCTTGTCGCTGGGTGATATCCAGAGTGTGCTGACCAATCTTGTAGAAGCGATGCGTGCGGCATTGTTCGACGGCAAGTCCGTTAATATCCGTGACTTCGGTGTATTCAGCCTCTCCGCCACCACACTGGGAGTGGATAAGAAGGAGGACTGTACGATGAAGAACATCAAGGCGGTGAACATCAACTTCCGTCCTTCGAGCAGTGTCCGTCCCAATCTGTCATCTACCCGTGCTGATGAAAAAATCGAGTTTCTCGACCTCGACGCGCCCAAGAAGAAGAAAACCGAGGGCAACCCCGACGACGGTGGCAATGAGAATCCTGGTGGCGGGGGAGACAATGGCGGTGAAACTCCCGACCCGGACCCGGCAGCATAAGTAATAACCGACTGGCAGTAGACGATTGACATAAAGTTATGCTATGAGAAAAATTGATTTGATTGTGATTCACTGTTCCGCCACACGCGAAGACCGTTCGCTCACCCCGGATGACTTGGAAACGATGCACCGCCGCCGCGGATTCAACGGCACGGGCTATCACTACTACATCCGCAAGGACGGAACAGTCCACCTCATCCGTCCGATTGACCGTATCGGAGCGCACGCCCGAGGCTTCAACGCTCAGTCGATAGGTATCTGTTACGAAGGTGGTCTGGATTGCCGGGGATGTCCGGCAGACACGCGGACACGGGCTCAATGATCTTCGCTGTGGCAACTGGTGAATCTGCTGCTTGAGAAATTCTCCGGCTGCCGCGTATGCGGTCATCGCGACCTCTCGCCCGACCGTAACGGAAACGGGGAAATCGAACCGGAAGAGTGGATTAAGGCGTGTCCGTGCTTTGAGGTGAAAGATGAGTTTTCGAGAAAAAGGTGACTAAGAAAAAGAGTAACTAATCATTTAAAGAGTCGGAAAGGAGGTGTGTAAAATTATGGCAGTCAGGAAATCTCTTTGGGACATGATTCTGAAAGTAGTTATCGCAGTGGCTTCGGCAGTGCTGGGCGTTGTGGGCGGTAATGCGATGAATCTGTAATTCTGCATTTCGGCGGGAAGTACGCGCGCTACTTCCCGTCTTTTTTTAGTTACTGATATGCGTATTCAAGCATCTACTTCAATTTGCATATCGTTGGCAATCTCATCTTATATAATTCTTTTTCTTCTTATTTCTTATAGACCAATTTGCTCGGCACACCGTCCCCGAACAAACTATCGCCCAGCGTTGTAATCTTATCTCCCGTAGCCAATACGTAACGCAGATTATCGCATCCCATAAACGCACCGAACTCGATAGCCGTCACACTGGCCGGCAGCTCCAACGTACCGCACAGGCGACCGCAATTGCTGAACACGCGCTGACCGATAGATTTCAGATTATGCGGTAATTTCATATTCAACAGATACTTCTTCTGCGCGAAAGTAAAATCGGGGATAGCCGTTGCATTTGTTTTTGAAATATCGACCGATACCAGATTCGGCATATAATCGCGGATTAGTTTGAAATCAGCATTGTCCAGTTTACCTTCAACGGTGAGAAAGTTGATGTCGCGGGGTTGAAGCCCTGCTTTCAGAATCTCTTCTTCCAGTTTGCCCATAAGTCCTACCTGCAAGGTTGCTTCTACCGGTTCGCCTTCGATGAAAGCAAAGTTCTGCCATCTGTCTTTGTAGCGGTAAGCGTCGCTGCTGCCCAGAGGGACGAAGATAGCGGTAACGCTGTCCGCCAATGCTTCCGGCAGCAGGTTTGGAGCTGTCTTTTTGCGAATCTGGCAGATTCTCAGATTCTCGCAGCCTTTGAAAGCGGCGTCTTCGATATTCTTGGTCTTTTCGGAGAGGATTACTTTTTCTAAAGTTTGTTTGCCTTTGGTCACTCCGTCCACTACGCTGGAGAAAGCATAGGCAGGGATAAAGTTCGGCATATAAATGTAGAACTTGCCGTTGGGATAGGTGCCCGATTTCCCGCTGTACATTTTTATTTCGGCATTCGAAATATCCAGCACTTTCAGGTTATCGAACTCATCACGCAGGTGTCTGAAATCTTCGGCATTCAATTTTCCGGTAAGGGTGAGGTGGGTGACGGCGTTAGCTTCGTCTTCCGTCATCATGGAAATCAGTGTTCCCGGTTTGCTCACATAATACGTTTTACTCACTTGCGCTGTGGCTCCTAATGAGTTGGCAGCCAATAAGAAGCTTATCAATAGCAGTTTAATTTTCATAATTTTGCGGATTTGTTCTGACAAATATAGGAAAAATAGAGATTACATGATGTTTTTTTATGTTTTATATCTAATTTTGTAACCGGATTAACAAATTGTAAAAATGGCGGCAGACAACATCGTAGAGAAAAAAGAGCCTGAGAGACTTCCCGTATGGGCGTGTATCCCCCTGTTTATTGTGGTGTTTTTTGTATGTATGGGATTGTATGGTATATTGGCTCAAGGTTTTTTGTCATTGGTTCTTGGTGTGGAAGCACGTCATCCGGGGATGGTGGGGTATATTTTGCTGGAAGGCGGTATGCTGCTGGCTGTTCTTACTGCTGCTGTCATTATGCTCCGGTTGGAGCGGCGTCCGTTCTCCGATTTGGGATTGTCCGTCAAGGGGCATGCCAAAGGGTTGTGGTATGGTTTTCTGATGGCTGTTTTGCTGTATCTGGTAGGCTTCGGGCTATCTCTGGTTATGGGAGAAGTGGAAGTGAGCGGTTTTCAGTTCAGGCCGTTGGATTTACTGGGAGCGTTGCTGTTTTTTGGGTTAGTCGCGTTGTTTGAAGAGATTCTGATGCGTGGGTATATTCTTGGGCATCTGCTGCATACCCGTTTAAATAAATTCCTGTCGCTGTTCATCTCGGCGGCGTTGTTTGCCTTCCTGCATATCTTTAATCCGGAGATAGCCTTCCTGCCGATGATAAATCTTGTGCTGGCAGGCATGTTGTTGGGAGCTTCCTATTTATATACCCGGAATCTTTGTTTCCCCCTTTCGCTGCATTTTTTCTGGAACTGGATACAAGGGCCGATTCTGGGCTACCAGGTGAGCGGGAACAATTTCATGTCTACGATGCTGAAACTGCATATGCCCGAAGAAAATGTGCTGAATGGCGGAGCCTTCGGTTTTGAAGGCTCGCTCATTTGCACGGTACTTATGATAGTATGTACGATTCTGATAGTCTGGTGGGGAGAGAAGAGAAAGGCAATCAGTCTTGAGGCACCCCAATCATGCTGAGTTGAATCCGTTTCCGGTCGGTATCTACGTTCATCACTCTCACCATGACTTGCTGATGGATGGATACGACTTCCGTCGGGTCGGAGATGAAACGTTCGGCTAGTTGGGAGAGATGCACGAGTCCGTTCTCCTTGATTCCTATATCGACGAAAGCGCCGAAATTGGTGATATTGCCGACAATGCCCGGAAGAATCATGCCTTCGCGCAAATCGGTTATGGTGCGCACGTTCTTGTCAAATTCGAATACCTTGATAGCTTTACGCGGGTCACGTCCCGGTTTGTCAAGCTCTTGCAGGATATCCTGTAAGGTAGGCAGACCGACCGTGGGAGTGATATAGTCGGAGATGTTAATCTTCTGGCGAAGTTCCTTGCCGGCTATCAGTTCGTCGACGGTACATTTCAGGTCTTTTGCCATCTGCTCTACGATGTGGTAGCTTTCGGGATGCACGGCTGTGTTGTCCAGTGGGTTCTTTGCTTCGGGGATACGTAGGAATCCTGCACATTGCTCGAAGGCTTTCGCACCCATACGCGGGACTTTCATCAGTTCTTTGCGCGAGCCGAAGGCGCCGTTCTCTGCCCGGTAGTTGACGATGTTTTGCGCCAGTTGCGGACCTAAGCCCGAAATATAGGTCAGCAGATGGCTGCTTGCCGTGTTCAGGTTGACTCCGACGAGGTTCACGCAGTTTTCTACGGTCTGGTCGAGCGCTTTCTTCAGTTTCGCCTGGTCTACATCGTGCTGGTACTGACCGACTCCGATGGATTTAGGGTCTATCTTGACTAATTCCGCCAACGGGTCCATCAACCGGCGTCCGATGGAAACGGCTCCTCTGACTGTCACGTCATATTCGGGAAATTCGTCGCGGGCGATTTTGGAAGCCGAATAGATGGAAGCTCCCTGCTCGCTGACTACAAATACGGGAATCTGGCGGTCGAAACTTTGGCGGCTGATGAAGTCTTCCGTTTCGCGGCTTGCCGTTCCGTTGCCGATAGAGATGGCTTCTATCTGATAGGCTTCGACCATCTTACGGAGTTTGGCTGCCGCTTCACTGGTTTTGTTGACCGGCGGATGCGGGTAGATATTTTCGTTGTGCAGCAGGTTTCCTTGTGCGTCGAGACAGACGACCTTGCATCCGGTACGGAATCCGGGGTCGATGGCGAGCACCCGTTTCTGCCCCAATGGAGCTGCGAGAAGTAGCTGGCGAAGGTTTTCGGCAAATACGCGGATGGCTTCATCGTCTGCTTTCTCTTTCGATTGGGCGGCAAATTCCGTTTCGATAGAAGGTTTGAGCAGGCGTTTGTAAGCGTCGATGGCGGCTTCGTTCACTTGTCGGCTGCATTCGTTGTTGCCGCGTACGAACTGGCGTTCCAGGCGTTCGATGCATGCTTCGTCGTCCGGGGTGATGGAGACTTTCAGCAGTCCTTCCGATTCTGCCCGGCGGATGGCTAACAGGCGGTGGGAAGTGCAGCGTTTCAGCGGTTCGGAAAAGTCGAAGTAATCACGGTACTTGGCGGCTTCTTCCTCTTTGCCTTTCATTACTTTGGCGCTGATTTCCGCCTGTCGGGCGAATTGGTTACGCACGGCATTACGGGCACGTTCGTCTTCGTTCACTTGTTCGGCGATGATGTCACGGGCTCCTTTCAGGGCGTCTTCCACGTCTTTCACTTCACCTTTCACGAAGGATGCGGCACGGGCGTCGAGGTTGTTTTCTCTTTGTAACATCAGGATAGTGGCAAGTGGTTCCAGTCCCTTCTGGCGGGCTGCTTCGGCACGTGTCTTCCGTTTAGGCTTGTAGGGGAGATAGATATCTTCCAGTTCCGTCGGGTTCCAGGTGTCGTTGATACGTTTTTCCAGTTCGGTGGTCAGTTTTCCCTGTTCGGTGATGGTGCTGAGAATCGTCTCTTTCCGTTTGGCTATGTCGCACAACTTATCGTGTTGCTCCTTGATTTGCTCTATCTGGACTTCATCCAGCCCGCCCGTACCTTCTTTACGGTAGCGGCTGATGAAAGGAATCGTAGCACCTTCGTCTAAAAGACGGAGGGTATTGCTTATTTGTCTTTCCGGTATTCCTAACAGTCCGGAAATCATTTTGTGAAATAATTCCATAAACAGTTTTTTGAGAATGAATGAGCGACAAAAATAATCATAA
>CAJUDC010000143.1 GCA_910584955.1 uncultured Paraprevotella sp. | reverse complement strand
CGGTTATATACCTGACGCGCGATCTGCCGCAGGCACATCCCTTCCCGGCCTTGTGCCAGCAACACTTCCATAATATCCCGGTGGTATATGTTTTTCATGGATACAAAGATAACGAATGTTAGCGAGAATGTCAACCGGTGAGGCCGAAATGATAGGCACACAGCCAAGGGGACACCGTTAAAAAGTATTATGAGTGCTAAAAGTTTGTGGAATCGCTTCCGGTTATGTTGGTATAACCCGATAATATGCTATCTTTGTGAGAAATTTGTTTAATGAAGAAGATTAAGATGAAAAAACTTGCTTTGGCTTTTTCGTTGTTTTCGTCCCTGCTGTTTTTTAATTCCTGTGCAAACGAAAGCGAGTACCATTACACAGCCATCCATTATCCGAGAGTGAAAAGTGTGCTTTATGCCGATCAGACACTGGATTCTATAAGCTTTGTCACGTTTGACACGTGGATGCTGAAAACCAACGATGAATGGATCCACATACCGGAGAACAAGTTATACGGAGAGGTACCGGTGGGATATTATATCCGTACCTCCGTGCCGGTGACATTTGATCCCAATACCACCGGTGAGAGTCGTATGACAGTGTTGAACCTGTTGGCTCACGGCAATGTGCTTTCCACATCGTATGAACAACTGGCTTACCTGAACGTTATTCATCCTTTTCGCAAGGACGGTGCTTTCCTGTTGGAGGACTCGGCCTTTGTGGAGACCGATAGCTTGGTGTTTTATGCGCACGGTCCCTGGAAAGTGGAGCTTGTGGGCGAACAACTCGACTGGCTTGTATGGCAGGAGGGCACGCCCTCGACCGGCCAGAAAGGGCGGCAGAAACTGGTGTTCGGTATGCAGAAGAACCAGGCGGAAAACGAGCGGAAGGCCGTATTGCGTCTGACGAGTAACGGAGTGACCGACGACATCACCGTGGTGCAACTGCCTCCTAAAAAAGAAGATTGATCAACATATAAATAGTAATAGACTGTAACCATGAAAAATTTCAGACAGGTATGGGCCGTATGCCTTACGGCCCTGCTGGGAAGTGCGGGCAGCACCGAGGCGGCGGCTTTGCCTAATGTGCCTGATTCGGTGTATGTATTTGCTTACAATTCCGGGGCCAACGACGGGAGAAACGGATTGCATCTGGCATGGAGTGCCAACCGTAAACAGTGGAAAGGGATCGGCCCCGAACATGCTTTTGTCAAGAGTGATTACGGCGTGTGGGGAGGCGGAAAGCGCATGTATAACCCCTACTTGCTGCTGTTGCCCGATGATACCTGGTGCTGTGTGTGGCAGGTGAACGATCATTCCAATCAGTTTGCCGTGACCACTACGCCCGACTTGTTGAGCTGGTATCCTCAGGACTATCCTTACATGGAGGGAGTGTCATCGTGTCTGGAACCGGTGGTGGAGTATGATCGGGCGACGGCAACCTACACGGTGAGGTTCAAGACGAAAGAAGGAGAGGCTTACCAGACCACTTCAAAGGATTTCTACCGCTTTACGCAGCCGGTGCACATCAGCGGAACCTATCCTACGCAGACCGAAACGGTGACTGTAGACGGACATCCGTTTCGGGGGCAGGTGTATAAAGTGCCCTATGAGCGTTTGGAGAAACTGGTTCGTGCACAGGAAAATGCGTCATACTGGGCCGCGTTGAACGGTGAGCTGGCCCGGGATAATGAAACGCGCTTTGCCGGATTGAAACCTTTGGAGGCCACCATAACGGTTGACGCAGGCAGTTCGAAAAAGATCAGTGATAAGCTGATCGGTATTTTCTTCGAGGATATTAATTATGCGGCCGATGGCGGACTTTATGCCGAGCTGGTGCAGAATCGTGATTTTGAGTACGATCCTTCCGATACGAGAGGAGCCAATAAAGACTGGAATGCTAAGCACAGCTGGAAGTTCGCAGGCGAAGGCGATTTTTCGATAGCTACAGAAAATCCGATTCACGCCAATAACCCGCACTATGCCGTGCTGAAGGTGACGGACCCCACGAAGACCCTGTTGAGCAATGAAGGGTTCGACGGTATCGTTGTAAGAAAAGGAGAGAAATACGATGTGTCGCTCTTTACCCGTCAGTTGGAAGGCAAGGCCGGAAAGATCCGTATATTCCTGACGCAGGAGGGGAAGATTGTGGGTGAGACTTCCGTAAGTGCGCCGGGCAAGAACTGGAAAAAACAGACGGCGGTTATCAAGGCTGTTGCCGATGCCGACGGAGCCGTACTTTCCATTCAGCCGCAGGCAGCCGGTACGGTGGCGCTGGATATGATTTCCCTCTTTCCCCAAAAGACTTTCAAGGGGCGTAAGAACGGGATGCGGGCTGATCTGGCACAAACGCTGGCCGATATGAAGCCCAGGTTCATGCGTTTCCCCGGAGGGTGTGTGGCACATGGCGACGGTCTGCACAATATGTACCGCTGGAAAGAGACGATCGGTGCGCTTGAAAGCCGTAAACCCCAGCGGAACATCTGGGGCTATCATCAGACAAAAGGATTGGGTTATTACGAGTACTTCCAATTCTGTGAGGACCTGGGGTGTGAGCCGTTGCCGGTGTTGCCGGCGGGCGTTTGCTGTCAGAACTCCGCCGACAGGGGAGCGGGCCAGCAGGGAGGTATCCCGATGGAGCAGATGGATGATTACGTGCAGGAAGTGCTGGATCTTATCGAATGGGCCAACGGCGACGCGAAGACCACCAAATGGGGTAAGCTGCGTGCCGAACAGGGCCACCCGAAACCGTTTAACCTGAAGTACATCGGTATCGGAAACGAAGACTTGATCTCTAAAACGTTCGGAGAACGCTATTTGATGATTATCAAGGCTGTGAAAGAAAAACACCCCGAAATCACCGTATGCGGCACGGTGGGACCGTGGTGCGAAGGCAGCGACTATGAGGCCGGTTGGCGCCTGGCCAAGGACAACCGCATCGACATGGTGGATGAGCACTATTACCAATCACCCGGATGGTTCATCTACCATCAGGATTATTATGACCAGTATGACCGTACCGCCAGCAAGGTGTACCTCGGAGAATATGCCGCGCATGTGCCCGGTCGGCACAACAACATAGAGACGGCACTTAGTGAGGCATTGCATATATGCGGTCTGGAGCGTAACGGCGACGTGGTGGCTATGAGCTCTTATGCGCCGTTGCTGGCCAAGGACCATCACACACAGTGGTCGCCCGATATGATCTACTTCAACAATAAAGAGGTGAAGCCCACAGTGGGTTATTTCGTGCAGAAGATGTGCGGAAACAGTTCCGGTGACGAGTATCTGGAAAGTTCGCTTTCCGTGAACGAACGCCGGAAGGGAGTGAGGGAGCGCTTGGCTGTAAGCACGGTGCGTGATTCGAAAACAGGCAAAGCATACATCAAGATGGTGAATCTGTTGAATCATCCCGTCAAAGGGCATCTGATGCTGAAGGGATTGGAGGATCTGTTGGGAGAGACCGGTCAGAAAACGGCACGCCTGTCTGTGCTGACCGGAGCCTATGATGATCGCAACGCCCGTCCGGTGGAGAAAGAGATTACGGTTTCTTCCGCATTCGATTACGAATTGCCGGCTTATTCGTTCAGCCTTATCGAATTGTAAGGCGAGGTACGGTAGACCCTGTTCGGAGATGGCAATGGAGTTTGTTTCGGTAAGGACAGGGGCAGTCGGACAAAAAGGAGAGACATGTTGTATATATCGTAACCATAAAATCGAGGGAAAAACATTTTTCCCTCGATTTTATGGTTTTTTGTATTGGGAAAAGGGGCATTTGTTCGTATTGATAAGAGAAGAAAAGTTTTATAAACAATGAAATTCAAGATCCTGTTGAAAAAAGTTTGTGGAGTGCTGGGAGCGCTTTGCCTCATGAACTTCCCCGGGCCGGTCGGAGCGCAGCGTTACATTTCCTCTGCCTGGTGTCCCGACAAGGGCGACGGCACCTATGTGAATCCGGTGCTTCATGCCGATTATTCCGATCCCGACGTGTGTGCGGTGGGAGGCGATTACTATCTTACGGCTTCCAGCTTCGGATGTGCGCCCGGGTTGCCTGTGCTGCATTCCCGCGATCTGGTGAACTGGCGTATCATCGGCTATGCCCTTAAAGAATTGGTCCCGACCGATTTCTATGCCCGGGCTTGTCATGGCAAAGGTGTCTGGGCGCCTGCGATCCGCTATCACAACGGTGAGTTCTATATCTATTGGGGCGATCCCGATTTCGGTATCTACATGGTAAAGTCAACCGATCCGGCGGGCGAATGGAGCCGCCCCGTGTTGGTGAAGGCCGGTAAAGGGCTGATAGATCCCTGTCCGTTGTGGGAGGGCGACAACTGTTATCTGGTGTTTGCCTGGGCGGCCAGCCGGGCCCATATCAATTCCGTGCTTTGTGTGGAGCCGATGAATGCCGAAGGCACCCGTACGCTGGGCCATCCGCGCCTGGTGTTCGACGGAAATGCCGATGACAATTTTACTGCCGAAGGTCCCAAGTTCTACAAGCGAAACGGCTATTATTATATCCTTTGTCCGGCCGGAGGGGTGGAGATGGGATGGCAACTGGCTCTGCGCAGTAAAAATGTATATGGCCCTTACGAGGCACGCCGGGTGATGGAACAGGGAAAAACTCTTGTAAACGGTCCGCACCAGGGAGGTTGGATACACACGGAGTGCGGCGAGGACTGGTTTCTGCATTTTCAGGACAAAGGATGCTACGGTCGGGTGGTGCATCTGCAACCCATGCACTGGAAAGAGGACTGGCCCGTTATCGGCGAAGACCGGGACGGAGACGGATGCGGAAATCCCGTTGTGCGGCATGCCAAACCGCGTACCAAGCAGCCTGTTCCGATGGAGAACCCCGTCGAGAGCGATGAATTCGACACCCCGGAGATAGGGATGCAATGGGAATGGCATTCCAATTATCACGATTTGTACGGGTTTCCAACCCCTTACGGCTATATGCGGCTTTATACCCATAAACTTTCGCCGGAATATGTGAACCTGTGGGAGGCGCCGAATCTTTTCTTGCAGAAGTTCCCTGCCGAAGAATTTACGGCGGAAACGAAACTGAAGATGGTGAGCAAGGAAGACCGTCAGCAGGGGGGCCTGATCGTAATGGGTTGGGACTATTGCATGCTGACCGTGCAGCGCGAAGGCGATACTTTCGTATTGAAACAAACGGTCTGTCAGGATGCGGAGCAAGGCGGTGAGGAACGGATCGACACGCTGGCTGTGTGGGCGCCTACCGAACGGCAGCGCATCCGTTACTCTCCGACCGTGAGCCTGGAACTGTTCATGCGGTTGAATGTGCGCAAGGGGGGAGAGTGTACGTTCGCTTATAGCCGGGACGGTCGTACTTATACCTCTTGCGGTCGGCCTTTCCGTGCCCGTCAGGGAAAATGGATTGGCGCCAAGATGGGCTTCGTGAGTGTGGAGCCGCATACCGAGCCGGCTCTCAACCGGGGATGGCTCGACATCGACTGGTTCCGGGTGGGACCGCTGAAGCGCGACTGATCAATGAAAAAAACATTCCGATTAATCTATAAAAAAATCACTATGCCTTAAATTCGCAGCTTAATTACTTGTTATAAATGCAAGTCCTTGACAAACA
>CAJUDC010000142.1 GCA_910584955.1 uncultured Paraprevotella sp. | reverse complement strand
CCCAATTGATACCGGAAATAACATCCAAGAGAAAAGCCTTTATAATAAAACGTCGTTCCCAATACCCCCTCTATCTTGGGTTGTGTGTTACCCACCACCACTTCGTCGTTTACATCATAATCAAAAGAATAAGAACCGTCTTTCTTGATAAAGAGTTCTTTTCCCGTTGCGGGATCAATACCGGCCGAGCGTACAGCCCAAATGGCGGTAGGGCTACCACCGTCATAATACCGAGTTGTACTTGTGGCCTGTGCCTGCCCCGCTTTGTTCAGCGCACTGAGCGATGAACCGATATTACGGTATTTGGAATCATACATACGCGCATTCAAGCTAACGGTCCAATTTAGCCCCTTTTCCAGATTCTGTAGAGGCGTCACCCGCAAAGTAGCCTCCAGACCATTTGTCTCTTGTTCACCGGCATTCATGGCAACACTCTTCACACCTACCGAACCCGGCAAAGTCACCACTGCCAGCAGCGGATCGGTAATCTTGCGAAAAATGTCCACATTCACATTCAAGCGGTTATTGAACATCGCAACATCAGCACCGATGGTGTAATTCAAGGTATTCTGCCATTTCAGATCAGGATTTCCCAAAGCTGAGATCAGTACACCGGCACCAAAAATATTAGTCATGGATCCGTTAAACTTATAGGTAGTAAAAGCCTGATAAGCAGAGAAGTTCTGATTACCGGGATTGCCTATTGAAGCCCGTAGCTTAAGCAATTGAAAAAGACGGATGTCGCGCATAAAGTTCTCCTTATGGATGTTCCATCCTATTCCCACTGCCCATGTATCCCGGAAACGGTGGTTGGTACCGAACATCGAAGCACCGTCCTTACGATAGTTCAAGTCGAGCAAATAACGATTATCGAACGCATAACCACCGTTAAGGTAAAAACTTACCGACCGTACGGTACTTTCGGAATAAGAAGGTTTCCCGTTGGAAGGATACCGGTTAGCAAAGGAAGGGGCGCCGAACTGATCTTCGGTGAAACCTACGGCGGAATAGCCGTTACGCGTATTGGACGAACTGGAAAAATTAAATCCGCCCACCACATTAAGCATGTGATATTCCTTAAATAAATTACCATAGGTGACAGACACATCACCTTCGTATTTAAAATATCGAGTAAGGGTTTGCTCATAAGACCCTTTCTCATTCTCGGCCACAGCATCAAAATCCGTATGCAAAGGAGACAATCGACGCTCGTCCGTAGTATTGCTTTTAGTCAAGCCGAACTTAGCCCGTGCACGCAAATCTTTCGTGGCAAACCATTCGGCTATAAAATTATTGGTAAAACCAAACTCATCCCCCCGGTCATAATTATTCAAATGAGCATTCCAAAGCGGATTGGCAACCGGAGTTTCGGATTCATCTTCCGGTTGATACAAATATTTATCTACTCCACCGTATATATTGTATTTCCTATAATAAGGATTCGCTTTGGCATATTCTGAAAAGAACACAACGGGATCGGACGTTTTCAGATAGTCCAACGTGAGTTTGTTACTAAACTGAAACTGTCCTGTGCGATATATCAAATCAAAATTTCCGGCTACTGTCTGTCGGTGAGAGTCTTTCATTACACCATTTACATTTCCGTAACTAAGTCCCAAGCCGTAACGGATCTTTTCTTCTCCTCCTTCGGCATAAATATTATGCTTCTGAGTAACTCCCGTGCGAAGCGGTTCACTCAGCCAATAGGTATCCACGCCTCGGGCAATTTCCTTACGACGTTCGTTTAACAGATTGTCCAAACGAAGTTGATTCAAGGGGACGTTTGTCAAATCCCGGTACACCCCGGCCAATTGCTCAAATTGAAGTTTTTCAACGGAATTCATCAGATTGTATTCCGTAAGGTCGGCCACTGTCACGCCATAATCTCCTTTATAACTCAGACGAAGGCGCCCTTTCTCCGGTTTAATTGTCTCAATCACGACCACACCGTTGGCGGCTTTCGAACCATAAATAGCCGTCGACGCAGCATCTTTCAATATCGTAATGGAAGCCACACGATTCATATTCAAATCGGATACCGTCTGCAAGTCCGTTTCAAATCCGTCCAAAATAAAAAGAGGCTGATTAGGATCGGTACCATATTCCTCTTTCAACCCCATAATACTGCTTTTACCCCGCACTTCGATATCCGGCATACGGTTCGGATCGGAACCGAACTGCAAATTATCGGCAATCTTAAAAGACGGATCCAGTGTTTTCAAACTCTGAAGAACATTCGTTACACCAATCTTTTTCAACTCGTCTATCTTGTAAGTAGCCGCAGATCCCGTAAAACTCTCTTTCTTACGTTGATAAATACCGGTAGACACCACCACTTCTTTCATACCGATAGCCGCCCCGCTCAATTCTACACGCCGGACATCATTCAGCCGTTCAGGAGTCAGTTTACATTCCCGAGATTCATAGCCTACATAGGAAAAAGACAATACATATTCTCCTTCAGGCAAAATGAACGAAAACTCTCCGTTTTCATCCGTTACCGTCCCGTCGGTTGTTCCTACGATACGAATCGCCACCCCAATCAGTGTTTCATGCGTTTCTTTGTCGAGCACCACACCTTTCACAACCATTGTCTTACGCGGTTGTTGTTGAGCAACGACCGCCGACGCGGTTTGTATTGCTCTCGAATATGCCGGCACGGGAACAAACACCAAAGATCCTACCATCATCCAAGGTATTAAAGTAGAAAGGCTTCGGATGGCGACCCTATACCAAACATCCGTCAATGTTGTTTTCATTCTATTCGCTTTACTAAAGAGAGAAGTTCCTGGCGCAAAGGTAGGATTAATATAACAAAAAAACGAAGAGAAACAGAGTTAATTCCTGTTTCTCTTCGTTTTCTCGTGCTGATAGGTCTATCGAAGCATTATTTTACGTGTATCCTTACCTGCTTTTACTATGTAGAGACCTGTAGGCAAGGAATCAACAGTCATTTTCGTACCGGTAGCAGATGCCACAACACGCCCTTGCACATCATATACATTCAGTGTTTCCACCACAGGCGATGTCACGGTAATAGTATTGTTTGCTGCCGCTATCCGAATACCGTTATCGGTTCCAACCGTCTGAATGGCATCAGCATTCTGTTTCACCGCCTTTCCGCCTACAAACGAACAAACCAAAGGCATCTCCATCTCGTAATCCATATCCATCTCCATACCGCCGTTCAGAATGAAACTGCTCGGAGACACCCATTCCGTACCGTTCACATAGAAATAAGGAGCCGATTCGAAGGCCATAATTCCATTGTCCATATCGTCGCCCATAAACAGTTTGTCGGTGAAACGGACGTCATGCGGGAGCACGACGATACCGCTTTCCTCATAATAAGTGGCTTCCACCACACAGGATGGAATACCGAACAAACCGCTGATGGTGACCTTATTGTCACCGGAAACGGATACCGTCATCTCGAACTCGTCGCTCGCATCCTGAACGGTATTGGATATCATCTCGGAAGATGCTTTAAAAGCATACGTTCCCGACAATTCGGACAAAGGCCGGTTGACGGTCTCTTTCGTCAAGGTGAAACCGTTCAGATAACCCGCAGAAGCGCCTTCCTGCATCATATCCGACAGGCGAGAGGCCTGTACGATCAAAGAACCATCGGTGGAAAGCACCAGACCGCCTTCCGTCCGAGAGACGGAAAACTTCAGATCAGCCGTGTTGCCCTGACCCGGATCTATTATAGCCATTACACCGGAGGTCCAGAAAGCATCCACCGTAGCACATAGGTAAGTGGCGGGAATACTGCAACTCAGCACACCTGTCGTCTCGTCATACGTTCCGGCAAAACCACCGCCGTAACCGAACCAGCCGTTCAACTGAACCGTACCGTCCTCGGCACCCGGAAGGATGGCTATGTTGTAATCCGTCGCGGCAGGAATCAGATCGTCACCCTCAACGGTGCATTCACCGCTCAGGCGATAACGGCCTATCAACTCGGACAACGAAGGATGGCTTTCAGCCTTCACCGCCTTTCCGCCTACAAACGAACAAACCAAAGGCATCTCCATCTCGTAATCCATATCCATCTCCATACCGCCGTTCAGAATGAAACTGCTCGGAGACACCCATTCCGTACCGTTCACATAGAAATAAGGAGCCGATTCGAAGGCCATAATTCCATTGTCCATATCGTCGCCCATAAACAGTTTGTCGGTGAAACGGACGTCATGCGGGAGCACGACGATACCGCTTTCCTCATAATAAGTGGCTTCCACCACACAGGATGGAATACCGAACAAACCGCTGATGGTGACCTTATTGTCACCGGAAACGGATACCGTCATCTCGAACTCGTCGCTCGCATCCTGAACGGTATTGGATATCATCTCGGAAGATGCTTTAAAAGCATACGTTCCCGACAATTCGGACAAAGGCCGGTTGACGGTCTCTTTCGTCAAGGTGAAACCGTTCAGATAACCCGCAGAAGCGCCTTCCTGCATCATATCCGACAGGCGAGAGGCCTGTACGATCAAAGAACCATCGGTGGAAAGCACCAGACCGCCTTCCGTCCGAGAGACGGAAAACTTCAGATCAGCCGTGTTGCCCTGACCCGGATCTATTATAGCCATTACACCGGAGGTCCAGAAAGCATCCACCGTAGCACATAGGTAAGTGGCGGGAATACTGCAACTCAGCACACCTGTCGTCTCGTCATACGTTCCGGCAAAACCGCCACCGTAACCGAACCAGCCGTTCAACTGAACCGTACCGTCCTCGGCGCCCGGAAGGATGGCTATGTTGTAATCCGTCGTGGCAGGAATCAGGTTGTCGCCCTCAACGGCGCATTCACCGCTCAGGCGATAACGGCCTATCAACTCGGACAAGGAAGGATGGCCTTCCGCCCATGCCGTCATCCCGTTTCCCATAGACATAAATAGCGCCAGCAACGCTATTAGAAACATTCTAAAGTCAAATTTTTTCATACGCATATAATTATTTAATGATAAATACAAGGCAAAATTACGAAAAATTGTTATAAAATCTATTAAATCACGAACTATTTACCACAAAAAGCTGATAAATTCACACAAAAAGTATGATTCCGTCCAAAAATGGCCCTTCCCCTATTTCCAATTGGACGAAAAAAAGGAAATCGCATTTTCGCTCCGTTTTATAAAATAAGGTGACCCATGAAACAAATTAGGGCTTTTCATTACGATCGGACATTACACTACGCCCGAGCAAGACTTTGAACCGGACTGCCGACCGACACCCCCGAAAACGGATCACCCGCCACGGAAACAGCCGTCTGAAAGTGGTCCCCGAACACCCCGGCGACCATGTGTTGCAACCGATGTGTATACTTTCCTTCAGTCTGTTCGGCGAACAACAAAAACCGCTACACAGAAAAAACAAAGGATGCCATAAAAAATAATGAACTTTTCTTTCGGGACATCCATTGCTCCATAACCGCTTGCTATGAAACAATTCTTTTTCTCTTTTTTTGACGCCATTGACATACACAACAAGTGCCCTTCCCCCGATTTTTCATGTATCGGCATAAAAAAACGCTCCATCCAAGGCTTTTTTAACGACAATGCCCACCCAAAAATCAGCCTTTATCTGCACTTTTTGTCCGCCAAATGCCATGGGGGGGGTAATTTGCTAATTATCAATAATTTACAACCGAAAAGATAAAATTATCGGCTCT
>CAJUDC010000141.1 GCA_910584955.1 uncultured Paraprevotella sp. | reverse complement strand
GACCTTTCCAAGATTTGGTGTACACCTTTCCAAAATAAGGTGTACACCATTTTATTCCGTATACATCGCAGCGAGGCTTCGGAGCGCTCGTATGCGCAACATCCGGTCGTATAAACGTCGAACGGTAGCGGTACGCCTTGCCTGCCGCCCCGTACGACCGGTTCAATACCCGCAGACGTTCTTTCCACAAAAAGAAAGGCGGAACACGATGATCGGTTCCGCCTTTGAATGGGTCCGCCTGTGCGGCCCTATTTACTTTTCATCAGTTCCAGATGTTCCAGTCGCCCTGGCCTTTGCCGCTGAATTCGCCGTCGTATTCGTCACCGCCGACCGTGATACCGAGATTGGCACCTCCGTCACTCGACAGCGTACTGCCCGCCAGCATTCCTTCCACACTCACCCAAAGCGTCTCGCACACCGGAGCCTCATATACTTTCTTTTTCATTGTCTTCATACCTTTTACTTGATAATCATCTTTTTACCATTCACAATATACAGGCCTTTACGCAGTCCGTCCAACGAAGCGGCGCCCTTACGCACCTGCACGCCTGCCGGGGTGTACACATCGTAGCATTCCTGGCTCGCAGCCTCAACGGCATCCACACCGGTAGCCACACCGTCTATCAGCAGTGCCATTTCCTTCACACCAGCCTTGGTGGTGGTGAAGTAGGCGCGCGTACCTTTCACCGTAGCATTGGGTCCGCCCGGCACAATCTTATCCACACCGTCTACCTTGGCCACACCGTACTTGCCGGCCATGCTCACGGGTTCGTATGTACCGGTGAATGTAAAGTCGCCGTGGGTTACGGAGATGGGGGCGGCAGCCTCAACCGGTTCTACCGTATAGGTTTCGTCCGTTACCGCATTCTCAAAGAAAAGCAGATAAGGTGTGTTGGCCACCAGTTCCTCAACGGCCACAAAATTCAATGCCGCATCGTCGGCACTATGAAAAGCCTGTGCCGAAACAGCTCCCAGCGCAGCCGGTGTAGTGGCAAAGGGCAGACATACCGTGTTCCAGCCTTGCTTGAACTGACGTTGCATCACCACATTGTGCAGACCCGACGCAGCCACCGTACAACCCTCATCGGAGATTGTCAATTCGGGGGCAAATACGACTTTAATTACTCTTAACTCAGGAAAGTTAATATTGATAGTAGCTGTCATTAATCCACCTTGAATGTCTGCCTCAATAGCTACCGGAATAGCACCGCCGGCAGCCATTGTCAAGTCTGGTCCCATCCACTCTACATTAGGATCATCACCCGGTGTAATAGCTATTTTTTTGTTACCTGACAAATGAATCGCCCCATTCTGCTCTGTAACCGTTAAACCAATCATTTCAATATTACCTACACCACCTAAACCTTCTAACATAAAGTTCTTCAAGGAAAGGCCATATACACCACGCGTATATTCCGTCACCTCAATATTAGCGGACTGAGGAGCTCCTATATACATCTCTAGAAGATTTACAGAAAGCGTATTCGCATACGTGTTCACATGAACAGGAACTACAAAATTAATGGTGTACTCATGATAATTCTCTGCATTGGCAGATATATCATTACCCTCTACACGGATCACGCATTTCCCCGTCGCAGCATCATAACGGTGTGTTGCCGAAGCACCCTTGCCATCGGCTGCATACTGCAACTTGCTTTCATCGAATGTCTCGTCTATATTGTAAACGTACGTATCTTTATCAAAGCCGGCTACCGGAGTTCCGTTGTAGGAAAGAGAGGCCAGTTGAGAGTAATATACCAAAGACACTTCGTCTACAATTAACATGTTATCTTTGCCAACAGCGTCACTTCCGCCAAAATAGTCATTGGCAGAAAGGATAATATTCAACTTCTCCGGTTGCACATCAACTCCCAATGTTTCATCATATTTAAACGGGACTAAACATTCCGTCCATTCCGTTGCATCACCTTCTATATAATGTTCGATAGTAGCAATACAAGTTGCGTCCTCAGTCTTTGTAACGCTTCCTCCTTTAGTGGTCGATTTACCTAAAATGTTTCGGTCTCTATCAATCATAGAAACTGATTTTGGCGTTCCCCATGCCACTATATTTGCAGGAACACTAGACTGCGTATATGTACCCTTCCAAAGGTAAGCTACCACAGATGCTGGTTCAGTAGGCGCCGTCTCTCCATGTGAACGTTTATAAAAAAAGCGAAGTGCATCCGGCACAAAAGTAAAAGACACACCACCAAATGTACCACCGTCATTCTGTTTTCCCATAACAGAAGTAGACCATGACGTACCAAGAGTTACATAAGCAGGTACAATCTGACTAGCCATTAACGAATTCGCGGAGTTCCGAAGTTGAAGCGCATACCCCGTTCCTTCATATCCTTCTTCTACTTTACTTCCAACTTCTGTTGCTCCAAGTCCATTCACCCCTATTACATGAGAAACAGTCCAGCCTAAAGGCTGCATTCCTTTTGTAGTTTTGTTATTGCCGCTTGTCCAAGGCACACAATCCACCCATTCCTCGTCAAAGCTACCATTTACCTGCTGTGCCTGCACTGTCAGCGCGCCGCCCAGCAAAGCCATTACTAATAATCTTTTTTCCATACCCTCACATTATTTAATTATCTTTTTACCATTCACTACATATACTCCGCGCTGCAAACCGTCAAGGGCCGAGGCGGCAGAAACGCCGCGACGCACACAAACACCGTTCAGCGTATACACATCCACCCGACCGGTAGCAGCAGTAACCACCCGACAGATACCGTCGACGATGATGTCGGAGCCGAACTTCACACCGATTACCTGGCCCAGGGTTTCCGACATGTCAATGTCGATTGTGCAATAGAACTTGTCGTCCGTAAACTTGCCCGTCAACCGGATAGGCACATCGCCCAGCATCGGACCTATCCAGCCCTCGTCTTCCGGCTCGCCCGGCTGAATCTGGATGATCTGCTCGCAAGCCAGGCTCTTGTAGGAACCGCCGTCGGTCACGGTCAGGCCCTTGATGTCGATATTACCCACGGGAATAGCATCCTCACCGCTCACCAGCGCGAAGTTTTTCAGCGACACGTTGCACGTGCCGTCGCCCAGGTCTTCCAGCAGGATGGTGGCGTCCATCGGATCGGAGCTTGTGCCGTCCACCGTCACCACCAGCTTATCGGTATATATCTTACCGGTCGAAGGCGTTCCGCCTCCTTCTTCCATATCCGTGCCGAACACCACGCCGATCAGCTGACCGAGCGTTTCCGACATGTCGATGTCGATCGTACAGTAAAGCTTTTCGTCGGTGAGTTTACCTGTCAACCGGATAGGCACATCGCCCAGCATCGGGCCTATCCAGCCTTCGTCTTCCGGCTCGCCCGGAACCACCTGTATGATCTGCTCGCAGACCAGGTTTTTATAGGAATCACCTTCGGTCACGGTCAGGTTCGTAACATTGATATTCCCCACGGAAATGGCGTCCTCGCCGCTCACCAGCGTGAAGTTCTTCAGCGACAGGTTGCATGTGCCGTCGCCCAGATCCTCCAGCAGGATGGTGGCATCCATCGGGTCGGAGCTTTCGCCGTCCACCGTCACCACTAGCTTGTCGGTGTAGGTGCGAGTGGTCTGCGCGCCGGCCAAAGCAGCTGCCATGCAGCAAAACATCAGGAGTAAGTTTCTTTTCATACGCATTCTTTTTTATTAATCATGAACATAATCCGTTTAATAGTTATAGGCCACTCCGAACGTTGCATACATCGGATACATGGGGAAGTCTATCGTCTTGAAATGGCTGTGGAACACGCCGTTCATGCCCCAGTCCAGGCTGCCGAAAGCGGTGATGCGACGCGTGGCTTTCCAGTCGAAGCCCAGCTCCATGCCCCACAATATGCTGCGCATATTGGCGCTGAAATCGTAGGTAGCGGGGTTCAGGTGACTGATTTCCACTTTCTGGCCCGTGGGGTCTCCCTCGCGGAGATAACCGTTGTAGACGGAGCCTTCGAAATCGCGGTACGTAAGAAAACTCACGTACGGACCGAGGTTGACATTCCAGCGCGGACTGATACGGAACGTGGCCATGACAGGGACGGTAAATCCCACCATGAAGGTCTTGGTGACATCGGTCCCCGTGAAATTGCCCTCCAGATAGTCCACTCCCTGCGTGATGCCCATGTGGTAGTTCTTCACGTCGGCGCCTGTGTTCATACCTTCCATGAAGAAGTGTACCCCGGCCATAAGCCCCCAGCGACGGTGAAACATCTTGTAGGCATCGGCACCGAACGTCAGTCCGCCCTCGGGACGGTAGCGGTTGATGCTGCGCACCTCCTGGGGAAGGGGCAAAGGAGTGGTCCCCCCCATCACAAAACCGGCGCGCACCAGCACACCCCAGTCGCGGGTGCGGGGGCTCCAGGTTTCATACTTGTCTTCCGTGCGGGCCTGCACGCCAAGGGCCGTCAGGAGCCCGGCACAAACCGTCGCATATTTATATAAGGTGTAAAGTCTCATAAACAAAGAATTTGTGATTAGTTAGATTCGGTTTCCACTTTCACTTCGTCGACAAGCAACGTGCTGCCCACAGCGCCGCAGAAGCTGGCGCCTTCCACGCTGGAGGTGAACACCACCGCCAGGTTGTAGCCTGCGTTGAGCAGCAACGCGGGATCAACGTCTTTCCGGTACTCGAAAGGCAGATCGAAGGCTGTCCACCCCGTCGTCGCCTGGGGGTCCTCCACCCGGGCCAGCGCCACGATGTTCTCGCTGGTGAGCACATCGTCGCCATGCAGCACAAAAGGCTGGCCGGCAGCGTCCACATTGCGGTAGAACACGGCATAAAGGTCGGGGGCGTCCACCCTGCCGGGGACCGGCAATCCCGCCCTATCCTGGAAGACCGGACCGGGAGTGAACTGGTAATACCCTTTGAAACGCAACGGCTTCTTGCGGAAAGGTTTGCCGAAACAGGTGGCTTTCATCGCATCGTTGAGCGCCTCCGTCTCGTCGAACGTACCGATAAACAGGTTACCGGCAGCGATACGCATCTTCACCATGGCACCGAACCCGCCCGTATCGCGGGTTTCGAGCTTGACACCCTGGCCGCGATAGCCGTTCTCGTAAGGCACGGTGGGATAATCCATCGGCTTTGCCGACGATTTGCTCAGTTTGAAGCCCGGGTTTCCGGTGGCCCATTGGTTGCAACGCTGACCTTGCTCGTCCGTCTCGTACCAGATATAGTACTTTTCCTTGGCCGGTTCCAGCTCGGCCTGCTCAAAATGAAGATCCGTCACGAAATTCAATTCGTCGAACCGCACCTGATAATCACGATGCCACAGCCCGTCCTGCGAAACGACGCGGAACGACACCGGCCCGTGGGAATAGTCCAGCGCGTCACCGTTGCTATAAGGCTTTGCGGGATCGACCTGCACCGAAGCATCGGAGATCAGATAAAGGCTGGCTCCCTCGGTGACCGCAAAGCGCACGGCCATCGCACTTACATCGGCCTGCTTGCGGATGGCAAACGAAATCACACTGTCGGAGGCCGCCACCTCTTTCCGGCGGTCCGCATCGGTAAAAAATATTGAACTTACGTCCACATTCTCCACCATACAGCTTTCTATATCACATTCCGCATTCAAGGCTTCGTCCCGGACACAAGCCACAGACAGCAAGCCTCCGAGAAGCGCCCACAAAAGAAATATTTTTTTCATGAAGGAATAATTTTCGGGTTTGCTCTTATAAATCAATGCAAAGGTATGTAAAAAAAATG
>CAJUDC010000140.1 GCA_910584955.1 uncultured Paraprevotella sp. | reverse complement strand
CTCCGTAAAGTTTTTCTTATTCCGACAAAAAAGTCCGGGTTCTCTTCAAACCCGGACTTCTCTTATCCTATATATAATAAGGAAATATTACAGATTCGGATTGATCTTGCTCCATTCCGACGTAGGAGGCACGATATTCAGCGTAACCAGTTCGTCGCGCATCTTGCACAGGTGAGCGTAGCTGGCATCCAGCTTGGCCACCTCGTCGGCAGTACCCGTAGGCACTTCGTAATGACAGCCCGTTGCATCCAATGTAGTCTTCATAGCCATCATAATGTGATCGTACTTATCCGTCTTCACATACGTACCGGCCGGCCAACGGAAAGCTTCGCCACCCATAGCCGAGCGGATCATCTCAACAGAGATGTAAGCCGGGCTCTGGAACGACGAGCGACCGCGCAGTTCGATGATCTTGGCACCGCCCTTCGTTACATCGGTCTTCATGTTTTCCCATTCTTCTTCCGTGAACTCGGGAGTACCGATAATATCGGTCAGTGCCTTACCGGCCACCTTAACGGCAGAACCGAATACAGCCATCTGTTCACCGTGACCGCCGTAAGTGGCACAGCCGGTAATCTCGCTCTGCATCACGCCGAACTTCTTAGCCAGCGCACTCTGCAGACGGGTGGAATCCAGACCGGCCAACGTAGTCACCTGCGAAGGCTTCAAACCGGAATAGAGCAATGTTACCAAACCTGTCAGATCGGCAGGATTGAAGATAATCACCACATGCTTCACGTCCGGGCAATACGTCTTGATATCTTTACCCAGCTGCTCGGCGATTTCGCAATTGCCTTTCAGCAAATCTTCACGCGTCATACCCTGTTTACGGGGAGCACCGCCCGAAGAGATTATATACTTGGCATCCTTAAAAGCCTCGGCCACATCCGTAGTTGCCGTAATGTTCACATTGTCAAAACCGCTCTGACGCATTTCTTCGGCCACGCCTTCGGGCGAAAACACATCATAAAGGCACAGGTTAGAAGTCAAACCCATCATCAAGGCGGTCTGCGCCATGTTGGAACCGATCATACCGGCGGCACCTACAATCACCAATTTGTCGTCTGTTAAAAATCCCATAGTCTGTTTTTTTACTATTTTATAAAACAATTCTGCTTTTTTCTCGTCACAAAAATAGATAAAAAGCACCAATGTTGCTAATTTAAAAGAAGAATATTTCGATAAAAAAGGATAATACTCTATTTTTGTAATCTTCATTACGAACGAAAACGATCATGAGAAAAACGATTAACGAACGAATCAATGCCCTGCGCCGCTGGATGGAGGAGCACGGTATGAGCGCTTTCATAGTGCCTTCCACCGATCCGCATTGCGGCGAATATATACCTGCCCGTTGGGAGGCCAGACAATGGCTTTCGGGCTTCAACGGATCGGCAGGCACTGTGGTGGTGACCACCGACGAAGCCGCCTTATGGACGGACTCCCGCTACTTCATTGCGGCAGAGGAACAACTGCAGGGCACCGGTATCCGCCTGATGCGCGACGGACTGCCCGACACGCCAAGCATCACGGAATGGCTGACCGCACGGTTGCCGGCGGACAGCACGGTAGGGACGGACGGCAACGTAAATACCGTGACTGCGGTAGAGAGGCTGCAAACGGAACTGACCGCCAACGGCATGCACCTGTGCACCTCCTACGACCCGATGGAGACGCTATGGACCGACCGGCCTGCTGTTCCCGCCTATCCGGTCGTGCAGCAACCGCTTTTGCTGGCAGGCGTAAGTTGCCGCGACAAACTGGAGCATATCCGCCGGATCTGCCGTAAGGCGCAGGTGGGGGCTTTCGTCCTTTCGGCTTTGGACGAAATCGCCTGGACGCTGAACCTGCGGGGCAGCGACGTGCATTGCAACCCGGTATTTGTAAGTTACCTGCTGATAGAAACCGAAGGACCGGCCACACTCTTCATCGACGCAGACAAACTGACCGACGAAATCGGAGACTATCTGCACGGAGAAGGCGTGATACTGCGCCCGTACACAGCCATCACCGATGCCATCCGTGCCTATCGGGGCAGCAGCATAGGGCTGAATCCGGCTGCAACGAACTACACCGTGTTCGGTGCGGTACCCGACGGATGCAGCATACGACGTATGCCCTCGCCCGCCGCACGGCTCAAGGCCATAAAGAACGAAGCCGAACAGACCGGATACCGGAACGCCATGCTGCGCGACGGAATGGCTCTCGTCAAATTCCTGCGCTGGCTGAAACCGGCTGTGGAGGCCGGCGGACAGACAGAACTTTCCATCGACCGACGACTGACCGCCCTGCGGGCCGAACAGGCGCTGTACCGCGACATCAGTTTCGACACCATAGCCGGCTACGGAGCGCACGGAGCCATCGTGCATTACGAAGCCACCCCGCAGACCGACATTCCCCTGGAGCCGCACGGCCTGCTGCTGCTCGACTCGGGCGCACAATATCAGGACGGTACAACGGATATTACACGCACCATCGCCTTGGGACCGCTCACCGACGAGGAACGGCGCGACTATACACTGGTGCTGAAAGGGCATATCTGCCTGGCCCGGGTGCGCTTCCCCGACGGATGTAGCGGTACGCAGCTCGACGTGTGTGCCCGTTACGCCATGTGGCAGGAAGGCATCAACTACCTGCACGGCACCGGTCACGGCGTAGGCTCGTATCTGAACGTACACGAAGGACCGCACCAGATCCGCATGAACTATATGCCGGAACCGCTGCGGGCGGGCATGACCGTGACCAACGAACCGGGGATCTACCGGAGCGGTCGACACGGTTGCCGCATAGAGAACATGCAGCTGATCGTTCCTTTCCGCGACACGGAATTCGGCACATTCCTGCAATTCGAACCGCTCACACTGTGTCCCATCGACAAAACACCCATTGTACGCGAAATGCTGAACCGCGAGGAAACGGAATGGCTGGACACCTACCACCGCCGGGTGTACGAGGCACTGGCTCCGCTGCTCGACGAGGAGCACCGCCGCTGGCTGGAGGACGCCACGGCGCCGCTGGAGAAAACACGATAATTTTATAACCTATCATTCATTATGGCACTTATCAAATCTATAAAGGGGCTCACGCCCCGATTCGGCAAACATTGCTATTTCTCGGAAGGAGCCGTCATCGTAGGTGACGTTACGATGGGCGACGACTGCACCGTATGGTTCAACGCCGTGCTCCGGGGGGACGTCCATTATATCAAAATCGGCAACCGCACCAACATCCAGGACGGCAGTTGCCTGCACACCCTCTACGGCAAGGCGCCCATCGTGATCGGTGACGACGTAACGGTGGGCCACAATGTCACGTTGCACGGTTGCAGCGTCCGCGACGGAGCACTGATCGGCATGGGGGCCACCGTGTTGGACCATGCCGTTATCGGACGCGGAGCGATCGTGGCAGCCGGCGCACTGGTGCTGTCAAACACCCAGGTAGGCAACGGCGAGCTGTGGGGAGGCGTACCGGCCCGGTTCATCAAGAAAGTGGACACCGAACAGGCTCGTGAACTCAATGTCGGCTATGCGGCCCATTATGTAATGTATTCCGACTGGTTCCGCCGGGCTGATGAAGAGCCGGCCAATACCCGTTACTGTACGACATCGGAAGAATACGGACCGACAGACAACGACAGCCCAACGGAATAACGGATACAGCTATTCGCCGACGGCCTCAACCTGTTTTTCGCACCGGGAGCCGCCGGCGAATTTTCTGTTTTCCCGCGCTTGATTTTAATAAATATCCTTACAAAAACATCCCGCCCATTCACTTTTAAAGCTTGTTCAAGACCTGAAAAGACCGGTTCTTCCCCGGTTTTTTCGCAGTTCCCGCATCCTTATCATTTGTTGTCTCGGGAACACTTTTACGCGGTGAGCCAACCGAGAGAACGTCGCCTAGACCGCATTTTAACGGGGTGCGCACCGGGAAAAGCACAAACGGGACCTATTCCTACGAAAAACGCCCGTTCGATACCGAACGGGCGCCCTATAGCCGAATCCACGGCATACATCTATTGCATACGCCAAGCAGAAAGACAGTTAGCCTTTCTCTGACACACATTCTCCATACTCCAAATATTCTTTACACTTTCTGTCATTCCCATTCGGTTTCATTCGCTATCGGAATTACAAATATACATCATTTTCCGCCCTTTGTCAATAGGGGCAGAAAATAATCTTACGCCTTTCCTGTAAGAATATAGCTTCCTGCAAAAAAAGCACCGCAATATTTCACTTTCTCCCTTCAATACCGTACCTTTACACGCAGGTACCGGAAAATGTGTTTCGTTGCCTCCATCCGTTCATTTGATTACACCAAGGCTATGAAATCAGGAATAATCGCATTGTTTATAATAATCTGCCCGTTCGCGGCTCACGGACAGGGCAAAAGTCACCGGGCCTTCGGCATTGCCTTAAACGGTGTACCGGCTGTGGCCGACAGCAGTGCGGGCAAACTGTATTTCAGTCTTCCTCCCGACAGCCCCGACCGGTTGAGCGCGCAGCTGACCTGCACCGGAAACAACCCGTACATCCGTCTGAACGGGAAGCCGGTGGATACCGGCACGCAAGCCTCTTTGGAAATCGACGACTGGCCTCGGAGAAAGCATATACTCAGCCAATTACAGGCAGACGGGACATGGCGCCAATGGGAAATGTGCTTCACCACCCTACCGCTGGTGTGCATCGACGCCGACACCGAACAAATGGCCGCCACATTCTTTACGGACAAATACAAGAAACACCCCGGCTTTTTCACACTGATCGATCCGCAAAACCGTACCGACGGACTACACCCGCTCTTCGCACATACCATCGGCATACGCATACGCGGAGCCTCGTCCTCCTATTTCCCCAAAAAATCCTTCTCCGTGGAATTTCGGAACGATCGGGAGGAACCGGAAGACATCGGTCTGCTGAACATACGCCGGGACGACGACTGGATACTGGATGCCATGTACATAGACCGTGCACGGATGCGGAACAGAGTGGCAACGGACATCTGGAACGAAATAAACGATCTGCCGTATGCCAAAGAGAATACGGAACAGTGCAACGGCACGCACGGACAATTCGTCGAAGTGTTCGTAAACGGATCCTATCACGGGCTGTACTGCCTGACCGACAAGATCGACCGTAAGAAACTGAACCTGAAAAAGACAAAAAACGGTAAAGACGGATCCGCCGTTCCCAGGGGCTTACTCTACAAAGGGCGTGCATGGACAGAGGCCACAATCCTGAGCGGCTACCGGAACGAAGCGCAAACAAACACACTGTGGTGGGAAGGATGGGAACAGAAATACCCGGACGACTCGCCGCAAGCCGGTTATTGGGAGCCGATGAAACGCCTCATCGATAAAATAGCTTACAACACGACACCGGACACAACCGTTTTCCGGGAAAATGTAAAAGACATTTGCTATCTGGACAACGTGGTGGACTATATCATCTTAATAAATAGTCTCCTGATCCAGGACAATCAATTGAAGAACGCGTATATCAGTTTCCGAAACATACAGGAAGACCCGCGCATGCTACTCACTCCCTGGGACATGGACGCCAGTTTCGGACGCACCTGGGACGGGCAGGTTGTCGGGGACGCCCCTCACCTGTGGGGCTTCGGAGGGACGCTCATCAACCAATGTTGCCTGTTCTACCGGATGATTGCAGAATGCCCCGACGACTTCATGCCCCGGATACACGAGCGGTGGAACGGGTTCAGTAGCAAATCAGTGGGGATAAGCATACAAGTTGGCAATACGGAAAAGAA
>CAJUDC010000139.1 GCA_910584955.1 uncultured Paraprevotella sp. | reverse complement strand
CTAATTTTATGGTCGTAAGTTTGTAGAGCCGGAATAAAACGTTTATCTTTGTTTGGGTAAAATAACGGAATAGCGTATGAAAGCTTGTGTGGCTCCTTCTCTTCTGGCGGCGGATTTTGCAGATTTGAAATCCGAGATGGATATGATCAACCGGAGCGAATGCGATTGGTTGCATATTGATATTATGGACGGCGTGTTTGTGCCGAACATTTCCTTCGGTTTTCCCGTATTGAAACATGTAGCCCGCTTATGCCGGAAACCCCTGGATGTGCATCTGATGATTGTACAGCCCGAGAAGTTTATTGCCGAGGTGAAAGCTTTGGGCGCTCTTACGATGAATGTGCATCTGGAGGCTTGCACCCACCTGCACCGGGTGGTGCAGCAAATCAAGGAATCCGGCATGAAGGCTGGAGTTACTTTGAATCCGGCTACTCCGGTTGCTATGTTGGAGGACATCATTACCGAGCTGGATGTGGTGATGCTCATGTCGGTGAATCCGGGTTTCGGCGGTCAGAAATTTATTGAGCACACCTTGGATAAGGTGCGTCAATTGCGAAACTTGGTTGACAGACGGGGCGCTTCGGCGCTGATCGAAGTGGACGGAGGGGTGAACCGTGACACAGGACGCCGGTTGCGTGAAGCCGGTGTGGATATACTTGTGGCCGGCAGTGCGGTGTTCAAGGCACCGGATCCGATAGCCGAGATCTCGGCGTTGAAGAATCTGTAACTTTTGTATTCGTGCCGGATCATTCTTTGGTACAACGTAATCCGGCACTCTGGGCGGCTCTTCCTTTTGCAGGCGGCATTTTATTGGCGGATGCCCGACGAGACGATTTCCTGATTTGGGTGGATCGGGTCGGTGAGCCTCTGTCGGCAGGGATGGCGGGAGCGGTTCTTGTCGTTGCCTGCATCGTCTTGTGGGTGATCGGGAGGCGCCGTGTTTCCTATTTTGCCGTTCCTGTGTTTTCTGTGGGTTTGGCAGTGCTTTTATTTGTAGCCGGCATGTGTGCCGATGTGGCTGCTTGGCATCAGGCCCTGCGGCCCTGGCCGGCAGATACCTTATATTATAAAGGTGTGCTGACGGCTGTTCCGCAACAGCGGGAGCGGACCGTAGGGTGCGAAGTGACGCTTTCCGCTTGTATGCAACGGGGGCGGATGCGTGAGTTGCGGCGCACGGTACAACTCACCTTGCCGCGTACGCCGCAGACCGATACCTTGCGGATAGGTGACGGTGTCGCTTTTATGGCCCGTGTGGACCGGCCGGGAAATACCGGCAATCCCGATGCGTTTGATTATGCGGATTATCTGTATAGGAAAGGGGTTACGGGGAGTGTGTTTGTACCGGCCGGACGCTGGAAAACCTACCCGCTTTCTCCGGTCGAGCAAACGGCATACTCCCGGCTTTTACGGGTGCGCATGGCCGCCTTGCAACTTCGGAGTTACTTGTTACAGTCGTACCGTTCCGTGGGATGGAATGACGATACCTATGCCGTGCTGGCCGCCTTGACACTGGGAGAGAAATCCGCTCTTTCCGTTCGTACGAAACGATTGTATGCCGATGCCGGTGCCAGTCATCTCCTGGCATTGTCCGGCCTTCATCTAAGTCTGTTGTTGATCGTCTTCGACCGACTGTTTTTACGGCGGGCACGCCATTCCCTATGGCGATGGCCGGCAGGAATCGTGCTTATAGGCATGATTTGGGGCTATGTGTTTCTGACCGGTCTTTCCACTTCGTTGATACGGGCTGCCCTGATGACCTCGCTGTTTGTGGTAGGGGATTTGATGAGGCGCCGGCATTTTACGGTAAATTCGCTGGCACTGGCAGCTTTGGCGATGCTGATTGCCAATCCCTTTTATCTGTTTGATATCGGTTTTCAGTTGTCGTTTGTGTCTTTGTTTTTTATCCTTACCTTGCAACCTTCATTGCGTAAGCTGTTACCTGTGCGCCGGCAACCTTTCCGTTGGGCATGGGACTTATTGACCGTTTCCGTGGCTGCCCAGATCGGTACGGCGCCGATTGTGGCATACACGTTCCATAGTCTGTCGGCCTACGCCGCCGTTTTCAGCTTGGTATTGATTCCTTTTACGTTGCTGCTGATGTACGGAACGATAGGTGTGCAGGTCGGATGGTGGTGCGGGGTGCCCGGTATCCCGTTAGGTGCCGCCGTATTGGAAAAATGCGTGGCGCTGCAATCGCAGATGCTGGCCGGGTTCGCCTCTCTTCCGGGGGCGGTCTGTGACGGTCTGACACCTTCACGTGCTCAGGTTGCCTTGTGCTATCTTCTTTTATTGTCGGTGGCGGGCGGTACGACCGTGACTTCCGGTCGGCGTTTTCAGCAGTTGCGAACGGTGTGTGCGCTTTGTGCGGTTGTCGGTCTGCTGGGAATACGTAGAAATACGTTGCGGCCGATGGCCGTCTTTTATAACAATCGTCGTTGCCCGGCTGTTCATCTGATTTATTCGCCGGCTGTATCCTATTTGCTTTGTGCCCGTCCCGACAGCGTGTCGGAATACATGCGTCCCATCTCGGAAACGTTCTGGAAAAACCGGTTGACGGCACCTCCCGAGCGGATTGGAACCGCCTTCCGGGACGGCAGGGTGCGTAGCGTCAACGGGGTGTTGCAGGCCCCCGGGATCAGTGTATGGTTGGTTTGTGACAACCGTTGGAACGGTTTGCGTGCGGAGGTTCCTTTTGAAGTGGATTATCTATACGTGTGCCGGGGATACCGGGGCGACCTGCGTCGTCTGGCAGGATTGGTCCGCCCGAAGCATGTGGTGCTGGATGCCTCGCTTACCGATTTCTATTTGCAGCGTTTCCGGCGTTCGTGCGGGGAATTGGGATGGAATGTCTATGTGATGCGCGAAGAAGGAGCATTAAAAGTACCGCTGAAATGGCGGCAGGCCGATAAATAGTCGTATATTTGCAGCCTAATATAATAAGGTGAAAAAAGAATGTTACAGCCTATATTGTCTGAAAGCGATTTGAAACGGTTGCAATCCTATCTGGGAAATGCACAACATATCGTAGTGACGTGTCATGTATCTCCCGATGGAGATGCACTCGGTTCGCTGCTGGCCTTTACCCATTTTCTGAAACGGAAAGGGAAGAAAGTGACGCCGATAGTTCCGAATCTGTTCCCCGATTTTCTGAAATGGCTTCCGGGAGCGGACGAAGTGCGCATTTACGACCGTAACGAGGCGGAACTGGACCCGTTGATTGCCGGTGCGGATTTATTTGTATGGACAGACTTCAACGAGCCTTCCCGTATGGATAAACTGGAAAGGCCCGTTATGAGCCATCCCGCCCCCAAGCTCATGTTCGATCATCATCTGCATCCGGTAGACGATTGCGTGCTGACCGTATCCCGGCAGGAGATGTGCTCAACGTGTGAGATCCTATTCCGTGTGCTGTTGCAGTGGGACGGTATCGAGAATATTTCGACAGAGGAAGCCGCGTGCCTCTATACCGGCATGATGACCGATACGGGAGGCTTTACTTACAATTCCACCCGAAGCGAGATCTATGAATCTATCGGATTGCTGTTGTCGCGGGGGATAGATAAAGATAGAATCTACCGGAATATCTTTTATGCTTATTCGGCAGACCGGTTTCGGCTGATGGGTTATCTGTTGTATGTGAAGATGAAGGTTTTTCCGCAGTATAACGCTGCCTTAATGACGCTTACCCGCGAAGAACGCAAACGCTTTTCCAACAAAAACGGAGATACGGAAGGATTCGTCAATTTGCCTTTGCAGATCAGCGGCATGCGGTTGTCCGTCTTTTTGAGGGAAGATACCGAGAAAGAAGCTATCCGTGTTTCATTGCGCTCGGTCGATGATTTCCCCTGTAACCGGATGGCTGCCGAATTTTTTAACGGAGGCGGACATCTAAACGCCTCGGGCGGTGAGTTGCAGTGCTCTATGGACGAAGCTGTAGCCACGGTTCAGGAAGCGATAAAGAAATATGCTCCTTTGTTAAAAGGAAAAAAATAAGTGGATGTTTGTGCCGCTTTATGACGTTTTTTGTCTAAAAACAATTACTTTTGTGTCAGAATATCAATCCATATGAAGAATTTATTATATACATGTTTGATAGCCGTACTTACGGGCGTGTTTTTTTATTCATGCAGTGACGACGAAACTTATGCCGAACAAAAGGAAAGAGAGCGCAATGCCATTGCCTCTTTTGTTTCGCGCGATGTTGCGATTGTCGGCGGAGAAGGAGACACGGTTGTAAAGGTGGGGCGCATGAATGTAATCAGTGAAAATCAGTTTTATGCGCAGGGGAACACCACTTCGGCGGAACGAAATGAATATGTTCTTTTTAACAACACCGGTGTATATATGCAGATTGTGCGCCAGGGAGCGGGTGAGAAACTGAAAAGCGGCGAGCACAAGCAGTTGATATGCCGGTATGTGGAATTTAATATCCTGCGTGATTCGATTCAAACGCGCAATGATGTGCTGTATTGGTCCACCCGTCCCGATATTATGGATGTGACCAACTCGTACGGTACGTTTACCGCTTCGTTTAATACGACACTGAACGGAGGGGGAGCCATGTATGCGTATTATGGAAATAAATCGGTACCCCCCGGATGGCTGGTTCCTCTTACCTATATTAATATAGGGCGTCAGACAACGGCGGACGAAGAGATAGCTAAAGTTCGTATGGTCGTACCTCATACGCAGGGGCAGTCGGATGCAACATCCAATGTATATCCCTGTTTTTATGAGATTACGTATCAGGAGATGAGGTAATAGAAGCCTCAGTCTCCGTCAACCAGCAGCAGATCGCTCATGATGTTGTCGGATACGAAAATGCCTTGTCGTGTCAGTTTTAGGATTCCTTCGGGAGCTGTGACGGAAGGTGGAATGAATTGTAAGGTGCCTTGTTGAAGATGGGATTCCGCCATTTTGCGGCAATATTGGAACACGGTGTCTCCGAAATCCTGGTGAAGTTTGTGCATATCCAATCCCCAGCATGTACGTAAGGATGTGATAATACGGTCGTTGTAATGTTCGTTCCGGTTGAGTTCTTCGTAGGCGAACCAAGGAGAGGCCGGCTTTTCTCCTTCTTTAATAGCGTGCATGGCTGCGATATAGTTTGATAGATCGGCCGTATTCCATCGCCGGCATTTGCCGTCAAACGAGTGGGCCGACGGGCCGCATCCTATGTATTCAGCTTCTTTCCAATATGATGAGTTGTGTCTGGATTCGTATCCCGGTCGGGCGAAGTTGGATATTTCGTAGTGTTCGAATCCGCCTTTCTCTAGGTTGTCTATCAACATATTGAATAAAGTCAGGCTGGTTTCTTCTTCCACCTCTTTGATGAGACCTTGCTCTTTTAATTGCCATAGCGGAGTGCCTTTTTCGTAAATCAAGGCGTAGGCCGAAATGTGTTGCACCTGAAGTTCTAAAGCCCTGTCGATGTCTTCCTGCCATTGTGCCGGGTCTTGGCCGGGCAATCCGTAAATCAGATCAATGCTGATATTGGTAAATCCCGCTTTCTGACAAAGGGCGACGGCTTGCCGGGCCTGTTGGCCGGTATGGCGCCGACGGAGAAACGACAGTTGTTCCTCGTTGAAAGTCTGTATGCCCAGGCTCAGTCGGTTGACGGGGAGTTCCCGGATCTGTTCCAGCCAGGAGACGGAAATATCGTCGGGATTACATTCCAGTGTGATTTCGGCCGCAGTAGATAGCGTATAGATCTGTGACAGCTGATGAAAAATTTGTGAAAGCAGTTCAACCGGAAGCAGGGAAGGGGTGCCGCCGCCGATATAAACCGTATCCAGCACCTTATCCCGATACGCCTGCGCCACA
>CAJUDC010000138.1 GCA_910584955.1 uncultured Paraprevotella sp. | reverse complement strand
CTGCACGGTGGTCCAGGCCTCCCGCTGACGTTCCTGTTCTTCAGGCGTATCGCTGCTCTCGTAGCCGATGGCCGTGGGGTAGATTAAAATCTCCGCTCCCTGCAGCGCCATCAGACGGGCTCCCTCCGGGTACCATTGATCCCAGCATACCTGAACGCCCAGCCTGCCCAGGCTGGTCTGAACCGGCCGGAAGCCTTTGTCGCCCGGTGTGAAGTAGAACTTCTCGTAATAGGCAGGATCATCGGGTATGTGCATCTTGCGGTACGTACCGGCTATGCTTCCGTCGGTATCGAACACCACAGCCGTGTTGTGGTACAAACCGGCCGCACGTTTCTCGAACAACGAGGTCACCAACACGATGCCGTACTGACGCGCCAGTTCGCCGAAGAACCCCGTGGAGGGTCCGGGTATAGGTTCGGCCAGGTCGAACAGGCGGGTGTCCTCCGTCTGACAGAAGTAAAGCGAATTATGCAGTTCCTGCAACACCACCAATTGTGCCCCGCGCCGGCACACCTCCTCTATGTTTTGCGCCAACCGGTACATGTTCTCTTTCCGGTCGGCCGTATTGGCCTGCTGAACGAGGCCTATCTTCAATAGCTTCATATCGTTTATTTTAATACCCCCAAAGGGAATTGCATGGTACAACAGTGCAACGAACCGTGCTGCCGGATAAGCACCCGGCAGTCGATACCTACCACCTCGCGACCGGGAAACGCCTGCTGCAACCGGCGGCGCGCCTCGTCGTCGGCAGCCGGCTGACCGTAGGTCGGCATCAGCACCGCTCCGTTCACCACCAGAAAATTGGCATACGTAGCGGGCAGGCGGGCTCCGTCCTCATCGTAAACGGCAGCCGGCATAGGCAGCGGAATCAACCGGTAGGGCTTGCCCTCCATCGTACGGAAAGCCTGCAACTGTTCCTCCATCCGCTTCAAGGCTTCGTAATGTTCGTCGGCCTCATCCGTACACTGCACATAGACCAGCGTATCGGACGGACAGAGGCGAGCCAAGGTGTCCACGTGGCTATCGGTATCGTCACCGGCCAGATAGCCGTGGTCCAACCACAACACCCGCTCTGCGTGCAAATCATGCCGCAGCCGCTCTTCCAGCTCGGCCCGGCTCAGTGTCTCGTTGCGGTTGGCCGACATCAGGCACTCGGACGTCGTAAGCAAGGTCCCCCGCCCGTCGCTCTCTATAGAGCCGCCCTCCAGCACAAAGTCCAGCCGGCTGACATACGTCCCCGCCACCTGTCCCGCTTCGTACAGACGACGGTTGATGCGGTTGTCCTTGTCGGCGGCAAATTTCAGTCCCCAGCCGTTGAAACGGTAGTCGAGCAACACCGGTTTGCCCTCGCACAGCAAGGTCAGGAAACCGTGGTCCCGCGCCCAGGTGTCGTTGGTGGGACATTCCGCCAACCCTATATGCTGCAACACAGCCGCCGGCATCCGTTCTCTCAGCAACGCCTCCACGGCATCCGGTTCCGGGGTGACGATCAAGAGCTTCTCCCGCGAAGCGATCTCATAGGCCATACGCAAGTAGCACGCCGTGGCCTCGGCCAGCACAGGACGCCAGTCGGTTGCGGCATGCGGCCATGTCAGCTGCACACCGCTTTGGGGAAACCATTCGGCGGGCAGGAACGTGCCGCGCAGTTCTATTTGCGGCACATGCGATACTTTTTCGAAAGCAAGCTGTAAGGTCAGATCGTCAAGAACGGAAGTCGTTCTTTTAAAATGCAATGCCATAGGTTCGTCTCTTTGAATTTACACGGATGCAAAGGTAGTGTAAATTATTCACTTCCGACGGCAAACGGCACGAAAAAGTAAACAGCTGTTACCGGATGGAAAAACCGGAGCTGCGCCGCCGGTCAAAATTCCCTCTCCGACGCAACAACCACACGTCCGCCTCACCGTTTCTTCCCATTAAAACCGGAACTGTAGACATCAAGACTTGAAACACAAAAAACACGCCTTGATTTATACAAACCAAGGCGTAAACAGAATTTGAGACGATCGAACGAGACCTTTTCTTCCGGCTCGGGAAAAAGTTGGCTACCGGCCCGTCCGAAAAAACAAAAAGGGAAAACAAGGGACGGTTTCTTTCAACCGGGAAAAGCCACCCGGTCCAGGATGCCGTTCAGAGCCGCCAAGGCGATGCCGTAGTTTGTCACCGGAACCCCTTGACGGTCGGCCCGGGCCAACCGGTTCAGCACGTGCCGACGCGTGAACATGCACGCCCCGCAATGAATCACCAGCGCATACGGCGTCAGATCGTCCGGGTAGTCGTTGCCCGACACCACCTCGATACGCAAATCGGGACTGATACGCGCACGGAGCAGGCGGGGCAGCTTCACCCGCCCGATGTCCTCGCGGAGCGGCACGTGCGAACAGGCCTCGGCTATCAGCACCCGATCACCCGCCCGCAGCCGTTTCAGCGTCTCGGCCCCTTGGCGGTACAAGCGGAGATCGCCTTTGTGACGGGCAAAGAGGATGGAAAAAGAGGTGATGCGACTTTCCGGCGGACAAAGCGGAGCCACTTCCTTAAAAACCTGCGAATCGGTAATGATGAGGGACGGAGGAGCACTCAGACCGGCCAGTGCCGTCTCCAGACGTTCGGTGGTGCAACTCACGACCGTGCATTTCTTATCCAGCAGATTGCGAAGTGTCTGCACCTGCGGAAGAATCAGCCTTCCCCGGGGAGCCTGTATATCCTGCGGCATAACCAACAGTACCACGTCGCCCGGCGCAACCAAAGAAGCGGTCAGATCGTCGGTTTCGCCGGCATCGACCGTCAGGGCTGCCAACGCCCGACGCAACGTCTCCAGTCCGGCGCCCGTCCGGGCCGACACGCTTACCGCCTCGCACCCCCACGCCGCACACAAAGCTTTCCGACCGGCTTCGGACACCTCCGAAAAATCGGACCGGCTCAACACGCATAGCACGGGAATGTTCCGGTCCTTGAAAGTATTTATCCATGTCCGTTCCGGTCCTTCGTGCAAAAACCGCCCGGCATCTTCCACAGCTACTGCAGAGGCCGGCACAACCAGCAACGCCACCTCCGTACGTTCTACGGCACGCCGCGTCTGCTCCACCCGCAGCGCGCCCAGCTCGCCTTCGTCGTCGAATCCGGCAGTATCCAGCAGCACACAAGCGCCCAGTCCGTTTATCTCTATATTTTTAGCCACCACGTCCGTGGTCGTTCCCGGTGTGTCGGACACCACAGCCACCTGTTGCCCGCACAGGGCGTTCACCAGCGACGACTTTCCGCTGTTCCGGCGCCCGAACACGCCGATGTGCAGACGGTTGCCGCGCGGAGCCTCTTTCCTTGTCTGTATCTGTTCCATGTCTTACGGATCTGTTTACGTCATACGGTCGCTTCCTCCTACCTCAAAAACGGAAGTCGCGCTCTCCCTTTTCTATCGCCTGCAAAAAGCGCCGGGCCGTCTCTCGTACCCTATCGTCGGGCACGGCGTCCAGTTCGCGCTCAATCTGTCTCAACCCTTTCCGGCGGGTGGCTGGCGAAGCATAATCCTGCAAGTATTCCTTGAGCGTGATCAATGCGTTGGGATGGCAGCAATTCGCAATCTGCCCGGCCTTGAGCAGCGACATAAAACGGTCGCCGGTACGGCCGGCCCGGTAGCAGGCCGTACAAAAACTGGGGATATAGCCCAAATCGAGCAGCCAGGCCACCACCTCGTCCAAAGTGCGACGGTCGGACACGTCGAACTGCGCCGAGTTCTCTTCTTCGCCCTCCTCCCGTACGTAGCCTCCCACACTGGTTCTCGATCCGCCGCTGATTTGCGAGACACCCAGTTCGAGCACCTTTTCGCGACTGGCACGGCTCTCGCGCGTAGAGATGATCATCCCCGTATAGGGCACGGCAATGCGTATGGCGGCCACAATCTTATGGAACACCTCGTCGGGCACACAATTCTCGAAGTCGCCGGTATCTATACCGTCGGCCATACACAGGCGGGGCACACTGACGGTATGCGGACCTACGCCGAATGCGGCTTCCAGATGCTCGGCGTGCATCAGCAGTCCCGTAAAGTCATACCGATAAGTTTCCAGACCGAACAGAACCCCGATGCCCACATCGTCGATCCCTCCCTGCATGGCCCGGTCCATCGCCTCGGTGTGCCAGTCGTAATCGTGCTTGGGTCCTGTGGGATGCAACGCTTCATAATTCTCTTTGTGATACGTCTCCTGAAACAGGATATACGTGCCGATGCCGGCTTCGTGCAGACGACGGTAATTCTCCACCGTCGTGGCGGCGATATTCACATTCACCCGCCGGATGGCCCCATTGCGATGGCGGATACCGTAAATGGTACGGATGCTCTCCAACACATATTCAATCGGGTTGTTCACGGGGTCCTCGCCGGCCTCCAAAGCCAAACGCTTGTGCCCCATATCCTGCAGGGCAATCACCTCGCGGCGTATCTCCTCCTGCGTCAGTTTCTTCCGCCGGATGGTCTTGTTGGGAAGATGATACGGACAGTAGACACAGCCGTTGACACAGTAATTGGACAGGTAGAGAGGAGCGAACATCACGATGCGGTTGCCATAGAAACGTTGCTTGATGCGGCGTGCCAAGTCGAACATACGTTGGGTAAGGTCGGGCAAACGGCATTCCAGCAACACGGCGGCTTCGCGGTGCGGCAGTCCGCGCCCCGTTTCCGCCCGTTCCAGAATGGCTTCTATGAGCGCACGGTTCTCCGCGTTCCGTCGGGCATAGGCCATGGTGGCCAGGATTTCATCATGCGAGATAAACTCGCCGGCTTTATTCGATTTTACATCATACATATTTTTCTCTATTTAATAAAGGTAATCACCCCGCCCGCAGACCATGTGATACCCGATACGGTTCAGTCTGTCGTCCAGGGCCTGCCAAGCTTCGGCGGCTTCGTCACCCGTGCAGCATTTGCCGTCGTAAATGCCGTATTTACCCCTCACCCCGGGCGGCGACAGGTTAGGCATCAACACATTGGCACCGGCCAGGATGCCTTTCTCCCGCCCCATCGGGTCGAGCGTGGCCAGTGCCGTAGTGGCAGGAATAAGGGCTTTGGGAAAACGCAGACGCAGCAAGGCGATCAGACGCAAGGTAAGAGAAACGGAACCGGCACTCCGATGGGAAAAGGGAGTATGGGCGGCCGGAATGAAAGGCCCTATACCGATCATCTCGGGGTCTAGCTCCTCCAGAAAAGCCAGGTCGTCGAGCAAATGATCCAACGTCTGGCCGGGCGAACCGACCATCATGCCGGCACCGGTCTGAAAGCCCAGGCTTTTAAGCGTGTACAAGCAGCGGCGGCGACGGGCGGCCGACATGTCCGAAGGATGCAGGGTGGCGTAATGAGCCTCGTTACGAGTTTCGTGACGCAGCAGATAACGGTCGGCCCCGGCTTCCCTAAACCAACGATAGGCCTCGTCGCTACGCTCACCCACCGACAGCGTCAGGGCCGCATCGGGAAATGCGGTGCGGATGCGGGCGGTCAAGTTTGCCAGCCAATCATCGGACTGTGCAGGATCCTCCCCACCCTGCAACACGAACGTACGGTATCCCAGCGTATAACCACGCCGGCAGGAGGCCAGGATCTCCTCTTCCGTCAGTCTGTAGCGTGCAGCCTGCCGGTTGGAACGCCGCAGACCGCAATACAGACAGTCGTTGCGACAATAAGCGGAAATCTCGATCAACCCGCGTACGTAGATCCCCGTACCGAAATGCGCTAGGGCCACACTGCGAGCCGCCTCAAAAAGACGTTCTACGGCAGCCTCGTCGGATTCCGTCAGCCACCGGACATAATCCGCCCGGGTGATATGCGCCGCATCTATCGGGCCATGCTGCCCGATCTTCGTCTGCGAATTGATTTTTTTTATTAACATGCTGCTCACAAATTCCCTGCAAAGGTATAAAAAAGTCCTCCTTTTTGTTTATTCCTTAAATTCGCAGCTTAATTACTTGTTATAAATGCAAGTCCTTGACAAAC
>CAJUDC010000137.1 GCA_910584955.1 uncultured Paraprevotella sp. | reverse complement strand
GAGGGGAAAATACGTTTTTTAGAAAACTTCGGAGAAAAAAACATTTGTAGTTGTTTTTATAAAAGAAAAGCCGTAACTTTGCACCATTATTAACGAACGGAAACAAAAATGGCAGATAAGAATAATCATGTGGTGATTATGGCCGGAGGGATTGGCAGCCGGTTCTGGCCGATGAGCACGCCGGAATGTCCCAAACAGTTTATCGATGTGTTAGGGTGTGGCAGAACTTTGTTGCAGCTTACGGCGGATCGGTTCGCGGGGCTCTGTCCTGCTGAAAATATATGGGTGGTGACATCGGAGGCGTATGCCGGTCTGGTTCGGGAGCAGTTGCCCGACGTCCCCGAACGGAACATCCTGAAAGAACCCTGTCGCCGGAACACGGCTCCTTGCATCGCTTATGTAAGTTGGAAAATCAAATCCGTGAATCCCAAAGCCAATGTGGTGGTGACCCCGAGCGATCATGTGGTGATGAATGTGAAGGAGTTTCAACGGGTGATCGCCTCGTGCATGAAGTTTACGAACGAGACGGACGCTATCGTTACATTGGGCATGAAGCCCAACCGGCCCGAAACGGGGTACGGATATATCCAGGCTGATCTGAGCGTGTCGTCGGCCCGGAACAAGGAAATCTACCGGGTGGATTCTTTCCGTGAGAAACCGGATCTGGCCACAGCGGAAAAGTATATCAGCAAAAACAACTATTTCTGGAACGCCGGTATTTTTGTGTGGAACGTGAGCACTATCGTGAATGCTTTCCGCGTGTACCAGCCCGGTATAGCCCGGATATTCGAGGGGCTTATTCCGCACTACGGCAAGGAGGAGGAACAGGAACTTATCAACCGGGAGTTCCCTTTGTGCGAGAACATATCGGTAGACTATGCCATCATGGAAAAGGTGGAGGAGATCTTCGTCTTTCCCGCCGCTTTCGGGTGGAGCGATCTGGGAACCTGGGGCTCGTTGCAGGAACACACGCCGCAGGATGCTTACGGAAACGCCTGCATCGGTGAGCATATTTCCGTATATGACACGCATAATTGCATGATTCATACCACACAGGCACGGAAGGTGGTGGTGCAGGGGCTGGACGGCTACATCGTGGCCGAGAAGGACGGTACGCTGCTGATCTGCAAGTTATCGGAAGAACAACGTATAAAACAGTTTAGTGAGTAAATAAATAGTAATAGTTTTTTATGGAAAAGAAAGTTGCATTGATTACCGGTATCACCGGTCAGGACGGTTCTTATCTGGCCGAGTTCCTGTTGTCGAAAGGGTATGAGGTTCATGGCATTCTGCGCCGTTCTTCCTCGTTCAATACCGCTCGTATCGAGCATTTGTATCTGGATGAGTGGGTGCGCGACATGAAGAAGGCCCGTCTGGTGAACCTGCATTGGGGAGACATGACGGATACCAGTTCGCTGGTTCGCATTATCCGCGAGTGTCAGCCCACCGAGATATACAATCTGGCGGCTCAGAGCCATGTGAAGGTGAGCTTTGATGTGCCGGAATTCACGGCAGAAGCCGATGCCGTAGGTGTGCTTCGCTTGCTGGAAGCTGTTCGTATTCTGGGACTGGAGAAGAAATGCCGTATTTATCAGGCTTCTACTTCCGAACTGTTCGGAAAAGTGCAGGAAGTTCCGCAGAAGGAGACGACACCGTTCTATCCCCGTTCGCCGTATTCGGTGGCCAAGCAGTACGGTTTCTGGATCATCAAGAACTATCGCGAGAGCTACGATATGTATTGCTGCAACGGTATTCTGTTCAATCACGAGAGTGAACGCCGTGGCGAGAATTTCGTGACGCGTAAGATTACGCTGGCGGCCTCCCGTATCGTACAAGGGTATCAGGACAAGTTGTATCTGGGCAATATGGATGCGCTGCGCGACTGGGGATATGCCAAGGATTACGTGGAGTGCATGTGGCTGATGCTGCAACAGGACGAACCGGACGATTACGTGGTTGCCACCGGAGAATATCACACCGTGCGTGAGTTTACGGAACTGGCTTTCAAAGCCTGCGGCATTGAACTGGAATGGCAGGGCACCGGCGTGGATGAAAAAGGTATCGACAAGGCTACGGGACGTGTGCTCGTAGAGGTGGATCCGAAATATTTCCGTCCTTGCGAAGTGGAACAGTTGTTGGGCGACCCCACCAAGGCAAAGACGAAACTGGGATGGGATCCGCGCAAGACGTCTTTCGAAGAGTTGGTGAAGATTATGGTAGAGCACGACATGAAGTTTGTGAAGAAACTGCACATGAAGGCTCAGATGGCCGAATAAGCCGGAGGACGGTATGATAGAGAAAAATGCAAAGATATATGTGGCAGGGCACCGTGGACTGGTAGGCTCTGCCATCTGGAACAATCTGAAAGAGAAAGGATATACGAATCTGGTGGGACGTGGCCATAAGGAACTCGATCTGCTGGACCCGGTGGCCGTGAAGCGCTTTTTCGATGAGGAACAGCCGGAGTATGTGGTGCTGGCGGCAGCCCACGTAGGCGGCATCATGGCCAACAGCCTGTATCGGGCCGACTTTATCTATCAGAATTTGCAGATTCAACAGAATGTCATCGGCGAGAGTTTCCGCCACGGCGTGAAGAAGTTGCTCTTCCTGGGCAGCACGTGTATCTATCCCCGCGAGGCGCCGCAGCCCATGACGGAGGAAGTGTTGCTGACCTCGCCGCTGGAATATACGAACGAGCCGTATGCCATAGCCAAGATCGCCGGACTGAAGATGTGCGAGAGCTTCAACCTGCAATACGGTACGAACTATATCGCCGTGATGCCGACGAACCTGTACGGTCCGAACGACAATTTTCATCTGGAGAACAGCCATGTGCTTCCGGCCATGATCCGTAAGGTGCATCTGGCCAAGTGCCTTAATGAAGGCGATTGGGAAGGTGTTCGGAAAGACATGAACCTGCGCCCGGTGGAAGGGGTGAGCGGAGCCGGCAGCGACGAGGAAATTCTGGCTGTGCTGGCGAAGTACGGCATCACTCCCGAGGAAGTGAAACTTTGGGGAAGCGGAAAGCCGATGCGTGAGTTCCTGTGGAGCGAGGAGATGGCGGATGCCAGTGTGTATGTGCTGTTGAACGTGGATTTCAAGGATACGTATGCTCCCAGTGCCAAGGATATTCGGAACTGCCATATCAATGTGGGCACCGGTAAGGAAATCTCCATTAAGGAAGTGGCCGAACTGGTGGTCAAGGCCGTGGACTTCAAAGGCCGGCTGACATGGGACGCCTCCAAGCCCGACGGCACATTGCGCAAGTTGACCGATGTGTCCAAGCTGCACAATCTGGGATGGCACCACCGGATAGAGATCGACGAAGGTGTAGGTAAACTTTATGAATGGTATCTGAAAGGTATTTGCATCAACCATCAAACGAATTAGTCAGAATGCGGAAGCTCTTCATCGGACAGGCAGACAGATGCACCGATGAGGGGCTTTCCTATTTATAAATAAAAGAGAAGGGATGAAAAAACTGCTGTCGTTGCCACCGAATTTGGTGGAGTGTTTTCACGAGATTAAAGGCGTTGAGCGTGACGAATTTTTCTGCACCTCCGATCCCATTGGTGCCAAATTGGGCTCGGGAGGAGGAACGGCGTGGCTCTTGCAGGCCTGCAAGGAGGAGGGAAGCCCCGAAGGGGGATTCTCCGACTGGCTGGCCCGGGACAAGCGGATACTGCTTCATGCCGGCGGACAAAGCCGTCGGTTGCCGTCGTATGCGCCGGGCGGAAAAGTGCTGACGCCTATTCCGGTGTTCCGATGGAAACGGGGGCAACGGCTGGGGCAGGACCTGCTTTCGTTACAGTTGCCTTTGTACGAACGCATCATGCAGAAAGCACCGGCTTCGTTGCATACGCTGATTGCCAGCGGGGATGTCTACATCCGTTCGGGAAAGCTTCAGGCCATACCGGAAGCCGATGTGGTGTGCTACGGTTTGTGGGTTGACCCCTCCTTGGCCCGTAATCATGGGGTGTTCGTATCGTCCCGTCAGTCGCCCGAACGACTGGACTACATGTTGCAGAAGCCTTCGTTGGAGACATTGGCCGGACTGATGCAGACCCATCTGTTCTTGATGGATGTCGGCATCTGGCTGTTGAGCGACAGAGCTGTAGAATTGTTGATGAAGCGGTCGTACCGTGCCGACGGGACGATCGGTTATTACGACCTTTACTCCGATTTCGGATGTGCATTGGGCGAACATCCTGTGCTGGATGATGAGGAACTGAAGAGCCTGCGGGTGGCCATTCTGCCTTTGCAAGACGGAGAATTTTATCATTACTGGACCAGTCGGGAGATGATCTCTTCCACGGTGGCCGTTCAAAATCTGGTGAACGACCAGCGGGCTATCATGCACTTGGACGTGAAGCCCCATCCCGCTATTTTTATACAGAATGCGCACAAGGAAATCGCACTGACGGCAGAAAACGGGCAGACCTGGATTGAAAACAGCTGGGTGGGAGCCGGTTGGAGGCTGGCGTCGCGTAATATCATTACGGGGGTGCCCCGTAACGGTTGGGAAGTGACCTTGGGCGAAGGTATTTGTGTGGATGTCGTGCCGATGCGCGACGACGAATATGTGCTTCGTCCGTATGGTTTTAATGATGCTTTCAGAGGGCCGTTGGACGATGAGCATACGTCTTTTCTGGAACGTCCGGTGACGGACTGGCTGGCGGAGCGCGGACTTTCGTCTGAGGAGATAGAGGGCGCTCACGATATGCAGGCGGCCCGTCTGTTTCCGGTGTCTGCGTCGGTAGAGGAACTTGGACTGATGTTCCGGTGGATGACGTCGGAACCTGCGTTGGAGAGCGGGCGGGCCTTATGGCTTGCCGCTGAAAAAATGTCGGCGGACGAGATTTCGGCATACGCCAATCTGCGGCGTCTGCACAAGCAGCGTATGGACTTTCGGGCAAGTAACTGGACCGAACTGGCAGCCAATCACAGCCAGAGCGTGTTTTATCAGTTGAACCTGGCCGATGCGGCCGAGGAGTTTGCCGCTTTGCAGGTGGATGTGCCGGCACCGTTGGAGGAGGGTGCGTCGCTTATGAAGCGCATACGCGATAATATGTTCCGGGCCCAGTTGCACAAGTTGCGGGGAGAAGCGTATGAGCCATACGAACAGAAGGCTTTCTCATTATTGCGTGAAGGATTGACATTCGGCGCCTTGACGAAAAAGCAGTGTCCTCATCTGGATGTCTATGCCGACCAGATTGTGTGGGGACGCAGCCCGGTTCGAATCGATCTGGCCGGCGGATGGACCGATACGCCGCCTTACTGCCTGATAAAAGGCGGCAACGTGGTGAATCTGGCCATTAACCTGAACGGACAATCCCCATTGCAGACGTATATCCGTCCGTGTAAAGAGTATAAGGTGGTGCTTCGCTCTATCGACCTGGGAGTGATGGAGGAGGTACATACTTTCGACGAACTGAAAGATTTTGCCAAGGTCGGATCGCCTTTTTCCATCCCCAAGGCCGCATTGGCTCTGGCCGGTTTTGTGCCTGCTTTTTGCAGCCAGACCTATTCGTCACTGGAGGAACAGTTGCAACATTTTGGTCGCGGCATTGAGGTGACGTTGCTTTCAGCCATTCCGGCCGGCAGCGGTCTCGGCACGAGTTCGATCCTGGCAGCTACGGTACTGGGGGCCTTGTCCGATTTCTGCGGTTTGGCTTGGGACAAGACGGAGATATGCAACCGCACGTTGGTTTTGGAACAGCTTCTCACCACCGGCGGGGGCTGGCAGGACCAGTACGGTGGTGTCGTTCAGGGGATCAAACTGTTGACGACGGGAGGCGGATTCAATCAGTCGCCGGTGGTACGTATGTTGTCGGAAACATTATATACGGAGCCGGAATATGCTTCCTGTCATTTGCTTTATTATACCGGCATTACCCGTACGGCCAAACAGATTCTGGCGGAGATTGTGCGGGGGATGTTCCTATATTCTACGGAACATCTGGAGTTGCTGGACGAGATGAAAGAGCACGCCAATGATTTATATGAGACGCTCCAACTCACTCATTTCGAGGATATGGGACGGCTGATTCGGAAAACCTGGGAGCAGAATCGGCGGCTGGATCCGGG
>CAJUDC010000136.1 GCA_910584955.1 uncultured Paraprevotella sp. | reverse complement strand
CACCTGTCGGTTCCACCGGTACGGCTTGCGAAAGAGCCGTACAATATACATAAAAGATGAAAAAACAAACCTCGGCGCACGAGCATGCTTGCGCGCGTACGCATAGCCATAGTGCGGCCTAGAGCAGATCCCCCTTTTACCCCCTCTTTTTACCCGTTCAACCCTTCTTCTCGTCAGCGTTGTTCTTTTCCGTCGACAGGAAACGGCAGCAGAAAGGAGAAAAAACAAATGCCGCTCACCGCGTTTTCATGCGGTGAGCGGCATATCATTGCGCGGCGAGCATCCCTTTTTCATGCGGCGAGCATCTCATTTTCATGCGATGAGCATCTCCCAAAGGTTCTTCCTCCCGCCGAAAGGGCTTCCTTCCAAAAGGTCACCCAACTAAATGATATACAAATTATTAGGTTTCATCCGGGATTCACCGCTTGGATTTCGGACATTTGTGTATTATATTTGCAGCCGAAACCCTTTAACCCCACCTCACCCGAAAATGAAATTTACCAAGTTATCACCGGAGCGCGACACAATTCGTCGCGCCGAACTGAACGTGTCGGCTTTTTTGGCCCAGACCTGCGGCAACCGCTCCCGCCGCATGGTGGAACGATTGCGCGAACAGCCGTCCGCCCGTACAGCGGACAAATTGCCTGTCATCATCACCGGCGGCTCATGGCACTCGGGGCGACTGATCCGGTATTCCGGGATGATATTGCTCAACTTCGGGCCACTGGCTGACGAACAGGAAGCCGAGCGCGTAAAACAGAGGGCTGCCGAACTGCCGCACACGTATCTGGCACTGACAGGAAGCAGCGGTCGGAGCGTAAAGGTATTGGTGCGCTGCACACGACCGGACGGCTCTCTTCCGGTGTTGGAACCGGACATACAGGCTTTCCACACCGAAGCACACGCCCTGATCGCCCTGCATTACTGCCCTAACGTAGCCGTAGCCCCGGCCCGAAAGACCGCCTCGCCACTGGCAGCCTTCCGGCTGACTTATGATCCGGCCCCTTATTACAACCCCGAAGCCCGCGTACTGACGCTACCGCCCGTAGCCGCCGGAACAACCTCTTTCCTCCGCAAAGCCCGGCGGGCAGGCATCCTGCCCTCGCCTCCCAAACAGAAAAAGACGGCTGAGCCGACGGTGCCGACAGCAAAAAGCGCCCCGGCTACTCCCAAACGTAAAACCGACATTCCGAAAACCGACAAGCAACCGGAGGGACGGATCCAGCAGACTTTGTCAACCCTGTTGGACACATTCATGCAACAACACTACGAGGTGCGCCGCAATCTGCTCAAAAACGAGACGGAGATACGCCGGCGGGAAGACCATCCGAAGGACTTCCATCCCGTCACATCCGCCCGATTCAATCAAATCGTCATCGAGGCGATGGAAGCCGGCACCCCGGTATGGGACAAGGATGTGAAACGTTATCTGCAATCGGACCGCATACCGGTACATCATCCGCTGCAACACTATCTGAACGGCCTCCCGCCTTGGGACGGTCGCGACCGTATCGACGAACTGGCACGCCGGATACCGCAACGCCATCCGCTTTGGATACGCGGCTTCCGCTGTTGGCTCGTCGGTCTGGTAGCCCAATGGATGAATCGGGACTCCCTTTACGGCAACTGCCTGACACCCTTGCTGGTGGGTAATCAGGGCGACGGAAAATCCACCTTTTGCCGACGCCTGCTTCCTCCGGCATTGGCCGATTATTATACCGACCGCATCGACCTGAACAACCGTCGGGAAGCGGAACTGGCACTCCACCGTTTCGCCCTGGTGAATCTGGATGAGTTCGACCAATCGGGACCCGCACAACAGGCTTTTCTGAAACACCTGCTACAGAAGGCCGAGGTGACGGCCCGCCGACCGTATGAGACAGCCATGATACGCACACAGCGCCACGCCTCCTTTATCGCCACAACGAACGCCGCCCAACCGCTGTGCGACATGACGGGAAGCCGACGCTTCCTGTGTGTGGAACTGACCGGACGCATCGACAACACCCTTCCCATAGATCACGACCAGCTCTATGCCCAAGCCTTGCATCTGCTGCGCACCGATGCCTGCAACTGGCTAGGCCCGGAAGAAGAACGGCAACTCGCGGAGCTGAACCGCAGTTTCCTGCAATGCGACCTGGAAGAGGACTTCCTGAACGCCACGTTCCGTCGGCCTGCGTCCGGCGACATCGCCGCAGATCCGACAACCGAAGAACTGACCTGCACGGAGATCGCCTTACGCATCAAGGCCCGCCATCCGCAGATGCCCTACGACCGAGGAACTATCGGGCGCATTGCCCGCCTGCTGATTCGCGACGGCTATCCTCGCCGACGCACCTCCTCTACCCTGCGGTATCTGGTGGTGCCGGCTTGAATCCTTATCTGACACCAACAGAGAGGCTACGACACGACGTATCATCAGATGCCATAGGAAGCTGATATTTAACGTTAAAAGAGGAAACAGGGAAACCGATTATGCCCATTCCGAAACTGTTGCAGATCAGAAAACGCAACTTTTTGGGAGGACAATTTTACCGGGAAACGCAATTCTTGGAGAGTGCTTTCTACAGGAAAACACACCTCTCCTCAAAAAAATCCGTATCTTTGTCTCATAATGGAAAAAGATATTTTAAATCAATTAGGTTCCGGCGCCTGGATGAACGGTTTCGACAACGACATCTCTCAGGCTCTGCTGAGATGCGAAGACTTATGTTTTCAGTTGAACAACCTTCCGCCATCATCCATCGACCAACGACATGGAATTATAAAGAAGATCCTCCATACGGTAGGCGAACGCTTCATCATACACAGTCCCTTTCACTGCGACTTCGGAACGAATATACATATTGGAGAGAATTTCGTAAGCAATTACAACCTGACGATTCTCGATGAAGCAGCTGTTACCATCGGTGACAACGTATTCATTGGTCCCAACTGTAGTCTCTGCACTGTGGTTCATGCCCTACATGCCGAACAACGGAATGCGGGAATCATGTGTGCCCGCCCCATCACCATAGGCCATAACGTATGGCTGGCCACCAACGTCACCGTCTTGCCCGGTGTAAGTATCGGCGACGGAGCCGTTATAGGAGCCGGAAGTGTGGTCACCAGGGATATACCGCCCAACGTGGTGGCTTTGGGCAATCCCTGTAAGGTAGTTCGTCCGATAGACCGTTTCGACTATATAAAATAAAAGCCGGTTATAATCCTTTAATGGATTACAACCGGCATGTGAAACACATTCCATCGTGAATAGAATGAATTGATTTCCAGTTATTTATATCAGTCCAATTGTTTAAACTGCATGTGCCCTTGCCGTGGATTGTGCATCGCATTCCACGGTAACTGAAAATAATCAACAGAAAGACGACCGTCTTCTTTCATTAACATATAACTCCCTTTGAAACCGTTCACCGTATTACCGACAAGTATGCCGTCTTTTAAGTAACCATACACCTTATAGGGGTTTCTGAAATCCTTTTTCACAATTAGCATGTCCTTGATGATAGTAAGTTGCTTCCCAATATAAATATCCTCTTTCGCACATTCAAAATTCATGTCGGGAATCTGTTGCCTCAGCCTATACCGGTCTCCAATACGGACCATTTCTATACGACCGGCCTGTACAACCTCGGGCAAGACCGGATAACTTCGCCGTCCTTTAGCATCCCAATACACAATCTGTCCGGCTATATTCATCCCTTTGAAAAAATCTCCAAAACGTTCTATCCGCCCGTAAAGATCGGCCTGCAAATCCTTGCCGTCTCCATCAATTATCGTTTTTTTGCCATTAAATACCCTATACGGATATACCGCCATTGAAAAATAAGGAGCAGCCAAACGTTCCATACGGGCATAAACAGCTCGGCAGGTAACGCGCCCATCCTGCATCACCCCGTATTTTCCTCCCTGCATGAAAATTTCCACGCCTTTATGGACAGTATGCCGGTTCTTAATGCGTACCATCTCCAGATTCACCAGCATCTTATTATCCGGTTCATCGCGTAAAACAATCGTCCGGTCGCAGTCAAGCGCCCCCTTGCCAGCCGTCTGCCCTTTAAAAAGAGATTGCCAATTGCGCTTTTCCGTAGGTAATCCGAATGTCTGGTACAAACCGACTTGATCCAAAATAAGCACGTGATCCTTTCCCTTGCTGACACGCATACCACGCCCCACCTGTTGCAAATATTTGGAAAGTGACAATGTAGGACGAGCCAGTTGTATAAACTCCACTTCGGGGCAATCGAAACCTTCCGAAAAGATATCAACATTAATCATTACGTCCAACATCCCGTTCCGATAGCCGGTCAACAATTCCTGCCGCTCCGCCCAAGGGGTTTTCGCATCTATCACACAAGTTCTTACACCTTGAAGCTCATAGTATTCGGATATATGCCGCGCATGTTCACAGTCAATGGCATAGACAATACCTTTTTTCCCGGAAGCAAAATAACGATAAGAGGCATACAAATGAGCGATACTTTCCGGACAGTCCATCACAGTGGCCATTTCCGCAGTCTGAAAATCTCCGTCTGGACTACGCTTTTTCAATGCTGCCACCAATAACATAGCCCTGCTCTCGGGGCGTACAGACACGTATTCGAAATCCGAAAGAATCCCACGAGTGATAAAAGTATCTATATCATAAGATTCCAATAATATCTCAAACAGATCGGTAAACCCCTTATTATTCAATCGACAAGGAGTAGCCGTCATACCAAGAAAATGCGCATGGGGCCATTGGTTCCAAAGCCGGCGATAAGTTTTAGCTAAAGCATGATGCGCTTCGTCTATAATGATCAAAGACGGGTTCAGAGGCAGTTCCGCCATTCTTTTATTTAAGGTTTGTATGGAAGCCACCTGTATCCGCAATCCTTCTTTTGAAACGCTTCTGCCGGTAATCTTGCCATATACAATCCCGAAAGCATCAAGCGTCCGGGAAATCTGTTCAACCAATTCTATGCGATGTGCCACAATCAGCACCCCTCCTTCGAAAGCATCCGCTATCACCGAAGCCATCAGATGTGTCTTCCCCGTTCCCGTAGGCATCTGGAGCATAACACTACGGTGCTCTTTCCATGCCTCATACAAACGGCGTTTCATCTCAATCTGATAATCCCGAAGAGTTGTCCCGATCTTCATTCTTTCAACCGTACGGTATCAAAACCGTTCCTTACAGATATTCAACAGAAATAAAGGATTGCCGATAACATATCTCCTCCACATCCTTTTGGGTTCTTTAATCAAGCGATACAACCACTCCAAGGAATGTGCCTGCCACCAACGAGGCGCACGCTGATAGGTCCCGGCAAAGAAATCAAATACGGCACCGACAGTACCCACATGGCAACGGATATTCAAGGCATCCCAATGGCTGTACGTCCACTTCTCCTGCTTCGGCGCCGTCATACCAATCCAAAGCAGATCAGGATCCGCATCATTGATCGCCTTGATGATCGCCGCATCCTCTTCTTCCGTAAACGCAGGTTTATAGGGAGGCGAGTAAGTAGCCACCTTGATATTAGGATAAACACTCCCGGCCCGCTCTCTTATCAAGGCGAGAACCTCAGGCGAACTACCCATAAACATACACCGTCCGCCTTTATCATTCAACCGACGCATCTCAAACTCAAACAAATCCCAGCCCGCTATACGCTCTTTCGGCCTCGACTTCGCCTTCAACCACCGGCAAGCCTTGACGATGCTAGCACCGTCGGGAATCAGATAATCTCCCTTACTTAATGCTTCCGCAAATAATGCGTCTTTTTGAGCCGTATTGTAGGAATGGGCGTTTATCGTGTTTATAAGTGATTTACCATCAGGTATAAATCTTAAATCAGTTTTTGATTCAAGAACTTTTAAATTTCTTAATCTAAACATCTATTCAAATAAAAAACAGCCTCACGTATTGAACGAAAAATATAGCAGAACGTTTTTACAATCAAAAGGGATAGAACAGCATCTATTTAACACGACTAAATTCATAAAAATTATCCTGCAATAAGAAAAGCCAATCAACAAGATAGTCTTTTTAATATCCTTAAATTCGCAGCTTAATTACTTGTTATAAATGCAAGTCCTTGACAAAC
>CAJUDC010000135.1 GCA_910584955.1 uncultured Paraprevotella sp. | reverse complement strand
TGCCCCGATCTGCCTGCCCGGAGATAGTTTTCGCCAGTTACTTATAGCTTATGAAGATTTCTTCTGGGAGAGACTTGTCGTGCGTTGCCGCGACAGGTCGTTTGGCACGTCCTCGCCAGTCGGCTTTGGATGTAACAAAATGTGTTTCAGCCTTATTGGTGGTATGTATTCATTATGGGGAGGTACGCTACGGAGACGATACGATCAGTATCGTTTCGCAAGTCTGCAATGGATTGGAGCGAGTAGCCGTGCCGATGTTTTTTCTCATTACGGGATATTATTATCCTTGTCTGGTAGAACGAGGACAGGTGAACCGACAACTGACGAAACTGGTGAAGATGGCTCTTGGCGCTTCATGTTTGTATGCGTTGTTTTACGGCTTTAGGGCTTATTTTCGAGGGGATATAAGCATGTGGTGGGGAGGCATTTGGCGAATGAGCCGTATGTTTTCTTGGTGGGTTTTCAATAAAGATCCTTTTGGTTTCCATCTATGGTATTTTTATGCGGTGTTGTATGACATCGTTCTTTTCAAATGGCTTGATCGGTGGAGACTTTGGAATAAAACGGTCTTCCTCTGTATTGGTTTTATTTTTCTGTGCGGTTTGCTGCTGAATTATACGGACTATTATGGTTGGACCCGTAATTTTCTTTTCTTTGGCTTGCCGTATATGACGGTGGGGCGCCTGCTTGGTGAGAAGAAATATGTTGACGGATTGCTGCGTCTGCCAGATGGCTTATTGGTTGTTTTCTTTATAGTTTGCAATTTGTTGATCGTAACGGAAATTTTGGTGCTTCGTGAATGGTTTGGCAAACCACTCCGTGACTTCTATTTGTCTACGTTGCCGTTGTCTGTTTCGTGGTTTCTGTTGGCTGTGCATCATCCCGATTGGGGGAACAGAAGCTTGGCAGCTGTCATTGGTTGGAAATATTCGGCATATATATTTATCTTTCATGTTTGTGTGGCATGGGGTGTCGATGCAGTGTTGCCTGCTTTCGGTGGAGTGATGTACATCGTGCGCCCGTTGCTTGTATTTGTCTGTAGTCTTGCCGTGTCATATGTGTGGGGGAAGATGCAGGAATGGCGCGTACGGTGGAAACAGGACCGATCGGATTAAGGGACGGGTTTGGGGGAATACCGGGTGGACCGCTGCAAACAAAGAGAACCGTATGCCATACAGGTTAAAGTAGGGATACGGTTCTTTTTAGGATGGATAAAAGGGGGATGGGCTGCCGGACGCATATCGGTTGGTCCGATGCCGGTGCCCGCCTTTCTTTACACAACTATTGGGACGGACGGCTTACCGGCAGACGATTCGTCGGGTGGTGCGGCGCCCGCTTTGTAATTCGGTGACTTGCACCAGCAGGATTTGGCCTTTCGGGTTGTGAAGAGGCAACGTTATCTGGCTGTCGTCCGCTTTCCATTGGGCGGAGGCCAGCAGGATGCCTTGGGTGCTGAACAGTTCCACACGGCAGTCTCCTTTGCTGCTTCGGCTGGTTAGCACACAGGAGGTGTTCGTCGTCTGTATGCTTACCGGAAGCAGCCATTCGATTTGTGCCACACCGGTTCCGTTTTTCGTGATGGTGAAAGGCTCGCTTCGGGTGAGTGTCCAGGTCCCGTCGGGGAATCGGGCGCGGAGGTTGAACTGGTGCTCTCCGGCCGGCAATTCGTCCGTGGGGATATCGAAGACAAACGTACCGGTCGGTGTGTCTGCCTGTGTAGACAGCTTCACGCGGACGGCTTTTCCGGTTCCCGGATCGTTGCTGTCGAAGAAATATTCCAGCGCATTGAAACGATGGGGGGAGCATACGTAGAGCGTGCGGACGAAGACGGGCGACCAGTTGCCCCGGTCATCCTGTGCGCGCAGGTGCAGTACGTGTGCACCGGTTTCGGTTGTATTCGGTTCCAATAGCAAGGTGGCGCCCTCTCCGCCTATCGTTGCCCGGGTGGCTTTGCCGTAGCCGGGATCCGTGTCCAGGAAATACTCCAGGCTACGTACGCCGGTCGGCCGTTTTTTGATGACGAACAGCGGACGGGCCGTTGTGGCCGACCACGCACCGTTGTTGTCCTGACTGCGGACGTACAATACGTGTGCCCCTTCTTGAAGTCCGGCAGTACTGAAAGTCAGTTGGTTGTCGCCCGCTTTTACGCTTTGGACGGCAGTGGCTTTGCCGTGCCCCGGATCCGTGTCGAAGAAATACTCTATGCGCTGAGGGACAGACTGCGCCTGTAGGGAGCCGAATGTGGCGGCCAGTGCGGCGCAGAGCGCTGAAAATCTTAGTACTCTCATCTTGATACTCCGAGTTTGATGGTAACTTTCAGTTTGTCGCCCTGTTCCACGGTGACAGGGAGTGTGACTTTCTCAATAACAGGACCTGCCGGAATGCCGGACAGCACGTAAGGATCATCGCCCGAGAAAGCACCGTAGGTGCCGTCGGTCAGCTCTTGCTCGGTGGTCTGTATGTCCTTGTCGGTGGAACAGTTGATAAATGGAGAATCGGTCGTATCATAATAATCCCGGTCTAGGAACTCGTGATTATTGTTGAATGTACAACCTTCACTTTCTTGAGGTTCTATGTAGCAAAGAAGGTTGTTCTCAATGGTGCAGGCATATAACCAAGCCAGGTTTCTCTGTTTTTTATAAAATGTTTTTTTAATCCATGTGTTGTTGGCGATATGGCTATTGCTTATTTTCTGAATGCTTGCATTGACATCGCTGCCTCCCCAGTTGAATATGTTGTTGGTGATTCTAATAAAGCTGGGTTTTTTACTATAATCGGCAGAGGAAATCATCCCGGACAGGAAATTTTGGTGAATAATGCAGTGACCGATATTGGGTTGGATCAATATTCCTCCCTTCACCTTGCAACGGTTGATGATGGCGTTGTTCCGGTTCATCTTGACATCTTTGGTTATTTCCATGCCGCACACGGTAATATCCACAGCTGATAGCTCCAGTATACCGACTTTAGCAGACTGGTTGCCTTCTTGCGTAAGGCCGTTTTCCGTTAACCAGAATCCCGGTCCTATGAGAACTACGGATTTTGTCAGCAATATATCACCATAGTTGGTTTCCGAGCCTTCCACCATAATCGTGTCTCCCTTTTGGGCTGCGTCGTGGGCCTTTGCAATGGAAGTGTACGGTGCCGAACTGCCGACAACGTTGCTTACGCGCAGGATCCGGGCTTGTGCAATCAAGGCCATGCTTAGGGCCATCAGGGTCAGTGTAGTTTTTTTCATGCTTTTGATGTTTAAGGTTATTAAGTAAAAAAGTAATTGAACTTTACAAATATACGGATAAGGCGGAGAATTATACTTTAATCTGTGTTAAAAAAAACGAATACGGTAAAAAAGTTAGAGGATTTGGGATTTGGAGACATGCTCGTTTCCTATATATAATAATAGGTGGAAAGGGAGGAGACGGGCGAAGTGGCCCGATGTAGTCCTTTGCAGGCAGGTCTACACCGGAGTTGCAACAAAAAACGGGTGGAAAGCGGTGCTTTTTGGATAAAAAAGCGTATATTTGCACGCAATAAATTCAAAAACTCTATGTCATCATTTATTGCAGATAAGATTGTAATGGACGGATTGACCTATGACGATGTGTTGTTGGTGCCGGCCTATTCCGAAGTTCTACCACGTACTGTGGAGTTGTCAACCCGCTTTTCTCGCCACATCGAGTTGAAGATACCTTTCGTTACGGCAGCTATGGATACGGTGACGGAAGCCAAGATGGCTATTGCCATTGCCCGCGAAGGAGGAATCGGTGTCATTCATAAAAATATGTCGATCGAAGAACAGGCGCGTCAGGTGGCGATCGTGAAACGTGCGGAGAACGGTATGATCTACGATCCGGTTACGATTAAGCGCGGTTCGACGGTGGAGGATGCCTTGGGCCTGATGAGCGAATATCACATCGGCGGTATCCCGGTGGTGGACGATGACAATAAACTGGTAGGTATCGTAACCAACCGCGACCTGCGTTTTGAACTGAACCCGAAACGCCTGATAGACGAAGTGATGACATCCGAGAATCTGGTGACGACGCATCAGCAGACGGATCTGGTGGCGGCTGCGCAGATTTTGCAAGAAAACAAGATCGAGAAACTGCCGGTGGTGGATAAGAACGGACGCTTGGTCGGGCTGATTACTTATAAGGACATCACCAAGGCAAAAGACAAACCCATGGCTTGTAAGGATGCCAAGGGGCGTTTGTGCGTGGCAGCCGGCGTGGGAGTGACCAACGACACACTGGAGCGTATGAAGGCGCTGGTGGACGCCGGAGTGGACGCCATCATCATCGATACGGCGCACGGCCATTCCAAATACGTGATCGAGAAACTGAAAGAAGCAAAGAAGGCATTCCCCGGCGTGGATATCGTGGTGGGAAATGTGGCTACCGGAGAAGCGGCCCGAATGTTGGTTGAGGCCGGTGCCGACGGTGTGAAGGTGGGCATCGGTCCGGGTTCCATCTGTACCACCCGCGTCGTAGCCGGTGTGGGGGTTCCGCAGTTGTCGGCGGTTTATGATGTGGCCATGTCCTTGCAGGGCACCGGCGTGCCTTTGATTGCCGACGGCGGTCTGCGCTATTCCGGTGATGTGGTGAAAGCGCTTGCGGCCGGCGGTTGCTCCGTGATGATCGGTTCGTTGGTAGCCGGTACGGAGGAGTCGCCCGGTGAGACGATTATATTCAACGGACGTAAGTTTAAGTCGTATCGGGGCATGGGATCTCTGGAAGCTATGGAATGCGGTTCCAAGGACCGTTATTTCCAGTCGGGCGTGAAAGATGCCAAAAAACTGGTTCCCGAAGGCATCGCCGGTCGTGTGCCCTACAAAGGCACCGTGCAGGAAGTGGTATATCAGCTGATCGGCGGTCTGCGTTCCGGTATGGGATATTGCGGTGCCAATACGATCGAGGAGTTGCATAAGGCCAAGTTCGTCCGTATAACGAATGCCGGCGTACAGGAAAGTCATCCGCACGATGTGACCATTACAAGCGAGGCCCCCAACTATAGTCGTCCTCAATAATCTTATCCGGTAATTGCATCTTATGAAGAAGTTTATTATTTCGTGTACGTTGCTGTGGGCGCTGGGGCTTTCGGCCTGGTCGCAGGAAGATCCTGTGGTGATGCGTATTAACGGCAAGAATGTGACACGGTCGGAATTTGAATATAATTTCAATAAAAACAATACCGAAGGTGTGGTGGACAAGAAGTCGCTGGAGGAATATGTAGACCTGTTCGTCAACTACAAACTGAAAGTGGCTGCGGCCGAAGAGGCACGCTATGACACCCTGTCTTCGTTCCGGCAGGAGTTCCGTACTTATCGCGACCAGCAGATCCGTCCGTTGCTGGTGACACCGGAAGCGGAGGATGCCGAAGCGCTGGCGTATTATAACCAGATGAAAGAGAGCATCGGACCGGCAGGGTTGGTGCTTCCGGCTCATATCTTTGTGCGTGTGCCTCAAAAGGCCACCGATGAGATGCAGCAAGCGGCAAAAACGCGCATCGACTCCATTTATACCGCTTTGCAGAACGGGGCCGATTTCGAGACATTGGCGAAAGCATGCTCCGAGGACAAGATGACGGGAAGCCGTGGCGGTGTCTTGGCATGGATCGGTCCGAACCAGACGTTGAAAGAGTTTGAAGACGTGGCTTATTCTTTGCAAAAGGATGAGATGTCGAAGCCTTTCCTTTCGACGGTGGGCTACCATATCATTTATATGAAGGACCGCAAGCAGGTGGAGCCGTATGAAGAACTGAAACCGCAGATCCTGACTTTTCTGGAACAACGCGGACTGAAAGACCGGATCGCCACCTTGTGGGTGGATTCTGTGGCTGCGGCCTCGGACGGCGCATTGACTGTGGAGCAGATTATGGACCGGGAGGCGGAACGTTTGGCTGCCAAGGATTCGGACTTGAGGAATCTGATAAGAGAATACCACGACGGTCTGTTGCTTTATGAAATAAGCAGCAAGGAGGTATGGAATAAAGCGGCGCAGGACGAAAAAGGCCTGGAGAAATATTTTAAGAAGAACAAGTCCAGATATAAATGGGATGCTCCCCGATTCAACGGTATTGTCTTCTTCTGCCGGCAACCGGAACAGAC
>CAJUDC010000134.1 GCA_910584955.1 uncultured Paraprevotella sp. | reverse complement strand
TAGTGCCAGCTTATTTAAAAAGGCATTTCCTCCAACTGCAAAAATGCCAGACTATTTAGCGAGGCACTGCCGTAGACCTTCAATATTGCCGCGCTAATCAGCCTGGCATTATATACATTATATTTCTTCTTCTGAAGCCTTATAAAAGCCTATCTCCGATAGTTGCGGAACATCCCTTGCCCCGTTTATAATAATCCGGGCCTTGTTGCAACGTACGGGAGCAAAGCGGAGAATCAGGGAAGAAATATCGTTTTCGTGGATCAAACCGCGTTTATCGGGAGGTAGATTCAGGAGCAACAGTGAGTTCTTCCCGACCGAACGGACAAGGTCTCCTTTCCCCTCTTTCCAGGGAGTGGAGGCCACCGAAAAATCGGTATAGGCCGAGGGCCACAGGCAGAGACTATTATTGTATAATCTTATCACTGAAAGGCATAAAAACGGGCTGCCCTAAAATCACTTTCCAGGCAACCCCTCCTTTGTTGTACGAAAAATAAAAAACAGTGGGCTATTCTCTTCCGCCCCCCAAAGCCCTGTAGAGATTAATCACGCTTTGTATCTCAGTAAAACGGTTGGCGGTACGGGTCAGTTGTGCGCTGAGCAGACTCTGCCTGGCGGTCAACACTTCCAGATAAGTGATCGTGCCGTGCTCCATCAACAGAGAAGTGCTTTTTAATGCTGCTTCCAGGGACGTGATTTGCTTGTCCAGCAAGAAACTCTTTTCACGGCTGGTTTGACAAGCAGTCAGGGCGTCATTTACCTCGCTTCCGGCATTCAGCAATGATTGCTGGAAGGCAAGGGCCGCCTCTTCCTGTTGCAGCTTGGTAATCTTGTACTGGGCGATAATCTCCCCACGGGCAAACAATGGCTGTGTCAGTGAACCTACTGCCGAAGCCAGGAACTTGCCCGGGTTTACAATCATCGAACCGGCGTTGTTCGTCCATCCCGCGCTACCGCTCAATGTTATCGAGGGATAGAAAGCGGAACGCGCCTGGTTGGTTCCGTAGAAAGCGGCTTCCAGCGTCCTTTCGGCCGAACGGACATCGGGACGGTTTGCCAGCATCTGCATGGGAACACCGAGGGAGAAATTGTCGGGGAACTGTTGTACTCCCAACTCTCCCCGTTCATAATATCGCGGAGTCTCAGCCAACAAAAGGGCGAGACTGTTTTCCACCTGGTTTATCTGCTCCTTCAGGTCCAGCACGGAGGACTGTACCTGGTAATATGCCGCTTCCATCTGCGATACGGCTGATTCGTTGGACAAGCCGGCTTTCATCAGGGCACGGGTGGAAGCAACGGTTTCGCTCCATGCTTCCTCCGTCTGGCGCGTGATGTAAAGCTGCTCGTCCAACATCAGCAAAGTATAGTAGGTGTTGGCTATACCGGCTATCAGCTGGGTGCGGACCGCCTGCTGATAGTCACGGCTTTGGGCAAATAGTGCTTTAGCTTGTTCTTTCGCATTACGCATACGTCCGAAGATATCCAGTTCCCAGCTGGCGGTGATAGGCAACGAGTAAGTCTGCGTTGCCTTACGACCGTCGAAACTACTCACAGATCCCTGCGGCGTAAAGGCGAAAGAAGGAAGAAATGCCAGTTTTGCAGACATCAAAGTCGCTTCGGCCTGCTCCACACGGAGTTGGGCCGACTGGTAATCGGTGTTGTTCTGCAAACCATGTTCGATAAGTTGTTGCAGCTGCGGGTCGGTGAAGAGTTCACGCCATTCCATGTTACCGAAGCTGGCGGTATCTTCTGCCACCACTTCCTCGCCATAGAGATGGTCGGGGACGGTGGTAGCGGGTTTATATTTGCTGTATATGCCGCAACTGCTTAACAAGGCAGATACAGTCGTTAACAGAATTATCTTTTTCATATTCCTTTTATTTATTGATTATTCAACGCCGCCACGTTCGGCTGCACTTCTCTCCTGTTCCAGCAACACCTGCACGTCGGCTTCTTCTTCCATCGGTTTACGTATCTTTTCCTGCAGATATTCAAAGATGATATAGAATACCGGAACTACAAACAGCAACGCCAGTGTTCCGACAGCCATACCGCCAACGACGCCCGTTCCCAACGAACTGTTTCCGTTGGCACCTGCACCGCTGGAGAACATCAACGGCAGCATACCGAAAATCATCGTCAACACCGTCATCAGGATAGGACGCAGACGAACCTGTGCGGCTGAATAAGCCGATTCGACGATACCCATTCCTTTGCGGTGGCGTTCGATGGCGTACTCCGTAATCAGGATAGCCGTCTTTGCCAGCAAACCAATCAACATAATCACACCTGTCTGCAAGTAAATGTTATTTTCCAATCCGAATATCTTGGCGAACAGGAAGCTCCCCATCAACCCGAACGGCACGGAGAAGATCACGGCAAACGGAACCAGGAAGCTCTCATAAAGACAAGCCAGAATCAGATAAATAAGGAATATACAAATAGCATAAATGAAAACCGTCTGTGCACCGCTACTGCTGGCCTCTTCGCGGGCCATACCGCCGTATTCGTATCCATATCCTGCCGGCAGGCTCTGTGCTGCCACCTCTTCGATAGCCTTCTGCACCTCACCGGATGAATATCCTTCGGCCGGGTTCACATTCGCTGTAATGGTGCTATACAGATTGAAACGGTTGGACGTTTCCGGTCCGAGCACTTCCGTCAATGTCACGAACTGGCTGATAGGAGCCATTTCCGCTCCGTTACGCACGAACATATTATCCAAAGACTGCTGGTCCAGGCGATACTCGGGCGAAGCCTGCATCATTACGCGGTATACTTTACCGAACTGGTTGAAGTTGGAGATATAAGCGCCACCGCAATAACTGCCCAAGGCATCGAGTACGGTGCTTGGTGAGATACCTGCACGTTTACATTTTGCCGCATCGACATCTACCGATATCTGCGGGAAGTTCATCGCATAAGAAGTATAGGCCATCGTTATTTCCGGACGCTGATTGAGCGCACCGAGGAACTGCATCGACGAATTATAGAATGTAGCCATATCGCCACCCGTTCGGTCCTGAAGGTTCAGTTCAAGGGAATTACCCATACCGTACCCCGGAATCATGGCAGGTTGGAAACTGAATATCTGTGCTTCCTTTATACCGTAGAACTGTGCATTGAGGCGTGCAGCCACGGCATCGGAGTTGTGCTCCTTCCCTTTTCGCTCGCTCCAGTCTTTCAGGCGAACGATAATTGTTCCGTAAGAAGTACCCTGCCCGGACATAAGTCCATATCCGGCAACACGGGCATAGTGTTCTATTTCAGGAGTATTATTCAAAATATCTTCCAGCTTGTTCATTACCTTGTTTGTTTCTTCCAGCGTGCTTCCCGGCGAAGTACTTACGTTCACCATGATAACGCCCTGGTCTTCCTGCGGCACGAGTCCCGTCTTAGTGGTATTCATCAGATAAACCAGCAGAACGATGGCAGCCACCAGCGAAGTCCACACCATCCAGCGATGATGGATAAAGAACATTACACCTTTCTTATATTTACCCAGCACAGCATTGAACGAAGCATTATAAGCTGCACGTACCCGTCCGTTGATACTCGTTGCACTCTTCGTTCCGTCCGACGGACGCATCATAATAGCACACAGAGCCGGACAAAGAGTCAACGCCGAAATCATGGAGATACCTACCGCAGTAGCCATCGTGATACCGAACTGTGTATAGAACACACCCGACGTTCCGCCCATAAATGTTACAGGGATAAACACTGCCATAAATACACAGGTACAGGAAACGATAGCCATCGTCACATCGCCCATCGCATCTTTCGTAGCGAGATAAGACGACTTATATCCGGCATCGAACTTCGACTGCACCGCCTCGACCACCACAATGGCATCATCCACCACCGTTCCGATGGCAAGTACCAAGGCAAACAGCGTCAAGATATTCAAACTGAATCCGGCAGCCACAAGGCAGGCAAATGTTCCGACCAGCGACACTATAATAGAAATAGACGGGATAAGCGTACTCTTCAAGTCCTGCAGGAAGAAGTACACCACCAGGATAACCAGGATGATGGCAATAACAAGCGTCTCCACCACATTATGTATGGAAGCGAATAGGAAGTCGTTCGAACTCATCATCGTGACAAATTCCGTCCCTTCCGGTAAGCTCTTCTCCATCTGCTCCATCTGGGCAGTTATTTGTTTGTTGACAGCGGTTGCATTGGAACCTGCTGTCTGGAACATCATGAAAAGAACAGCCGGTTTACCGTCCATCTCGCTACGGAAACTGTACGTCAACGTACCCAGTTCCACATTAGCCACATCTTTCAGGCGAAGTACGGAACCGTCGCTCTGCGAACGGATAACGGTGTTCTGAAACTCTTCCACGCTTTTCAAACGTCCGCGATACTTCATCGTGAACTGGAAAACATTCTCCGAATTTTCTCCCAGCGAACCGGTAGGCGTTTCGATATTCTGTTCGCCCAGCACTGCCGTCACATCCGAAGGGACAAGGCCGTACTGCGCCATCCGTTCCGGACGCAGCCAGATACGCATACTATATGTATCACCCAATTCCATTACATCACCCACACCTTCAATACGTTTGATTTGGGGAACAACATTGATGTCCAGATAATTGGCGAGGAAAGTCTGGTCGTAACGACCGTCGGTGCAGACCATTGCACCGATTTGCAGGAAGCTGGTCTGGCGTTTCTGTGTAGTCACACCAATCCTTGTTACCTCCGCCGGCAAAAGTCCCTGTGCCTTGGATACACGGTTCTGTACATTGACAGCTGCCATGTCCGGGTCTGTCCCCTGCTTGAAATATACCTGTATAGTTGCCGAACCGGCATTGGTAGCAGTGGAAGTAATATACATCATGTTCTCCACCCCGTTTATACTTTCTTCCAGCGGCATGACAACACTGTTCATCACAGCATCGGCATCGGCTCCCGTGTAAGAAGCGGTCACATAAACCGTAGGCGGCGCAATGTCGGGATACTGTTCCACCGGCAGCGTAAAGAGCGAAATAAGCCCTATCACCAAAATCAGCACGGAGATACAGATAGCCATCACCGGCCGTTTTATAAATATGTTTCCTTTCATATTCTTTTTCTCCTTGTTTTATTTTACGACAGTACCTTCGCGTACCAACCCGGCACCTTCCGATACAATTTCATCACCGGCTTTCAACCCGTCGAGCACGACATACTCGCGCCCGTCGTTAATACCGGCTACGGTTATCAGGGTGGAGACAGCCTTGCCGTCCACAACCTTATAGACAACAGTCTTATCCTGCAACCGGACAGTCGCCCCCTGCGGGACAACGATACAGTCTTTATAAACGCTCGGTATCACTACCGTGCCCGATGCTCCGCTATGAAGCAATCGCGATTCGTTGGGGAATACCACACGTGCCACCACCGTACCTGTCTGCCGGTCGATGACTCCGCTGATGGATTCTATGATTCCTTTTTTGTCGTAAACCGAATTATCGTTCAGCTTCAGTTCCACTTCCGGCATGTTCTTCAATGCGTCGTCCATGCTTCCGTGCTCGCGGGTCAGGGCCAGCAACTGGTTTTCAGTCATGGAGAAATAAACATACATATCGGAATTGTCGCTTACTGTCGTCAACGGCTGCGGTATACTCGCGCTCACCAATGCACCTGCACGGTAAGGCAATGCGCCCACAACACCATCGCACGGACTTTTCACTTCCGTATAAGAGAGGTTATTGCGTGCATTCAGTTCCTGCGCTTCGGCCTGTGCCAATTGTGCCTTGGCAGAAAGGAAAGTGTTCTCAGCTGTTTGCAGGCTGAAGTCCGAAACGACTTTCTGAGCATTCAGTTCCTTATTACTGTTATAGGTCAATTCTGCTGTTGCCAGTGCGGCACGTGCCGCTTCCACGTTAGCAGTAGCCGTTTTGAGAGCTGCCCTGTAAGGCACCTGGTCAATAACGAACAGCACTTGCCCACGACGTACTTTTTGCCCTTCAGTTACGTAAAGTTTCTCGATAGTTCCTGATACCTGAGGATAAATGTCGATATCCTGCCGCCCACGTATCGTCGCCGAATAAGAAGAAGTAAGCTCTTTGTCCGCCGGAGCCACTTTCATAATTGAATAAGAAGATTTCATCTGTGCATCCGGAGCTTGTTTACAGGATGCCATCCACATCGTACAACCGACAATCCCTATCAGCCGTAT
>CAJUDC010000133.1 GCA_910584955.1 uncultured Paraprevotella sp. | reverse complement strand
TCGGCGGATATTTCGCCTGTGGAACCAACGGGCGAAGTAAATACTACGCCGAACGAAAAAAGTACAAAACCTTTCGCCACAAAACTTTCAAACGCCCAGATGCGGGATTTCGCCTGGGATGCGGAACCGCTTACAGGAACTTCTACTTTGAAATGAGTTACGACATAGGATTAGCCAATATCGCCGGCAAACACTACCATGACTTCGGCTTCGATGATTTCGATGATAAAATACGTACCGGCAACTTTTCGGCTACAATTGGTTTGGATTTCTAATTCATTTCAATCTTAACAGATAGGTATCGGGCATTCCGTTTGTCCATGAAAAAACAGAATACCCGATATGAAATCAATAAACATTTACCGCTACCCTACACGGATTCTCGCGCTCCATCCTCCATTCATTGAGAAAGCGAAACCATTCTTGACTACTCGTGAAACCGCCCTGTTCCATAAGGGCGCATATAGCTAATCCGTAAGTGATCCGCCCCGTCTCATCCGGTCGTAGCACACACAGATAATTATAGTCATCTTCTTTTGTCTCCACCAGATTGCAACGATCTACACACACTCCCAATCCTACTCCTTCCCGATGATCCGGTTCGGATTTCTCGGGTACGTTGATGCCCCAACTCCCCACCAGACCGGACGGCAATATCAGCCCTTCGTTATCGGCCTCAAGTTTCTGAACACCCGTACAAAATAAATCACTGCTCTCAGTTCCTTCCAATTTAACTTCCACCGTTACATCCCGATGACCGGCATATAAAAAATAACGTTGTTTCATCTGTATCTTCTTTCCTCCATACCACCAATCACCGTCGTTTACTTCCACAACGGCACGTACAGGTCCGTCGGCACGTACAGTCTGTCCCCTAAAAGACACACTGTCTATATATATCGGAACATTGTTTACGTAACCACGAAACGAGCCGGCTCCAACCGACTGTCCGGCCCATAGTATATCACACCCGAACCCATTCTTCCTATCCTCCTCTGTAGCATAGAAATTGGTACGGTCCAATTCCAGTTGCGGCTTTTGCTTTCCATAAACATCAATACTTTGTCGGTGGTCCATATATACCCGGAATCCCACCCGTTTACTTTCAAATAAAGCCCCATGCCCGTAAATACTGTTATACATATCAAGAGAAGCTACACGGCCAGGATAAGTCACCGACTTCACATTCGGATATTTCAATTTACTATCGAACAACTTGATATGAGCATGAACTTCCGCCGGATAGACTTTAGGTTGTTCCTTATCGGAAAGCGTCACCCGAAAAGTCTCGGCTGCCAAAGCCGGCATATCGGTCACAAAAACCAATTCTTCCGGGCGCAAATCGCCATCCAAATCATCCAACTGCGACGGTATCTCACCGTTTGGTCCCTGCACCACAGCCGAAAGAATCCGCTCCTCCGCAGACATATACTGATGTAACTTTATCACCACCGGCACATTTTTCCGTTCTACCGATAGCGGATTCCTCACCGTCACTTCCCATACCCGGGCAGATATAGCAAGCGACGGAATTCCCAAACCAACCAACCCCAACACTAGCTTTGTAAAAAACGTCATCATCAATTTCTCATTACTCCATTTCATCGATTCATTTTACAGCCTCACCCTTTCCGTCTTCCGTGAGATAAAACAAAGGAGAAGGATTCGACTGCTTTTCCGAGTAATAATGCAAACCACTATCATTGGTGCGAGGATGCCAGCGATTCAGCAAAGCTATCATCTCAGCCCCCGCCCATAACACGGGACCATACCCGTGGGCCGCCTGTGCATTGGCCGGCCGGTAATAATAAAAAGCCGGATCAAATGCCATACCTGTACCTACACAAGTACCTTCCACCTTGCCGTCGGATGTAATTTTCGTTGAAACAGCCTGCCACCCCAATTGAGCCACAGGGCCATATGTTATCCCCTCAATCCATCCCTTGTTTATAGCGTGAGCAATACAATATACATAAATGGCAGTAGCAGAAGTTTCCAAATACGAATCGTTCCGATCCAGCAACTGATGCCAGAAACCTTCCGAACTCTGCAAAGCCGCCAACCCTTTCACATGCTTACGCAACTGATTCAGGACAAATGACCGCTGAGGATGTTGCTCCGGTAACATATCCAACAGTTCACAAGTTGTGAGCAAGGCCCATCCGTTGGCACGTGCCCAATGATAAGTGGGCTGTTGTTGAAGTCCTTCCACATAACCGTGACGGTAAATACCTTTTTCCGGCAAAAACATACGTTCCACAAACTGCCGGTAAATTTTAGCGGCCTCATCAAAATAACGCATACCGGAATCCGCATCATAGACACCTCGAAAAGCTATCGTCGGAATGCCCATATACATATCATCCAACCACAACGTATTACGTTGAGGACGATGACGGGCAAATGTCCCGTCCGGCAAACGATATTGTTTTTTCTCAACAAAATCAAAATAATTGTCTATCAAAAAATCCAGACCAAGCCGGTCGTTTTCTTTTTGCGCTTTCATCATTGCCGTACACATCGTACCGGCATCGTCTAACGCTCTAGGATGGAGAATCTGTTCCATCTGCGCGTCTTTAATCTCATCCCCATCCCGTTTTTCAAATGCCGGAGCCACTCCACTTAAAAAGAGCAGACGACGCATCACATAATCCCTGTATTTTACATCACCTGTAATGCGAGCTGCCTCTAACAATGCCTGATAAGTAATTCCCCATTCATAACTGCCGATACGAAATGCCCCGCGCGCCAGTTCCGCACCTTCCGGTAACTTCTTATAAGAAGTCAATTCTTTTCCATCGCAAACCAAGCGCACCGGTGTATGCCCATCTATATACATAAACACACGATCTATATCAGCCTTGACCTGCGTAGCCGTCAACTCTCCATAAGGTATCTTATAATCCGGCTTCAACAAATGAAGCGGAGTAGTCATATCATTTACAACCTGTGCCCTGGCTGTCACCGGAACCATACCCGATACACCTAAAAAAAATGATGCATACAGTAAAGATGGAATTATTTTCATTAGATTGATCCTATTTATTCAGAAAAAAGATTTTGTACATTGTACATCAACATACGACTGCAAATATACGTGAAATAAATCTTTTTTTTCAGCTAATATGCTCCATTTTTCATAAGAATATTTAATTTTGTACGCACACAATCCATCAAACTATGAAAAACATCCTTGCAAACCGTCTCCTTTATTTGGTTACAGCGATCACATTTTTTATTACATTACCGATCGAAGGCCGGCAAAAAAAAGCATCGTCCAGAAAGACGCAGAGTCCGGTAATTCTACGCTGGATCGGTCCTGCCCCCCAAAGCGATAAGGCTGTTAGTTTCGGAATTCCTTTCTCTCCCGGCGAATTTTGTCTTAAAGACCACGCAGAATTATCTACTCCGCAAGGAAATACTTTACCCACCGATTTTTGGCCCTTAGCCTACTGGCCGGACGGATCCATCAAATGGGGAGGATTCGCTACGGTTGTCCCTAAAGGAACGGAACAAGTATATTATAATAAGATAAGCCGAAAAAAACAAATCCAACCGTCCGTCCCCAAATTACAAATACAAGAGGACACCGAACACATAATCATATCAACCGATAAACTGACTGCTTACATCCCTAAAAAAGGAGGCACCTTTCTTGATAGCTTGTGTCTATCGGGACATTGCATATCTGGCCCGTCATACTTATTATGTACCACACAAAATGCACCATATACCGAAGATACACAACAACTGATTTTTCGACATTATAAGGGACAAGTGGAAAAAACAGAAATAGAACAAGCCGGGGATGTACGTGCACTGGTACGCATAGAAGGGCATTATGCCAATCAAGAAGGACATTCCTGGTTACCTTTTGTCATTCGTCTGTATTTCTACAACGCATGCAACCAAATACGAATGGTACATTCTTTTGTGTACGACGGCGACATGGACCGTGACTTTATACGTAGTCTGGGAATACGTTTCACCGTACCTATGCGCGAGCAAGTCTACAATCGACACATAGCCTTTGCTACAAACAACGGCGGTGTATGGAGCGAATCGGTACAACCGCTTTCAGGCCGCCGCATTCTGACATTAGGGCAAGACAAAACCTGGGCATATAAGCAAGCGGACGGCCAACGCATTCCCGAACCGGATGCTTTTGATGAAAAGAATCGACATCTACTGAATAACTGGGCGATATGGAACGGTTTTCATCTATCGCAACTCACCGATAATGCTTACAGCATACGAAAACGTACCCATATAGGACATCCTTGGATGGGTACGCACACTGGAGAACGAGCTACCGGTTATGTCTTTGCCGGAGACATGAGTGGCGGCTTGGGACTATCACTAAAAGATTTCTGGCAGTCTTATCCCACCGGATTACAAGTAGACAGCGCAGCAACATCTGCTGCCAGTCTTACCGTTTGGTTATGGGATCCTAATGCAGGTGTCATGAACCTTCGACACTACGATAATCAGGCGCATGATCTGATTGCCAGTTATGAGGATGTGCAACCGGGCATGAGTACTCCTTATGGTATCGCCCGAACACATACACTGACCCTATTACCTGAAACAGCTTACCCAGGTAAAGCCGGCGTGGCACAACGTGCCCGTCAGCTATCCGAAGACAGTCCGTTGATGTGTACTCCAGAATATCTTCACAACAAAAGAGCTTTCGGTGTATGGAGCCTACCGGATTCCAGTTCATCGGAACGAGCTCGCGTAGAGCATCAGTTAAGCGGTTATTTAAACTATTTCCTCAAAGCTGTAGAACAACATCGCTGGTACGGTTTTTGGAACTACGGCGACTTCATGCACGCCTATGACGCCGCACGCCACGAATGGAAATACGACGTGGGCGGCTTTGCATGGGACAATACCGAACTGGCTTCGAACATGTGGCTATGGTATAGTTTCTTGCGCACCGGTCGACCGGATGTATGGCGAGCAGCCGAAGCCATGACACGGCATACTTCGGAAGTAGATGTTTACCACATTGGTCCTTTCGACGGATTAGGTTCCCGCCATAATGTAAGCCACTGGGGATGCGGAGCCAAGGAAGCACGTATCAGTCAAGCCGCTTGGAATCGTTTCTACTATTACTTAACTACCGATGAGCGTTGTGGCGACTTGATGCGACATGTAAAGGATGCCGAACAGAAGTTATATACCATCGATCCCATGCGTCTGGCACTGCCTCGTGATAAATACCCGTGTAGTGCCCCTGCCCGCCTGCGTATCGGCCCGGATTGGCTAGCTTACGCAGGTAACTGGATGACAGAATGGGAACGCACCCGAAATCCTATCTACAGGAATAAGATCGTACAAGGGATGCGTAGCATAGCCCGCCTTCCGAAAGGTTTCTTTACCGGACCAGGCGTATTGGGTTTCGATCCTGCCACAGGCATCGTCAGCTACGAAGGAGATACCGCTCTACAAAGTACCAGTCATCTAATGACAATCATGGGAGGCTTCGAAATAATGAACGAAATGATGGATATGATTCACGAACCGACATGGGAACGGGCTTGGCTGGATCACGCTCGCCGCTATCAGCAACAAGCCTTGGAACTGAATCGCAATCGCTTTCGAGTAAGCCGGTTGAAAGCCTATGCTGCATACAAAATGAATGATCGAAAAATGGCATTGGATGCTTGGAAAGATATGTGGAAACTGGACGATAAAATGCAGCATTATCCTTTCGAAATACACCATGTATTACCTCCCGAAGTACCGACCCCACGAGACGAATGCCCCACTGTTACAACCAATGATGCCGCTTTATGGAGCCTGGAAGCCATTTACATGCAGGAAGTGATTCCCTATCCCAAAGAGAACGAAGAAAGCCCCGCAGAATAATTTTATAACTTGTTTACCATAAACTATTTTTATCGCAACAGATTTTTTTGATACATCTGTTGCGATATTTTTATTTCACTGCCAAACTTTTACACCTGTTATAGAGTTTTCTCCATCCGCTTACAGAAGAATATATTCACTATTCCAAACTGTTACTATTTTGGACAAGAACTTTAAAAAAAACGAATCTAAGCGGACATATCCGAATTAATACTTACATTTGCATCCGAACAACCAATATGGTTTTACGTATATGAAAAAGATTTTTATTCCGGTGGTGGCTATTTTAGCCGTTTCATTCGCCGCATGCGGCGGATCCACCAATCCATCTTCCGAGACTATTTCCATAGAAGAATCCATTATTCTGGACGACTCTGCTGACATTACCGAAACCCTGACAGAAAAAATTGAAAACAATGATACGACAGGATTT
>CAJUDC010000132.1 GCA_910584955.1 uncultured Paraprevotella sp. | reverse complement strand
CCACATTTTAACGGGGCGAGCACCGCGTTGAAATGTGTTGCTCGCCCCGTTTCTTCGTTTTTAGGGAACTTATATTTGGTTGTTAATTAGGGTGTTATAAAACACCCCGTCGTGCGCTATTCCCGTGTTCGACGGGAATAGCTTGTTGTGGACAAGAAATAGGGATTTCTGTCTTATTGCAATTTTTCGATGATCAGATCAGCCACTTTTTTTCCGCTCAACAGCATACCGCCGAAGATCGGTCCCATTCGCGGGGTGCCGGATACCGCCGAAGCCGCCATGCCGCAGACGTACAGCCCCGGATAGATCTCCTTTGTGCCTTTTACCACTTCGTCTTCGCCGGCTACGACGTCCAGAGAACGTTCGCCGATGACGGCGCCTGTTTCCGTGGCCAGCCGGATACCGTTTTTACGGGCTACGGTGCGGCACATCTCGCTGTCGTGTCCGGTACCGTCAACCACACATCGGGCCAATATGTTAAGCGGGTCCACATGCAACCCTTCGCGAAGCACCGGGGTCCAGTTGACTACAACGCCGCTTACCACGTCGTTTTTAAAGATGACATCTTCCACGGAATAGCAGTTGAAGAGGGTGGCACCGGCATGCACGGCATGGTAGAGCAGGGCCGATGTGCTTTCCACCGAGTCCATCACATACAGGCCTTCGTCGAAAGGTGCGTAGTTGATACCGAAATCCTTTACGATGTGCATGGCTTCTTCTTGCACGACAATCTGGTTGAACATCATGGCGCCGCCCCACATGCCGCCTCCCGGAGACAGTTTGCGGTCGAACTGTGCCACTTTCAGACCGGCTTTGGCCAGATAGTATGCGGCAACAATACCCGACGGACCTCCGCCTACGATAGCTGCATCCAGATTGAGATTGCGTTGCATTTTCTCGAAGTAAGTACTGATAATGCCCTGTGATACTTTGGTTTCAATCATTGCTTTTGATATTAAAATGGTTTTGATAGGATGATTATTCGTTGTCGGAAACGGATGTTTCCGGTGTAAAGTCGCAGTTGCGCAGGCGTTGGCTGATGCGCATGGCGCAGAAGTTGGGACCGCACATGGTGCAGTATTTGCCGTCGAAATGGTTGCCGGCTTTGTAATATTCCAATGCCCGTTCGGGGTCCAGGCTGAGATTGAACTGATCTTTCCATCTGAACTCATAGCGAGCCAGGCTCAGGGCATTGTCGCGCACGGTGGCCCCGGGATGCCCTTTGGCGATGTCGGCGGCATGGGCCGCTATCTTATAAGTGACCACTCCGTTGCGCACATCTTCCTTGTTGGGCAGTCCCAGATGTTCTTTGGGCGTTACGTAGCAAAGCATGGCTGTTCCGTACCATCCGATCTGGGCCGCCCCGATGGCGCTGGTTATGTGGTCGTATCCGGGTGCTATATCGGTCACCAGAGGGCCTAGCGTATAGAACGGGGCATGATGGCATTTCTCTATCTGCCGTTCCATGTTCTCGTGAATCTTGTGCATGGGCACGTGGCCCGGTCCTTCGATAAAGGCCTGTACGTTTTTTGCCCATGCGCGTTGAACCAGTTCGCCCATTGTGTCTAGCTCGGCAAACTGGGCACGGTCGTTGGCATCGAAGATGGCGCCGGGGCGCAGTCCGTCCCCCAGCGAGACGGCCACATCGTATTGTGCCAGAATATCACATATATCATCAAAATGCTCGTAGAGGAAACTTTCTTTCTGATGATACGTACACCACTGGGAAATGATGCTTCCGCCCCGGCTCACCATGCCGCACAGCCGTTCGTTGGCGTAATGCACGTTTTTCAGGCGGATGCCGCAGTGGATCGTAAAGTAATCAACGCCTTGCTCGCATTGTTCGATGAGCGTGTCGCGGAAAAGTTCCCATGTCAGATCCTCTGCCTTTCCGTTGACCTTTTCCATCGCCTGGTACATCGGTACGGTACCTACAGGTACGGGACAGTTGCGGATGATCCACTCGCGGGTTTCATGTATATTGTCTCCCGTGGACAGGTCCATCAGTGTGTCGCCTCCCCATTTGCAGCTCCATACGCATTTCTCCACTTCTTCGCTGATGCTTGAGGTGGTGGCCGAATTTCCGATATTGGTATTGATTTTTACAAGAAAGTTGCGGCCGATGATCATCGGTTCCGCTTCGGGATGGTTGATGTTGGCCGGTAAAACGGCCCGGCCGGCCGCAATCTCGTCGCGTACAAACTCCGGTGTGATGGGCGATTGTATGCCCAGTGCTTCGCAATTCATGTTCTCGCGGATGGCGACATATTCCATTTCCGGTGTGATGATACCCTGTTTGGCGTAGTACATCTGTGAGATCTGCCTGCCCGGCAATGCCCGGTAGGGGAGCGTGATGTGTTCGAAACGTAACGAATCCAGGCTTTTGTCGGCTTGCCGCATACGTCCGTATTCCGAAGTTATCTCTCGCAGTCTTTCCACCCCTCCGCGTTTCAGTATCCATGCTTCGCGTAAACGGGGCAATCCTTTTTTCAAGTCGATCCGTACGTTCGGATCGCTGTAGGCTCCGCTTGTGTCGTATACATATACCGGAGCATTCTCCCGGTATCTCTTTTCTCCGTTTTCGACAATTACCGTCGGATTCTGCCGGATGCGTCGCATGCCTACACGTATGTCGGGAAAGATTTTCCCTTCCATATAGACTTTCTCCGAGCCGGGATAAGTGATAGCTGTCTGTTCGTTCATAGGTTATGGGTTGATGTATGGTTGTTTCATTGTGCTTTATAGGTCAGCAGTCTGCGCATTTCCTCCACCGGCGATTCGGCTTGAAGGACGCAGCCGCTTACGGCAATGCCGCTGATACCCGTAGCCAACAAGGCGGGGAGATCGTGTCGGGTAATGCCTCCGATGGCTATGACAGGCAGAGAAATATGTTCCTCCCGCATCGTCTGGATGATATGCCGGTAACCGGAAATTCCCAATAAGGGGGCCAGTCCCTGCTTGGTGGTGGTGAAGCGGTAGGGGCCGCAACCGATATAATCGGCACCGTCACGGTAATGGGCTCTTATGTCTTCGATGGTATTGGCGGTTCCGCCGATCAGAAAGGATTCCCCCATTATGCGTCGTGCCTGGGCTATGGGCATATCGTTCTTACCCAAATGGACACCGTCGGCTTTCAGCGCCAGGGCCAGTTCCACGTGGTCGTCGATAATGAAGGTGGCTTTGTAGGCCCGGCACAACGCTTGTATGTCCCGTGCGTTCTTTTCCAACTCCGGGAGTGTGGAGTTTTTCATGCGGAGCTGTATCCAGCGGCATCCGCCTTCCAGTGCCATGCGGGCCGAGTCCGCATACGAATAAGTGTCGGTGAAATGAGTGATGAATTGCAGATTCAACATAGTCCTTATCGTTTGAGTCATGCACAACGAAAGGAGGCTTTCCTTCTGAAGAATCTGTGATGTTGCTTTGTATAAAACAATCCCTTCGGCAGCATTACCTGCATCAGGTTCACAGGGTATAATCTCAGCTCCGGTCCTGCGGTTGCAGGCGGGGCACCCCTTTGTTGTCTGCGCAAAGGTACGATAAAATGTAATAAGACGGGTAGGAAAAGCCTGATTTTTTTTGAGAAATATAAAAAGGGAAAGGCCATACCTCACGGTACGGCCTTCCATAAATGTTTGTTTGAAAGAAGCAAATAAAATACTTGTTTATGCTTCGGCAGGAGTTTCGTTTTCACCCTCTACGGCAGCATCCGCAGTTTCGGCAGCTTCAGCTTCGGCCTTGGCGGCAGCTTCGGCAGCCTTCTTCTCTGCTACTTTTTTAGCGATCTCTTCGTTTACTTTCTTCTCGGCTTCCAAGCGGGCTGCTTCAGCGGCTTTCTTGTCGGCGGCTTGCTTGGCTTCGAAAGCCTCGATACCCTTTTGCTTGTCTGCTTTCCATGCTTCGAATTTGGCTTGTGCGGTAGCTTCGTCAAATGCACCCTTCTTTACACCGCCGCGCAGATGCTTCATCAAATAGACGCCCTCTTTTGACAAAATGTTGCGTACGGTATCCGTAGGCTGTGCGCCGACTTCCACCCAATACAAAGCACGATCGAATTTCAAATCTACAGTGGCCGGATTCGTATTCGGGTTATACGTACCGATTTTTTCTGTAAACTTACCATCACGTGGTGCTCTTACGTCAGCGATAACAATGCTGTAGAAAGCATAGCCCTTGCGGCCGTGACGCTGTAATCTGATTTTAGTTGCCATAAATATTTATGTTTTATAGGTTTGAAATATGCCGCTATCTCGTAGCGGCGGCGCAAAGGTACGCTTTTTCCGTGATATGCCAAAGGGTAAAACCCGGTTTTTGCGAACAGTTTTGTTTTTTATCGCCTTATTTCTGTTTTAAAGTGTATTTTATGAGGAAGAGGATGAGCAGAATGTACATGCCTAATGACAACAGTTCACTGCCCGGCTGGTTCCACCAACGGGTATAGTCGAAGGAAATTCCTCCGAACCGTAAGGCGGCGCTGACCACGCCCATCAGAGCGCCGCCGGCGATGAAACCGGATGCCAGCAGTGTGCCTCGTTCGCCCCGTGCGTCATTTACCGAAGCATCTGAGCTGCGCGAGGTTACGTACCAGTTGATGGCGCCGCCTACCAACAAGGGAAGGTTCAATTCTAAGGGGATGAACATGCCCAAGGCAAATGCCAATGCAGGAATCTTGAAGAAAGTAAGTACAATGGCTAATAGCGCGCCAATGCCATATAACAGCCACGGGGCGCCGGCGCCGCTCATCAAAGGTTCGATAACGGCTGCCATGGCGTTGGCTTGAGGGGCGGCCAGCTGTCCGCTGGTAAAACCGTAGGTCTCGTTAAGAATCATGATTACGCCGGCAACGGTAGCCGCCGATACCAGAATGCCCAGAAATTTGAAGGTCTCCTGTTTTTGAGGGGTACTGCCCAGCCAGTATCCGATTTTGAGGTCGGTAACAAAACTGCCGGCACTGGAAAGCGCCGTACAGACCACACCACCCATGATAAGGGCCGCCACCATGCCGCCGGTTCCTTTCAGACCCACGGCTACCATGATGACCGAGGCCAGGATAAGTGTCATAAGCGTCATGCCGGAAACGGGATTACTGCCGACAATGGCGATGGCGTTGGCGGCTACCGTGGTAAACAGGAAAGCTATAAAGGCAACCAACAGAACGCCGACAATGCTGAAGAGGATGTTGCCGTGCATCACACCGAAGTGGAAGAATAAGAAGATGGCGGCAATGGTAAGTAGAGAGCCGATGGCAATGATACGCATGGGGATGTCTGTCTGTGTGCGGGGTGCATGCTTGACTGTCGTTTTCTTGCCTCTTAATTCCTGTGAGGCCAGACCGACGGCACTGCGTATGATGCCCCAGCTTTTGATGATACCGATGATGCCGGCCATGGCAATACCGCCGATACCGATGCTCTTGGCGTACGAGAAAATCTGTTCGGCTGTGGCAGAAGACGCAACCACGGCTTCGCCGCCCCGTTCCATGACCACCGTATCACCGAAGAACAGAGCTATGCCCGGAATAATCAACCACCATACCAACATGGATCCGCAGCAGATGATCAAAGCATATCTGAAGCCGATAATGTATCCCATTCCCAATACGGCAGCGCCGGTATTCATCTTAAATACCAGTTTGGTCTTCTCGGCAAGCATGTCGCCCCATGCCAGACAGCGGGAAGTGAAGTTCTCGTTCCACCATCCGAATGTAGCTATCACAAAATCGTATAATCCGCCGATAATACCGGCTATCATAAGCGGAATGACCTGTTGTCCTCCTTTCTCACCGGAAATCAGTACCTGGGTCGATGCCGTCGCCTCGGGAAAAGGATATTTGCCATGCATGTCTTTCACAAAATATTTGCGGAACGGAATGAGGAACAGAATCCCTAACACACCGCCCAGGACGGATGCAATGAAAACTTCCAGGAAGTTGACGGTCATTTCCGGGTATTTAGCCTGTAGGATATACAGGGCGGGCAGGGTGAATATGGCGCCGGCGACGATCATGCCCGAACAGGCACCGATACTTTGTATGATGATGTTTTCGCCTAAAGCGCCTTTGCGGCGCGTGGCACCCGATACGCCTACGGCTATGATGGCTATGGGAATGGCCGCTTCGAACACTTGACCTACTTTCAATCCCAAATAGGCGGATGCGGCTGAAAACAGAACAGCCATAAGCAATCCCCATGTCACCGACCATACCGTCACTTCCTTGCAGGGCTGTGCGTCCGGCATCAAGGGTTTGTACGATTCTCCTTCCCGTAATTCCCGGAAAGCATTCTCGGGTAATCCGATTTCTTTTTCGTGTTTTTCCATAATCCTTAAATTCGCAGCTTAATTACTTGTTATAAATGCAAGTCCTTGACAAACA
>CAJUDC010000131.1 GCA_910584955.1 uncultured Paraprevotella sp. | reverse complement strand
GCCACCCCGCTACTGGCCTTCACATGCAATTTCCCGTTCTCCACAGAAGTCTCAAAGACGTCACGGCCCCCCTGCTTCTTCAGCGACAACGAAACTGTCACGGGGATCCTTTCTCCCGCAAACCGCTCTATCACTTTTTCCACCTCCGATACCGACCGGGCATGAGCCGGAGCCAAAAAGAGACACAGAGCCATACAAAAAAACAATTTTTTCATAGCACGAGTAGTTAATGCAGACAAAGATAGCGAAAAACATGCACTTCGAAGCGTTTTCTTCCGCATAAACGAAAACGACAGACGGCTTCGTGCCTCCCTTTCCCGCCGACAACCAAACATCCGTATGTCAAATCCGGGACATCCTTGTGCCGAATCTCATAAAAATAGATTAACTTTGCCCCGTAATCTTTTCAAAACCATCAACCGAAATGGACAGAAAAAAAAGACTCAAAGCGGCGGGCCTGCTGCTTGCCGCCGCCGGAATCATCGTACTGGGAACAACGTGGTTCTTGTTGTTTAAGCACGCCCCTTGCATGGAAGGTCCCGAATATGTGTACATTGACACAGACGATACGACCGACTCCGTGTGTGCGAAAATACGCGCCGTCCCTCATCCGGGCGCCATCGGAGGCTTCCGCCTGTTGGCGTCGCTGACGACCTACAATGTAAAAATCGGTCGGTATGCCATCTTACCGGGCGACAATATGTTGAACGTATTCCGCAAACTGCAACGCGGTCATCAAGAGGCTGTCAATCTGGCGCTTCCGAGCGTACGCACAATGGACAGGCTGGCCGCCGTACTGGGACGTAAACTGATGGCAGACTCAGCCACGTGGGCACATGCGTTTGCCGACACGGAGTTCTGCCGGACGTACGGTTATGAACCGGAAACATTGCCGTGCCTGTTCGTCCCCAACACCTACCAAATGTACTGGGACGTAAATCTGCCTGATTTCATGAAACGGATGCAGAAAGAGCACGACAGCTTCTGGAACGAAAGCCGCAGGCAAAAAGCTGAGGCGGCGGGTCTGACACCGAACGAAGTGATGACGCTGGCTTCCATCGTCGATGAAGAAACAGCCAACAACAGTGAGAAACCGATGGTAGCAGGGATGTACATCAACCGCCTGCGCACCGACATGCCTCTGCAAGCCGACCCTACGGTAAAATTTGCCTTGAAGGACTTCTCCCTGCGGCGTATCTACCACAAACATCTGCTCACTCCCAGCCCTTACAACACGTACGTACAGAGCGGTCTGCCCCCGGGGCCGATACGCATTCCCTCCATCGCCGGCATCGACGCCGTGCTGAACCACGTCAAACACGATTACATATACATGTGCGCCAAAGAGGATTTCTCCGGCACACACAACTTTGCGCGCACGTATGCCGAACATCTGGCCAACGCCGCCAGATACAGCGCCGCCCTGAACCGGCGGGGAGTGAAATAGCAACAAAAGGCAAGGCCGAACATCACTGCCCGGCCTTGCCCTCATTCAAACTTAACTAATATATGAAAAAACCTAATCTATAATTATATAACCCTTTTCTCTATTCTTCATCAACCGTACAAATGCCGCAGGCTACTGCGTATTTTGTCGGTAGCTTTCTTAAGTTGATACTCCACACTACGGTTGGAAAGGCCCGTATGCTCCGCCACCTCCTTATAGCTCTCCCCTTTGAAACGAATACGCACAAACACGGTACGCTCCTTGTCGGGCAGACTGCGTAAGGTAGCTCCCATGGCCCGGAACAGCTCACGCTGGCACAAACGGGTCAGCTCGTCATCCGACATTTGATCTACGGAACGAAGCATCAGCGCTTCCACTTCGTTGTAGCAGTGACGACGCCTCAACAGATCCAGACTGCGATTATGTATCATCGAGATGAACAACGCACGTACGTTTCTTTCTTCATCCAAACGATTTTCCATCTCCAGTAACTTCAACATGACATCCCCAACCACATCGCGGGCGTTCTCCTCGCCGCCCACCAGGCTTGCGGCATATTTCACAGCAAAATCATAATACCTCAAGTAGAAGGAGGCATAATCAAATCGTTTGTCACTGCTTTTCATGGTATTGTTTTTTTCAACGTCGCAAATATAATACGTGTCAACGATACACCTTGTCCGAAACGTTGCAATGTAATGTACCTAAAGTTGTTAGACCGGGAATACAACAAAATGTACACCATCCCGCAACATATCGTACAGTCCTCTCGGCTGCCTGCAATTATTCTGTAGTTTTCCGCAAAAAAACGTTTCGTTTATGCCCTGAATTCCCTACCTTTGTCGGACTATCGAAAACACACCACACTGCCATGAAACGAAGCAAACTTCATATCCTGACCGTTCTCGTCTCTTTCTTTTTCGCTGTAGCAAGCAGCGGGCAATCGCCGGCCCCGCCTTCCTATCGCCTGCTCGACACCGGCGACGGATTGTTCAACAATCAAGTCCGTTTCATGACCAACATGCCGGACGGGCGCATACTGGTGCTTACCGAAGGGATGTTCTGCCTGTACGACGGACATCATTTCGAACAATTGGATTGCGACCTGACGAAAACCTATCCGCTGGGCCTGCACAACAATTGCCGTGCCTACGACACGCAGGACGGGCTGTTATGGGCCAAAGACTTTTACCGTCTCTACCTGATCGACACGCACACGTACCGGTTCCATACCGACATTGCGGACCGGCTGGCCCCTAGCGGCGTGACGGAACCTTTGAACGATTTCATTCTCGACAACGACCGCCAGGCCTGGCTCATCACCGGCAGCGGAAAACTGTACCGGTACGACTGGAAACAAAAAGCCTGTCTGGTATATACTCCCACTCCCGAAGAAACAAAAAAGAATATCAAGGTAAGGGAAGTGGTTCAGGCCGGATCGTTCCATCTGATCTTCTTCAATAACGGACGCATGCTATGCTGGGAAGAAAAGACCGGACAGATCATAAGCACAGACGACAGTTTTACACAACCGCAACCTTCGGACTACTTCCGCATTCAGGCTCTCCAGGCCGACCGGCATCATCTGCTCATCGCCGTCAACAACGAGAAAGGCACCTTATATAAATACGGTATCTACACCCAGACCTGGGAGCCCCTGCTGGAGAACCGCATCATCAACGACATCAAAAAAGACGATTCCGGCCAGTTCCTGCTCGGAGCCGAGCAAGGTCTCATACGCTTGTCGTCCGACTTCAAAGTGCTGCAAGAGGAGCATTCGTTTCGCGTATCCTCCCACGAAGAGATCGCGGACTACATCATGAACATACTCTTCGACCACCAAGGCGGTATGTGGCTGGGCACCAGTTCGTCCGGTCTGTTACAGTACAACCGTAAGAACCAGTGTGCCGTACAATATGTCAACACATCAAACCCCACTTCCGACGGGCGGCGCATCCGGTATCTGCTGCCCTACGACGACCGGCAGTTGCTCGTGGGAACTTTCGACGGCGTATACCTGTTCCACACCGTTACAAAAAACTTCTCTCTTTTTCACCCGGAATTGCAGCACGTCATGTGTACCGACCTGAAAAAGGACCCCAAAGGACGTATCTGGATTTCTACCCGACAAGGATTAATGAAAGCAGAAAACCACACCGTAACGAAATATAACCAACAGAATACGGAAGGACTGACTACGGATATTTTCCGCTTCTGCCAACCGGCTCACGACGGTTATCTGCTGGTATGCAACCGGGCAAACCAGCTGGGATGGCTGGACCCCGAAAAAAGACGTATCGACTATTTCCGTTCCCAGTCCGATCCGTTTTCCACGTATCGCGCCATCAGTTTCGCATACGAAGAGCAACCGAACACATTCCTGATAGGCAGCCAAAACGGTTCGTTCAAGATACGGACCGGACAAAACGATATAGAGAACATACCGTGGCTGACACCGACGCAACGCTACAGCCGGAAATATAACTGTATCTACAAAGACAGTCGCAACCGTCTGTGGACGGGAACACAAAACGGGCTGATACTGCGTTGCGACAGTACACAGCCGGCCAGATGCTATACAACGGACGACGGACTGTCCAACAATTGCATACAAGCGGTCACGGAAGATAAAAACGGACAGATATGGGTTACGACATCCAACGGAGTGACGCGAATTACACCTCACGCAGACGGCAGTCTGTCCTTTTTGCGACTGGATAAAAACGACGGCATACCGGAAAACGAAATGATGGAACAATCCATCGCCTGTATGCCCGACGGCACCCTATACGCCGGCAGCACCACCAGCCTGGTGGAAATCCGCCCCGAGCCGTTCAAGGATATGAAGCCGGCACTGAAGCCCAAACTGGTAGGGTGTGAGATCATGAACCGCAGTATCAGCAACGACGGCCTGTTCAACGGGCGTCTGCTGATGAAACAGGGATTATCATATACCTCGCAAGTCACCTTGAATTACGACGAGAATTTCGTCGACCTCACCGTATCGTCGCTCAACTACCGGGCTCCGCAACATACCACCTACCGTTACCAGTTGAAAGGCGTAGACAAGGACTGGAACTACCGAACCTCAGCTACCGGATTGTGTACGGCCACCTACACATCGCTCGAACCGGGCACCTATACCTTCACCGCACAGGCTTCGGTCGATGAAAAGAACTGGAGCGACGCACTGATTCTTACCCTCGTAGTAAAACCGCCGTACTGGAAAACATGGTGGGCTTACTTCCTCTATACCTTCCTTGCACTGGCGCTTGTCTATTACATGGTGGACGTCTACATCTCCTATCGCCGGTCGCGCATGGAACTGGAGCAGGAGGGCATCAAGCACCAGCGCGAACAGCATCTGGACGAACTCAAGTACCGCTTCTTCACCAACATCAGCCACGAATTCCGCACGCCGCTCACGCTCATCATCACTCCGCTCGAAGTACTGGTCAAACAGTTGACGGACGAGAAACTGAAGAAAGACCTGGAACAGATTCTCGGCAGCGCACGCGACCTGCTCAAACTGGTGAACCGCCTGCTCGACTTCCGCCGGCTGGAACAAAAAGGCGAACACCTGTCGCCGGAGCCGGTTCCCATCCAATCTTTCGTAGAAGACTGCGTGCATCATTTCTCTCATCTGGCACACGAAAAACACATCAACCTCGTATGCGAATGTCTGCTCAACGAGCAGGACGTTTTATTGCTCGACCGTGAGAAAATGACACGGGTGATGAACAATCTGCTTTCGAATGCCTTCAAATTCACCCCCGAAGGCGGAACCATCACCGTACGGGCGGAAAGACAAAACACAACCGACGACCACCTGAACGGCCTGCATATAAGCGTGAGCGACACGGGAACGGGTATCGCACCCGACGACCTGAAAAACATTTTCGAACGCTTTTATCAAAGCAACACGAACAATTCCCCGAATTCGGAACTGAACACCGGAAGCGGCATAGGTCTCAACCTCGTGAAAGGATATGTCGAACTGCATCACGGCACCATACGGGTGGAATCCGCCGTAGGACGGGGAAGCACTTTCAGTGTGGAGATACCGGCACTGAAACCTGCGGAAAAAGCAGCGGAAGACGAGAAGCGCGAACTCTCCCCCATCGGCAACGGCGATACGGAAAATTCGTCCCCTATCCCGCCGCAAGAACCGACCGACGCCGGTCGCCCAACGGAAAAACCGACAGAAAACATCACCCTGCTCATAGCGGAAGATAACACGCAGTTCCGGCATTTCATGAAAGAAACACTACAACCCTATTACCGCATCCTGACGGCGGCCGACGGGGCGGAAGGACTGGATCTGGCGCGCCACCACAACCCCGATCTGATCATCAGCGACGTGATGATGCCGCGCATGGACGGATACAAATTCTGCAAACAGATCAAGAACGACATCAAATTCAGCCACATTCCCTTCATCCTCCTTACCGCCCGGAACTCTTCGGAAAGCCGGCAAGCGGCCTACGACTCGGGCGCCGACTCTTTTGTAGGCAAACCGTTCAACATGGACGTCATGCTGACACGTATCCGCCAACTGATCGACCAACGGGAGAAGCGCAGAAACAAATTCATCGAAGAAATCAATGTAGATCCGAAGGAAATAACCGTGAACAGCCTGGACAAACAATTGATGGAGAAAGCCATGCAATGTATGGAGAAGAACATGGACAATGCGGAATACAGTGTAGAAAGCCTGAGCCAGGACATCGGCATCGACCGGACCTACCTATATAGAAAAATGCAGGCCATAGTCGGTCAGCCCCCTTCCGAATTCATGCGCAGCGTACGGCTGAAACGTGCCGCCCACCTGCTGGAAAGCAGCCGGCTGCCGGTGCAACAGATCTCCTATATGGTAGGATTCAACACACCACGCTATTTCTCTTCCTATTTCAAGGAAATGTTCGGAGTAACGCCCTCGCAGTATATCCAAATGAAACGGGAACAGCCGGCGGACGACAACGTCTAGCCCCGGCACGCCTGATCCCTCGTACCCGGAATCCCCCGCCACGCAACGGTCGGGAGAAGACCGTCCCGCTCCCGACCACAATGAAAAAGTCCCCTATCACTAGGAGAC